>JBAPZR010000361.1:0-2827 GCA_049285335.1 Xanthobacteraceae bacterium | reverse complement strand
TGCCAAGACTTGCCGCCGCCTCACCGATCGCATCTTGTCGTTCTGCGATAACGAATAAACCATCACCTGCTTCCAGCCGCATATCAGGGGAGGCAATGAAATTTTGGCCGCTCTTGCGAACCATCGTTACCTGAACGCCGCTCGGAATGTCCTTGCTGAGGTCATCGAGTGTCCGGCCGTCACAATTGACGCCAAGGGTAATTTCTCCCAGATGCGCCCTTGGCTCCTTTGGTGGGAATTTCGGTTTCACCTGACGCGTCATAAAATAAATGCAAAGAATCGGGCCGATGACCCCGAACGGATAAGCAACAGAGTAACCAATCGATGGTGCTTTATTGCCCATGACATCGAGCGCAGCTTGCAGGGTGGCCGTGCTTGTCATGGAGCCGGCAAACAGTCCGAGCGTTTGGCCAATATTGATTGCGAACATCTTTCCCAAACCAAGTGCGAGCACAAGTCCAACAATGACCGCGACCAATGCGAGCAAATTGTATTTGCGACCCTCGGCGCCGGTCATTCCTTCGAAGAACTGTCGGCCATAAAGAATGCCGATCCCGTAAAGGAACATGATCAGGCCAATCAAACCGATGGGACCGGTTATCCGCGCCTTGGGTGCGAATGCCCCGATTGCCAGTCCAACAAACAGGACGGCCCCGACACCCAGCGAAAAGCCGAAGATATTGATTTGGCCGACGAGGTAGCCCAGACCAATTGCCAGGAATACCGCGAGAATCGGCTGCGTTCCGATCACTTCACGAGCGAGATCGAACATGACATCGTCTCCAGCTCAAAATTGGCCTTAGTCACAACGCCGGTCGGTCAGCGCGCATGGCAACCCGCGGAGCGGAATTGCTCGAGAACGCGCTCGATCAAATCCGGTGTTGGGGTCGGGGTGTGGGCGTGCTTGTATTCAAGGTTCATCGCTTTCCATTTGAAGGCGCCGAGCTGATGAAAGGGCTGGACCTCGACCCACTCCACATTCTTCATGGGCGCAACAAATTTGGCGATGCCTTCGACGTTCGCGGGATCGTCCGTAAAGCCCGGCACCAGCGTGAAGCGGACCCACACAGGCTTACCGATCGCAGCCAGCCGTTCGGCGAAGCGCAAAGTTGGCGCTAAATCGCGGCCGGTCACCGCGCGATAGGTCTCCGGATTTGAGCTTTTGATGTCGAGGAGGACAAGGTCGAGAACGGACAGATATTTGTCGCCGGCCCGATCGCCCAAAAAACCTGATGTCTCTATCGCCGTATGAAGGCCAAGCTGTTTCGCTCCGGCTAATATTCGGCGTGTAAACGCCAGTTGGACCATCGGTTCCCCACCCGAAATGGTCAAGCCACCGTCAAGGTCTTTGAGGGCGGGAGCAAAACTGGCTAACCGGTCGATGACTTCTTGGGCGGCAATGTACGTACCATCCTTGAGGTGCCAGGTATCCGGATTGTGGCAATACGAACAGCGGAGCAGGCAGCCAGAGACAAACAAGACAACCCGCAAGCCCGGACCGTCATAACGCGAAGCCGTCTCGTAGGAGTGCGCGTAGCCGAATGCGCCGTCGGCCTCGTCTTCGAGTTCGCTTTCATCCGGCGCATCCGGCGAAATGCCGACATGGAGATCGTGACGATTTCCGGCCTCGAGGTGGCCAAGATGCGACATAGGAGTTTCTCAGCTTACTTGGCCGTGGAAGGTTCGGCTGATGACGTCCAATTGTTGCTCTCGCGTCAGCCGTACAAAGTTGACCGCATATCCAGAAACTCGGATGGTGAGTTGTGGATACTTGTCGGGATTTTTCATCGCGTCTTCGAGCGTCTCTTTGTCGACGACATTCAAGTTCATGTGGAACCCGCCACGATCGAAGTACATATCGCAGGCCTTGACGGCCGCGCCGATGAGTTCGTCGTCGGAAAGATGGGCCTTTTGCGGCGCGACCGAGACGGTGTAGCTGATACCGTCCAGCGCGTCCTTGTAGGGTAATTTTGCAACCGACAGGCACGACGCCAGCCAGCCATGGCTGTCGCGGCCATGCATGGGATTGGCCCCAGGCGCAAACGGTTCGCCCTTGCGGCGGCCGTCAGGCGTGTTGCCGGTGTGCTTGCCATAGACGACGTTGGAGGTAATGGTCAGCACACTTTGAGTGTGGGTCGCGTTGCGATAGGTCGGATGTTTCCGGACCTTCTGCATGAAGCGCGTCACCAGGTCCGCAGCGATGCTGTCGACTCGGTCGTCATTGTTGCCGAATTGGGGAACCGCATTGGTACCCTCGAACTCGATGCGATAGTCGACCGCTAACCCAGTCTTGTCCCGGATCACGTGGACTTTGGCGTATTTAATCGCCGCCAAGCTGTCGGCGACTACTGACAAGCCGGCGATACCGAATGCCATCGTGCGCAACACGTCGCGGTCATGCAGCGCCATCTCCAAGCGCTCATAAAAATATTTGTCGTGCATATAATGAATGCAATTCATGGCGTGCACGTAAGTGCGCGCGAGCCATTCCATGGTGTTGTCGAACTTCTCCGTCACCTCGTCATAGTCGAGAACATCGGCGGTGATCGCCGGCGTCGGCGGCGCGATCTGATCACCAGAAATTTCGTCGCGCCCACCGTTGATGGCGTAGAGCAGCGCTTTTGCCAAGTTAACGCGCGCGCCGAAGAACTGCATCTGCTTGCCGAGTTTCATTGCCGAGACGCAGCAGGCGATGCCGTAATCGTCACCCCAATAAGGGCGCATAAGGTCGTCGTTCTCGTACTGCAACGATGATGTTTCTTTGCTTGTCTTGATGCAGTAGCGTTTGAAGTTCTCCGGCAGGTATTTCGACCACAGGATCGTGATA
>JBAPZR010000360.1:0-1885 GCA_049285335.1 Xanthobacteraceae bacterium | reverse complement strand
ATCTTGGTCCTGCTGGTCCTGCAGCTCGAACGGGTGCTGCCGCGCCCACCACAGCGAACCGTGCCGGTTCCCTCGTCGCATTTCGGGTACTCGTTCGCGTACTGTGACAAGCGTCACTTTCGCCCCTCACGGGGCGGCGCTATCGTTTGATGAGGAGGAATGCCATGACACAGCTGACCGAAGCAGAGATTAAGGCGGCACTCTCCGCAATCATGGCGCGGCGCCATGAAAATGCGCAGCTCCGGAAAGCCGCACTTGCTGCGCGGACCCAGTTCCGGAGCGAGGCCGAAAAACTGCTCGTTCCTTATTGGAAGAAAACCGGCTTCGACATCAGCGCATTCGAGGCGGCGAAGGACCGAGCACAAACAGCGATGCGCCGTGTTGCCCAGGAACAAAGGGAAGAGGCCATTGCGCGCTCAGCCGAGAGGAGCCGGCTCAAGACGAAATTGAGCTCGAAGTTTGTGCCCCCTTCTGTTCTCGGCATTTATACGGCGTCAATGATCGTGCCGTCATCCGGCCTCGGGTTGGACGGCACCAATATGGAGTCGTTAAACAATTGGGCTGAAATTCGAGGCGAGTGGTCGAGCGACGGCAACGAAAACGAAAACCTTAGCTTCATCTTCATGTGGAGCAACCCGCGCGATACCGAAATAGTAATTAATGTAGAGTCCTATCTGGCGCTCAATGGGAGGGTCCAGTGTGATGCGAATGGTGGTTGGGCCGGAATTTTGCCTGGGGGTAACAGCAGTTTGAATTTGTCGGTGCCTTTGAGTGTTATGACGCCGATAAGCGCTAGTACACAAACGCCGTGTTACTCCCTCTCAGCCAATGGAGGGGGATGGTTTTCCTCCGTGGGAGCCATTATTCCCGGCAACCTCGAGGGAAACTATGGCGATAGCAGACTTAATCAGTTGGTGCTGCCGCCCAATGCCGAGGTGGCATTCGGGGTTTCCTTGCTAGTCGACGTCGATATTGACAACGGCAGTGTTCAGATCGGTTGGACAAAATTCGACCTGGAGGTTATGTGTCCCCTCGTTGAGATCGGAATTTTGTCATAGGCGGGTCGACGCCTCGACGCGCCACCAAGTAGCGCCTTCGCTGCACGAGGCGGTCCTCGAAGCGATTCCGCAAATCAGCAAAACTGTAGCGCCTCCGACGAACGGCCCGAACGATAACGAGGCCCCCAGTCGCTTGGAGACAATGCCTCATAGACAGCTTGCAGGCATGTTCGAAAAGGATATCGCCATCCCCTTCGAAAAATTCATTCAAGACAATTCCGGCAAGCGGGCCACACACAATTTATGCCGAGGGCACGGGCAGATCTTTGCAATGAACATTAGCGGAGCTGTGCACCATGAAACGCTTGATTCTGGCTCTTCTCACAGGCGCCGCTCTTGCGGCGTCATCCCCCGCGTACGCGGCCGTCAAGACTATCGTTCTGGTCCATGGGGCCTTCGCCGATGGTTCCGGATGGAAGCCGGTGACGGACATTCCTTCGCCTCGGTATAATCGTGATGCCACCCGCATTGCTTCTCTTGATCTTTGCACTCACTTTTTCAGCTTCTCCTTCTTAGGGTCGAGCGTTCGTGCGAACTGCTGAATGCTGCGCGGGCTCGCTCTGCATAGATCTAACAAACGGTTTTGATTTTTCTCTATGTTTTTTTTGACGTATTTCGTTAGATGGCGTGAATTGCCCGACGATCTTGTTGCCCCCTAATCAACAGCGACAGCGCCGAAGCACCAACGACAGCAAAAGCAGCCCCATAGTAGAACACGGCCACTTGCCCAACGTGGTCCCAAAGCTCGCCTGCAACGAGGCTCGCGACGAGCTGCGTCACTCCGACTGTTGTGTTGTACCGGCCGATACCGCTGGCGCGCAGAGGGT
>JBAPZR010000359.1:0-1981 GCA_049285335.1 Xanthobacteraceae bacterium | reverse complement strand
GAGGTAGTCGGTCGAGGCGGAAAGGGATGTCTGTGTGAACGACGGTGGGAGAGAGCGAGAACTTTTGCACTTAGGACGCTTCCATGGTCGCGCCGCCAATTGGGATGCCCGGCGCCGCTGTAGGGCGCGCCGACGAGGTAACGCGGCCAAGTCGATCGAGTTCGGGGCGTTACCTTATCGCCCAAGAGCTGCACCGAAATTCCGGAATATGCCGAACAGCTCGGCGAATGGCGCGTTCGGCCGGCATGAACGACAGGACAGCACAGGAATGAGGCTTGTTACGGCCGCGTCGTGGTGACGATCACCGCGCGGCAGCTCCGCCCCGAACGTGCCCCTTGTCAAAGTGTGAGGCACACGGCTCCGGAGATCAGTCTGATCTCATTTGAACTGTCGATGCTGACCCCAAACTTATGTTCGATTTGCACGTATCGCGCGGGCGATTTTATCGGCGCGTAGCACCGCTTGATCGTACTCCAGCTTGCGATCTAATCCATGCTCCCGGATTTCCGCATCGGCTTCCTTTAGCGCATCCCAAATGCCACGATCCCAACTTGCATTGTTGCTTGGAATGTACGCCAGATAAAACTGCAACGCCTTCTCATACCTCTGGATGATAGCAGCTTCAGTGTTGTTCATAAGCCGATCTCATTGATCGCACATCTTTCAAATACTGCCGGACTTGAGTTAACCATCGAACTCTTAAAGCTGATTAAATCGCTACGCTGACGAATGTCCGCTTTTGGGGGTAAAGCGGACATAAAGGGGTCGTGACGCGATGCCAAAGCGGACATGGCGGCGACCGTTGGGCGCAAAGCACAGCACAGTTTCGCGATCAAAAATGTGATATTCTTTTCATACCCGATGTGGTCCTTGGCGCGGGCGAAGCCATGAGGCGACGGGAATTCATCACAGTTCTTGTTGGCACGGCAGTGTCGTGGCCGCGGGTCGCGCATGCGCAGCAGCCAAATGTGCCGCTTGTTGGGTTCCTCAACGTCGAGTCGTCTGACGAATTCCGGCCCATGGCGGCCGCATTCGGTCAAGGCCTGCAAGAGACCGGCTATGTGGAGCGCCAAAACGTCGCGATCGAATATCGCTGGGCTGCCGGTCAAAGCGACCGGCTGCCGGCGATGGTAGACGATCTTATTCGTCGTCAAGTCGCTGTGATTGCCGCAACCAGCACTCCAGCGGCGCTGACGGCAAAGGCAGCAACCAAAACCATACCAATCGTATTCGAAACGGGTGGCGACCCCATCCAGCTTGGCCTCGTCGCGAGCCTTAACCGGCCCGGCGCCAATGTCACGGGCGTGACCCAATTGACTGGGGGCTTGGTGCCGAAGGAACTGGAAGTGCTGCACGAACTGCTGCCGACAGCGAAGACGGTGGCGCTCCTTGTTAATCCGGCCGATCCAGCTCTTGCCGACGAAGAAACCAGGGAAGCGATGTCGGCGGCGCAGATGCTTGGTCTCGAACTCCATGTCCTTAAGGCCAGCACCGAAGAGGAACTCGATGTAGTCTTCGCAAACTCGGGCGCCGGCGGGCTAGTTGTCGGCCCCGAGGCATTCTTTACGAGCCGTCCGGGACAGCTTGCTGCGCTGGCAGTTCGTCACGCAGTGCCCACGATCTATAAAGGGCGTGAGTTCGTTGCGGCCGGTGGTCTAGTGAGCTACGGCACGAGTGTTACAAATTCTTACCGCCTGGCCGGCGTTTATACCGGCCGCATTCTCAAAGGCGAAAAGCCCGCCGACTTACCGGTCCAGCAGGCGAGCAAAGTCGAGCTGTACATCAACCTTAAGACCGCCAAGGCGCTCGGCATCACTGTACCACTCCCGCTATCAGGTCGCGCCGACGAGGTGTTCGAATGAGCAACTGTGGTGTTGACTCAGGCGGATTTGGGCTGCCAGGCGACGTTGTCGCGCACCATGGCGTTGAGGGTTGTGATCATCTTGCGCATCACGGCGACGATGATGACTTTGGGTTTCTT
>JBAPZR010000358.1:0-28833 GCA_049285335.1 Xanthobacteraceae bacterium | reverse complement strand
CCGACCTCTTGAATGCCATTCAAGCGCTCTCCCAACTGAGCTATGGCCCCGCCAGTTCAGGAATCGGGAGTTCAGTGTTCAGGGATCAAACAGACTTTGCCGTTGATCCCTGATCGCCGATTTCTGTTATTCCCGATTATCTTTCCTCCTCGTTTTCGATATCGCCGCCGATGATATCGGTGACGTCGGCATCCTCTTCTTCCTGTTCCTCGATGAAGGTGTCGTCATCCATGGACTCGTCCATTTCGACCTCTTCATCTTCGGTCTCGGGCTCTGCAGGTGCGGGTTTCTTGGCGGCGCCGCCTTGGGCTTCGGCGTCGGCTTCTTCGAGCGATACCGTTTCAACCTCTTGCGGCTCCGGCGCCGGAGCTTCCTCGACCGGTGCAGGCGGGCGCACGGTCGCCGCCGCCGGGTCCGGCCTCGTCGGGCGGGTCGCGACCGCCACCTCATAGACCGTCCCACATTTGGGACAGAGGATCGGATCTTTGTTCAAATCATAGAATTTGGCGCTGCAATTGGCGCAGAGCCGCTTGGTACCCAGTTCGGGCTTGGCCACAGGTCCGGTCCTTCCGAGCAATTCGGGTGCTTCACTTGGCTAGTCGCATGGCGGCTGTCAATAGTCGATAAGGGGCGGTTGGCGTTTAAAAAACATCCGGATGACGGCTCGCCGCACCCCATGTTAGAGGGCGCTCCTAAGGCAGTGCTGCCAATGGCCTGCTAGGGGCAAATCGCGATGCATGCCGGTCCCGTTCCGCTCACTGCCCGCCGTAACGGCCCTCTGGCCGGACGCGCCCGCGTGCCTGGCGACAAATCCATCTCCATTCGGGCGCTTCTGTTGGGCGCGCTCACCGTCGGCGAAACTCGCATCGCCGGGATGCTTGAAGGCGAGGACGCCCTTAATACTGCCGGCGCGTTGCGGGCCCTGGGCGCGCATATCGCACGCACCGGCGAGCGGCAATGGCAGGTCCACGGCGTCGGCGTCGGCGGATTCTGCGAGCCGCGCGACGCGCTCGATTTCGGCAATTCCGGAACGGGGTGCCGGCTCACGCTCGGCGCGGTCGCCGGTTGCCCGATTACGGCAATATTCGACGGCGATGCGTCATTGCGCAGCCGCCCGATGCGCCGAGTGTTGGACCCGCTGGAGCGCATGGGTGCGCGGGCGCTTGCTTCGACGGATGGGCGCTTGCCGCTCACGCTTGCCGGCGCCCGCGATCCGATACCGATCGTTTTCAAGCCGCCGGTCCCCTCGGCGCAATTGAAATCGGCGACGTTGCTGGCCGGCCTTTCGGCGCCGGGCGAAACCGTCGTGATCGAGGTGGAGGCGACGCGGGACCATACCGAGAAAATGCTCACCTATTTCGGCGCCGACGTGCAGGTCGACCGGTTGGACGAGGGCGGGCGACGCATCACGCTTGCCGGCCAGCCCGAACTTGCACCGCAGCCGATCATGGTCCCGGCCGATCCCTCGTCGGCTGCGTTTCCGCTGGTGGCCGCGCTTGTCGTGCCGCGGTCGGAGATCGTTCTGCCGGGCGTCATGATGAATCCGCTGCGTACCGGGCTGCTCACGACGCTTGGCGAAATGGGCGCCGCAATCGAAGCGCTCGAACGGCGCAATCAAGGCGGCGAAGAAGTCGCCGATTTGCGCGTGCGCGCCGCAACATTGCGCGGCGTCGAGGTGCCGGCGTCGCGTGCGCCCACTATGATCGACGAATATCCGATCCTTGCGGTCGCGGCCGCCTTTGCCGAAGGCGTGACCGTCATGCGCGGCCTTAAGGAATTGCGCGTCAAGGAGTCCGATCGTCTCGCGGCGACGGCGGCTTTGTTGCGCGCCAACGGCGTGACCGCCGAAATCGAAGGCGACGACCTTATTGTTGCGGGTAGCGACCGCCCCGCCGGCGGCGGGGTCGTCACAACGCATATGGACCACCGTATCGCCATGGCGGCGATCATTCTCGGGCTTGCTAGCGAGCGGCCGGTTCAGATCGACGACGGACGTTTCATCGCGACGAGCTTTCCAGGGTTTGTCGATTTGATGCGATCGCTGGGCGCCGATTTGTCGTGAGAGACGCAACGCATTCCCGGCGTTCCGCGCTCCGCGGTGCGCAAGCCACGGGCGGCCGGTCATGATCATCGCCATCGACGGTCCGGCGGCCTCGGGCAAAGGCACGATCGCACGCCAGCTTGCGTCGATTTATGGGCTGCACCATCTCGACACGGGGCTTTTGTACCGGGCCGTGGCCAAAGCCATGCTCGATGGCGGCTATCCGCTTGATGATGTCGCGCGCGCCACCGAAGCCGCCGTCAAACTCGATCCGACCCAGTTCGAGGAGAACGCGCTGAAATTACAAGTGATCACCGAAGCCGCGTCCGTCGTTGCCGCCATTCCGCAAGTGCGCCAGGCCCTGATCAACTACCAGCGTGAATTCGCGATGCGCCTGCCCGGTGCGGTCCTCGACGGCCGCGACATCGGGACCGTCATTGCGCCGGGGGCCGACGTAAAACTCTTCGTTGTCGCTTCTCCGGAAGTACGCGCCGTCCGGCGTACATTTGAATTGCGGGCGCGCGGCGAGAACGCCGATGAGGAAGACGTGTTGGCCGATCTGCTGCGCCGCGACGAACGCGACTCGCGGCGCGCCGCAGCGCCGTTGAAGGTAGCGCCCGACGCGCACTTGCTCGACACCACGCATTTGGGTATAGACGCCGCGTTGCGGGCTGCCGTCGATATTGTCGAGGCCGTTCGAGCGGGCCGAAAGCGCCGTTGACGGCGCTTTCGTCATCGGAGGTATGGTCCCGCTCACCGCTTCGTTGCAGGTCGCATACCTGTTGCAGTTTCGATTGCATCTTCGGCGCCGCGCGCGCGGCCGGAACGCAAGCTTCGTCCGATTGTATGGTCTTTGACCCCAGCCACCGGCATGCGGTGGTGACCGCACGTTCGGACTCGTCTCAGACCCCGGGGTTGGGAGTAATTTATGGCTCAGGTTTCGGCTCAATCCGCCACCGGCGCGCCGACGCGCGAAGATTTCGCCAAGCTGATCGACGAATCCTTCGGCAACGGTCACTTGCAGGAAGGCTCCGTCGTTAAGGGCACCGTGGTCGCCATCGAACGGGACCTTGCCGTCATCGACGTCGGGCTTAAGACCGAAGGCCGCGTGGCCTTGCGCGAATTCACGGGTCCGGGCCGTTCAACCGATATCAAGGTTGGCGATACGGTCGAGGTCTATCTCGAAAGAATCGAAAACGCATTGGGCGAAGCCGTGCTGTCGCGGGACAAAGCGCGCCGCGAGGAGAGCTGGGGCAAGCTCGAAAAGGCCTTCCAGAACAACGAGAAGGTTCAGGGCGTCATTTTCAATCAGGTCAAGGGCGGGTTCACCGTCGATCTCGACGGCGCGGTCGCATTCCTGCCGCGCTCACAGGTCGACATCAGGCCTATTCGCGATGTCTCGCCGCTGATGAACAATTCGCAGCCGTTCCAGATCCTCAAGATGGATCGCCGCCGCGGCAACATCGTCGTGTCGCGCCGTACGGTGTTGGAAGAAACGCGCGCCGAACAACGCCAGGAGCTGGTGCAGAACCTCGAAGAGGGCCAGGTCATCGACGGCGTGGTCAAGAACATCACCGACTATGGCGCCTTCGTCGATCTCGGCGGCATCGACGGGCTGCTCCACGTCACTGATATCGCGTGGCGGCGCGTCAATCATCCGTCCGAGGTCCTCAATATCGGCCAGCAGGTCAAGGTCAAGATCATCAAGATCAATCACGAGACCCACCGCATTTCGCTCGGTATGAAACAGTTGCTGGACGATCCGTGGCAGGGCATCGAGGCGAAATATCCGGTCGCTGCGCGCTTTAAGGGCCGTGTCACCAACATCACCGACTACGGCGCGTTCGTCGAGCTCGAGCCGGGCATCGAGGGATTGATCCACGTTTCCGAAATGTCGTGGACCAAAAAGAACGTTCATCCCGGCAAGATCGTCTCGACGTCGCAGGAGGTCGAGGTGCAGGTGCTCGAAGTCGATCCGGTCAAGCGCCGCATTTCGCTCGGCCTCAAACAGACCATGCGTAATCCCTGGGAGGTCTTCGTCGAGAAATATCCTCCCGGCTCGGTGGTCGAAGGCGAAGTCAAGAACAAGACCGAGTTCGGCTTGTTCCTCGGCCTCGACGGCGAAGTCGACGGCATGGTGCATTTATCGGACCTCGACTGGAAACGGCCCGGCGAGCAGGTCATCGAGGAGTACAAGAAGGGCGACAAGGTCAAAGCGCAGGTGCTCGACGTCGACGTCGAGAAGGAGCGCATCTCGCTCGGCATCAAACAGCTCGCGGAAGGGGCGGCCGAAACGGCGGATTCCACCGCCGGCGATCTCAAGAAAGGCGCGGTAGTGACCTGCGAGGTCACCGAAGTGAAGGAAGGCGGCATCGAGGTCAAGATCGTCGGCACCGACTACACCGCCTTCATCAAACGCTCGGAGCTCGCGCGAGATCGTTCCGAGCAGCGTCCGGACCGTTTCGCCATCGGTGAGAAGGTGGACGCGCGGGTCACCCAATTCGACCGCCGTTCGCGGCGCGTGTCGGTGTCGATCCGGGCGTTGGAAGTCGCCGAGGAGAAGGAAGCCATCGCGCAATATGGCTCGTCGGATTCCGGCGCCACGCTGGGCGACATCCTCGGCACCGCGCTCAAGCGCAAGGGCGAGGAGGACGACGACGGCGACAAGGAAGAAACGGAGGAATGATCCTTCATTATTGAAGGGGGTGGCACCGGAGCAAGGAATGAACCATGTCGCTTGATGCCGATCTGATCGTCGATCGCCGCCGGATGCGGCGCAAGCTCACATTCTGGCGCGCGATCGCCATTGGGGTGATCGTGCTCGGCATCGCAGCGGCCGCCGCGATGGCCGGCAATCGGATTCGCGGTTTCGGCGTTCGCCCTTACATCGCGCGCGTGACGATCTCGGGCTTGATCCGGGGCGACCAGGAGAGGGTCGAGCAGCTCGACCGGCTCGCGCGATCTTCGCTGGCCCGCGCGGTCATCGTTCATGTCGACAGCCCCGGCGGCACCACGGCGGGTTCGGAGCAGCTTTTCGATTCGCTGTCGCGCCTGCGCGAGAAAAAGCCGTTGGTCGTCGTCGTCGACAGCCTGGCCGCCTCCGGCGGCTACATCACCGCGATCGCCGCCGATCACATCGTGGCGCAGCAGACCTCGCTCGTCGGCTCGATTGGAGTCTTGTTCCAGTATCCCAACGTAACCGATCTTCTCGACAAGATCGGCGTGAAGGTCGAATCGGTGAAGTCCAGCCCGCTGAAGGCCGCGCCGAACGGCTACGAACCGACCAGCCCGGAAGCGCGCGCCGCGCTGGAATCGATCATCCAGGACTCGTATGCTTGGTTCAAAGGCATCGTGCAGGATCGCCGCCATCTGACGGACCCGCAATTGCAGACGGCTTCGGATGGGCGCGTTTTCACCGGGCGTCAGGCCGTCGATCTCAAGCTGATCGACGAGATCGGCGACGAGCGCACCGCGATTGCTTGGCTCGGCAAGGAAAAGAACGTCGATACCAAGCTGCCGGTGCGCGATTACGACTTGCACGCCCGCTTCAGCGATCTGACTTTCCTGCACGCCGCGATGCGCGCGGCCCTCGAAGCCGCGGGGTTGAACGGGCTGGCCGAGCGGCTCGACCCCTGGGGCACGATTAGCGCGGTGCAGCGTTTCAATCTTGACGGTCTATTGGCCCTTTGGCACCCTGCCACTTCAAACTGAGCGGGGTTTTCGGCCGGCTGCTCGGTTCTAAATGGAGCCTCGCGGGCGAACCATGATCAAGTCGGAACTGGTTCAACGTATTTCCGCACAGAACCCTCATTTATATCAGCGTGACGTGGAAAACATCGTCAACGCGATTCTGGGCGAGATCATCGCTGCGATGTCGCGCGGCGATCGGGTCGAGCTGCGCGGTTTTGGCGCATTTTCAGTGAAGCAGCGTCCGGCGCGAACGGGACGCAACCCTCGCACCGGCGCCCATGTCGCCGTCGACAAAAAGTGCGTGCCGTTCTTCAAGACCGGCAAGGAAATGCGCGAGCGGCTCAACCGCTCGAGCGAAGGTTGAACGGCGCTCCAAGATCGGCCGGTCGAGTCGTCCGCAATCTTATTGCGGCGCTCATTCTCGTGCCGCTGGCCATTATTATCATCGCCTTTGCGGTGGCGAACCGGCAGATCGTAACGGTCTCACTAGATCCATTCAGCGCCGAACATCCCGCCGCCTCGGTGGCGCTGCCGCTGTTCGGCCTGATCATCGTATTCCTCATCGTCGGGGTACTGATCGGAGGAATAGCGGCCTGGCTGCGGCAGGCGCGATGGCGGCGCACGGCCCGCCGCCTAGAACGCGAAGCCGGCGCGCTCCGCGGCGAAATCGAGGAGTTCAAGCGCACCGCCGGGATGGCAGGCGGAGGCGGCCTGCCGCAACGGGCGGAACCGCCCGAACGGCTGCAATTGCAGGCACCCAGGCGCTAAAGCGAAATGATCTCAGGCTGAATTGGCACTTCGCCTTTAGCTTGTTGTTGTTTGGGTGTGATCCCCGGATCACGTCCGGGGCATGCTTTTTTCCGAAAGCCGGCACCCAGCCCGGATCAGGCTTTTTCGGGTTCATGCTCTAATGGGCCCTTCGGACGGCAAGGCTTACGACCGACCGCACGCTTGCAAGACAAAGCGCGCAGGGCGATGTAGAACGGCGCCGACCAAATTAGAGGCAAACGAAGGATCAAGCCGGTTCCGGCTACGCGAGAAATGTCGTTCACCGTCAAAATTTGCGGCCTCTCGACACCCGAGACCCTCGATGTCGCGCTTGATGCCGGCGCCGACATGGTCGGCTTCGTGTTCTTTCCGCCGTCGCCGCGGCACCTCGCATTCGAAACCGCGCGGGCGCTCGGCCGTCGCGTGCGCGGGCGTGCGCAGAAAGTGGCGCTGACCGTCGATGCCGACAACGAATTTCTGGCGGCCGTGTTGGAAGCCCTGCAGCCCGACATTTTGCAATTGCACGGCACGGAATCCACCGCGCATGTGCAAGCCATCCAGCGCATATTTGGCTTGCCGGTGATGAAGGCTTTGCCGATTGCGGCGAAGAGCGATCTAGAGCGCATCGCTCCCTATGCGTCGGTCGCCGATCGGTTGTTGTTCGATGCGCGCGCGCCGCACGAGGCGACGCGGCCGGGCGGGCTCGGCAATACCTTCGATTGGCGTCTTCTGGAGGCCGTCACGCCCGGCGTGCCCTACATGCTTTCCGGCGGACTCGATGCCGGGAATATCGGCGAGGCCTTGCGCATCACCCAGGCATCGGGGGTTGACGTCTCCTCCGGCGTCGAGCGCGCCATGGGAGTGAAGGACCCGGACAAAATCGGCGCCTTCGTTCGCGCCGCGCGCGCCGCCGCCGCCCACCGCGTTCACTCGGCGGCTTAAAGGAAAACGACGATGGCCGTGCAGCCGCTCAACTCGTTTCGGACCGGTCCCGACGAACGCGGCCATTTCGGCATTTACGGCGGACGTTTCGTCGCCGAGACGCTGATGCCGCTCATCCTCGCGCTGGAAAAAGCCTATGCCGAGGCCAAAGCCGATCCCGCCTTCAAAAGGGAGATGGACGGCTATCTCACGCACTATGTCGGCCGCCCGTCGCCGCTCTATTTCGCCGAGCGGCTCACGCAGCATTGCGGCGGCGCCAAAATTTACCTCAAGCGCGAGGAGCTCAATCATACCGGCGCGCACAAAGTGAATAACGTTCTCGGCCAAATCCTGCTCGCGCGCCGGATGGGCAAGAAGCGCATCATCGCCGAGACCGGCGCCGGCATGCACGGCGTCGCCACAGCGACGCTATGCGCGCGCTTCGGCCTGGAATGCATCGTTTACATGGGCGCTGTCGATGTCGAGCGGCAGAAGGCGAATGTCTTTCGCATGCACATGCTCGGCGCCAAGGTGGTTCCGGTAGAATCCGGCTCGAAAACGCTTAAGGACGCGATGAACGAGGCGCTGCGCGATTGGGTCACCAATGTCGAATCGACCTTCTATTGCATTGGGACCATCGCCGGGCCGCATCCCTATCCGATGATGGTTCGGGACTTCCAGTCGATCATCGGCCGCGAGACGCGCGAGCAAATGCAAGCGGCCGAGGGCCGACTGCCGGACTCGCTGATCGCCTGCATCGGCGGTGGGTCGAACGCCATGGGGCTATTTCATCCGTTCCTGGACGACAAGGAGATCGAGATCTACGGCGTCGAAGCGGCTGGTCACGGCGTCGATACCGGCATGCACGCCGCTTCGATTGCCGGCGGCCGGCCGGGCGTGTTGCACGGCAATCGCACCTATCTTCTTATGAACGACGACGGCCAGATCAACGAAGCGCATTCGATCTCGGAGGGTCTCGACTATCCGGGCATCGGTCCGGAGCATTCGTGGCTGCACGATGTGGGTCGCGTCACCTTCCTGTCGGCGACGGATGACGAGGCGCTGCATGCCTTTCAACTTTTGTCGAAGCTCGAAGGCATCATTCCGGCGCTTGAACCGGCCCACGCCGTCGCCAAGGTGCTGGAACTCGCGCCGCGCAAGCCGAAGGATCACCTGATGGTGATCAATTTGTCGGGCCGGGGCGACAAGGACCTCGACACGGTCTCGCGTCACTTGGGACAGAAAGCGCGATGACCGGACGTATCGATCGGCGCTTCGCGGCGCTGCGCAAGGAAGGCCGCGCCGCGCTCGTCACCTTCACCATGGCCGGCGATCCGGATTACGAGACCTCGCTCGCGATCCTAAAGGACTTGCCCAAAGCCGGCGCAGATATCGTCGAGATCGGAATGCCGTTCACCGATCCGATGGCGGATGGGCCGGCGATTCAGGCGGCGGGGCTGCGCGCGCTCAAGAGCGGGCAGAACGTCAAGAAGACGCTCGCTGCCGTGCGGGAATTCCGCAACACCGACGACGCGACCCCACTGGTGCTGATGGGCTACTTCAACCCGATTTACATTTACGGCGTCGAATCGTTTCTGGCCGACGCCAAGGCTGCCGGCGTCGACGGCCTGATCGTGGTGGATTTGCCGCCCGAGGAGGACACCGAACTGTGTCTGCCGGCCGTCAAAGCCGGTCTCAACTTCATCCGGCTTGCGACGCCGACGACCGACGATGAACGGCTTCCGGCCGTGCTGACGAATACTTCGGGCTTCGTCTATTACGTCTCGATCACCGGCATTACGGGAGCGGCCGCGCCGGATACCGGCAAGGTCGCCACCGCCGTGGCGCGGATCAAGCGGCATACCGCGCTGCCGGTCTGCGTCGGCTTCGGCGTGCGTACCGCCGCGCATGCGCGCGCCATCGCCGAGGGCGCGGACGGGGTCGTCGTCGGCTCGGCTTTGGTCGAGGCCGTGCGCAACAGTCTCGGAATCGATTCCAGGCCGACTGCGGCGACCGTTACGGCCGTGACCGGGCTCGTCCATGATCTTGCGGCAGGCGTGCGCGGCGCGCGAGCCGGAGCAGCAATCGGTTGAGCTTAGGCGGCTGCGCCGTAGCCCCGCCAGGTTGAATTCCGTACCCCCCCTCCACACATAAAGCCGATCTCTGGAGGGGTTGCATGAGCCGCGATACGGCGCGCGATTGGATGTGGTCGGAGGCGTGCGAGATGCTCGCGCGCGCCGAGCGAATGCATCGTGAGTTGTTTCGCCCGGCAGGTGCGCAGACGCAGCTGCCGGCCTGGGAGCCGCCGGTCGACATTCTGGAAACCGAATTCGAAGTTTTGGCGCTGGTCGCCTTGCCCGGCGTCGATCCGGACAATGCGCAGGCCGTTATTGAAGACGGCGATCTCGTTATCGCCGGCACGCGCGTTCTGCCGGAGCAATTGCGCACCGCGACCATCCACCGGCTCGAACTCCCGCAAGGCCGCTTCTACCGGCGCCTGCGGTTGCCGGCCGGGCGTTATACCGGCGTGCATCGGACCGCCATCGCCGGGTGCCTCGTGATCACGTTGCAAAAAGTGGGAACAAGCCGTGGCTGAGGAAAAAATCATGGCGAAAGAGAGCGCCGCTCCTGGCGCGAGTTCTGGCGCGAGCACATTGCCGCCATTGCCGCCCGATGCGCTGATCGTAGTCCCGGTGCGCAATACGGTGCTGTTTCCCGGCATGGTGCTACCGTTCGCGCTCGGCCGCCCGAAATCGATCGCGGCGGCGCAACAGGCGGTGCGCGACCAACGCCAGGTCGGCATCTTGTTGCAGCGCGTGGCCGAGGTCGACGACCCGACAGGGATCGACATGCATCGCATGGGTTCGCTCGCCAACGTCGTGCGCTACATCACGACTCCGGACGGCGCCCACCACCTTGTTTGCCAGGGCGAACAGCGATTTCAGGTCGTCGAATATCTCAGCGGCTGGCCGTTTTTGGTTGCGCGCGTTTTGCGGATTCCCGAACCGGAGACGCGCTCGCCCGAGATCGAAGCGCGCTTTGTCAATCTGAAAGCGCAAGCCATCGAAGCCATACAGCTTTTGCCGCAAGTGCCGGCCGATCTGCTGGCCGCGATCCAATCGATCGAGGCGCCGCCCACGCTCGCCGATCTGGCCGCGGCCTATATGGACATCAAGCCTGAAGAGAAACAGGAAATTCTTGAGACCGTCGACATCACGGCGCGGATGGAGAAGGTCTCGCGCATGCTCTCCCACCGCATCGAAGTGTTGCGGCTGTCGCAGGAAATCGGCCGGCAGACCAAGGCGGCGCTGGATGAGCGCCAGCGCGAAGTGCTGTTGCGCGAGCAGATGGCGGCGATCCAGCGCCAACTCGGCGAAGGCGAGGAGGGCAAGGTCGCGGAGATCGCCGAACTCGACAAGGCGATCACCGACGCCGGCATGCCGAAGGAGGTCGAGGACCAGGCGCGCAAGGAATTGCGCCGGCTGCAGCGCATGCCCGAAGCCGCCGGCGAATACGGCATGGTGCGCACCTATCTCGATTGGCTGATCGAATTGCCGTGGCGCTTGCCCGAAGAGAAGCCGATCGACATCGCGCAGGCGCGCCGCATCCTCGACGAGGACCATTACGATCTTGAGAAGATCAAGCGGCGCATCATCGAATATCTCGCCGTGCGCAAGCTCAGCCCGCAGGGCAAGGCGCCGATTCTGTGCTTCGTCGGTCCGCCCGGCGTCGGCAAGACGTCGCTCGGCCAGTCGATCGCGCGCGCCATGGATCGAAAGTTTGTCCGCGTCAGCCTCGGCGGCGTGCATGACGAAGCGGAAATCCGCGGCCATCGGCGCACCTATATCGGCGCGCTTCCCGGCAACATCATCCAAGCCATCCGCAAGGCCGGTTCGCGCAATTGCGTCATGATGCTGGACGAGATCGACAAGCTCGGCGCCGGCATCCAAGGCGATCCAAGTGCGGCGTTGCTGGAAGTGCTCGATCCCGAGCAGAACAATACGTTCCGCGACAATTATCTCGCGGTGCCGTTCGATTTGAGTCGCGTGGTCTTCATCACCACGGCGAATATGCTCGACACCATTCCCGGCCCGCTGCGCGACCGCATGGAGATCATCAGCCTTGCCGGCTACACCGCCGACGAGAAGCTCGAAATCGCCCACCGTTACCTGGTGAAGCGGCAGATGGAAGCGAACGGGCTCAAGCCGGGCCAGGCCGAGATCGACGACGATGCGCTGCGCGAGATCATTCAGAATTACACGCGCGAGGCGGGCGTGCGCAGCCTCGAGCGCCAGATCGGTCAGGTGCTCCGCAACGCAGCGGTGCGCATCGCCGAGGGTCAGGCCGGGCCGATCCGCATCGGCCGCGGCGATCTTGTCGCGATCCTCGGCGCGCCGCAGTTCGAAAGCGAAACGGCGATGCGGACGAGCGTCCCCGGCGTTGCCACCGGCCTCGCCTGGACGCCGGTCGGCGGCGACATTCTATTCATCGAGGCGACACGCGTTCCCGGCTCCGGCAAGCTGATCCTCACTGGCCAGCTCGGCGAGGTCATGCGCGAAAGCGCGCAAGCGGCGCTGTCTATCGTGAAGAACCGCGCTGCAGCCTTCGGCATCGACGTCAGCAAGTTCGAAAAGAGCGATATCCACGTCCACGTTCCGGCGGGCGCAATCCCGAAGGACGGGCCGAGCGCCGGCGTCGCCATGTTCATGGCGCTGGTTTCGCTGATGACCGAACGCACTGTTCGCAGCGATACCGCGATGACCGGCGAGATCAGCCTGCGCGGGCTGGTGCTGCCGGTCGGCGGCATCAAAGAGAAGGTGGTCGGCGCCCACCGTGCCGGCATCCGCCGCATCATGCTGCCGGCGCGCAATCGCAAGGATTACGACGACATCCCCGAGATCGCGCGCAAGGAAGTCGAGTTCATCTGGCTCGAGCGCGTCGAAGAAGCCGTCGCCGCGGCGCTCGAGCCACGCAAGACCAATACCGGGCCGGGAACGGCGCCACGGCTCGCCGGCGCCGAGGCGTGAAGAATTTCTCTCTCTGTTTCTGTTTGGCGCGCGCGACAAAAGCCACATAAATCTAGCAAATTGTTTTACAAAATTTTTTAATATCAATGCTTTACTATGATCAAGTGCATGATTTTTGAATGAAAAATATTGCAGATTGGGTGATTGTCTCTTATATTGCCGACATGACGAAACTGGCGGCACTTAAAAAGCGTCTGCGACCGGGCGAGGTTTATCGCCGGGAGGACCTTGCGCGCTCCTCGAATGCCGTCGATCGGCATCTCAAGCAATTGGTGGCGGACGGAACGCTGACTAAGCTGGCGGGCGGTCTCTACGCATACCCCAAAGACACCGTGTTCGGGAAAGCGCCGGCTAAGGACGACAAGTTGGTCGGGGCCTTCCTCAAGGATCACCGGTTTCTCCTTGTGTCGCCGAATGCCTATAACAGTCTTGGGGTTGGAACGACGCAGCTTTACGATAAGACCGTCGTCTACAATCATAAGCGGCACGGGCTGTTCTCACTCGGCGGGCGCACGTTTGATTTCCGCGTGAAGCACGCCTTTCCGCGCAGGCTCAGCCCAGAGTTCCTGCTGGTCGACCTCGTGAACAACATGAACCACCTCGCCGAAAGGAAAAGCGAAGTGCTCGCGCGCGTGAAGAAATACGCCGCGTCCCACGACATGCCCCGTTTGCAACGCGCCGCGCGCGACTACGGCAATGTGCGTACCAAGAAGTTCTTCGCCGAAGCACCGAAAGCGGACATGGTGCCTCATGTCCGCTGATTTTCTGCACAACCATCCACAATTTGCTGATCTGATCCGCATCGTTGCCGAGCAAAAAGGAATCGATCCTGCTCTGGTCGAAAAAGATTATTGGATCATGCACTGCCTCTATGGCCTGCAACAATTGGACCTGATATTCGAATTGAAAGGCGGCACGTCACTGTCAAAAGGATTTCAGATAATCAATCGTTTTTCGGAGGATATCGATATTCGTATCGAGCCCCCGAACGGACGGGACGTGAAGACTAGGAGCAATCAAAACAAACGCGCCCATATCCAAAGCCGGAGGGATTTTTACGACTGGCTCGCGAAGACGATTTGCATCAATGGCGTCGAAAAGGTGGAGCGTGACACCGCCTTCGACAACCGGACGCTGATGAGCGGGGGCATCCGGCTTTTCTACAAGACTTACACAAAGGTCTTAGCCGGCCTCAGATCGGGCGTACTGCTCGAACTCGGATTCGACGACGTCACACCGAATGCGAAGAAGGATATCAGCTCGTGGCTCTACGATTACGCGGCCGGCAAGGTCGACGTCATCGATAACCGCGCCAAGGGCGTGGCGTGCTACGATCCAGGCTACACCTTCGTCGAGAAGCTCCAGACCGTCTCGACAAAATTCCGACTGCAGCAAGTCAAGAAGGACAGCCCGATCGATTTCATGCGGCATTACTATGATGTCGACGGGCTGCTTCAGCGGCCCGAGGTGCAGGCATTCATCGGCACTGATGCTTACAAAGCGCACAAAACCAAACGCTTCCGCAGCGGCGACAATCCCAACATCGCCGAAAACCAAGCTTTCGTCTTGACCGATCCCGAAACGCGCAAGGCCTACGCCAAGGCCTTCGCCGAGAGTTCTGCACTTTACTACGGCGACGTACCGTCCTTTGAACAAATCCTCGCGGAGATCGGCAAATGGATCGATCGGTTGTGAACCTCGTACCGTGATAATGGATTCCGGGTTCCTCGCTGGCGCGAGACACCGGAATGACTTTCACTCAATCGGCGGCAGATTGAGCGCCCGATCGACCAGCGCGCCGGCGCGCTTGAAATCGAAATTGCGATAAAGGTTCAGCTTCGCGCCGAATGACGGACCGCCGTAGAATTTCTCATATTGTTGATGCCGGCTGCCGAATTCAGAGCCTAAGAAGTCCCAGATCAGCCGCATCAGCTTGACTCGCGTTTTCGCATCTGCCGAGCCGGAGCGCATATAGCGCTCGATGTCGACCGCCATCTCCGGGTTGTCGAAATCGGCATCCGACGACGGCAGCGTGATGAACGCGGCGCCCGCCATTTCCCGAATGATTTCCAGCATCCGGCCGTTGAACTCCGACTGCATCGCGTTCGCGGCATAGTACGCCGTGCGCGACGGCCACAGCACGCCATCCTCGATCGTTGCCATGGTCTCGTGCGCGAGCAGCATGGATTCGAAGATCGAGACGAACGCGACAAGTTCCCCCATCATGATCGTCACCGCCGGGTTTGCGGCGTTGCCGGTCATTTCGTTCATGCGCTGGGCCAAGCCCGCCATGAAACGCAATTTGGTGACATAGCGCGTTTGCGCCTGGTGATTGCCGAGAAGATGCGATGGCGTCTTGCGCCACTGATCGCGCGAGAGTTCGACGTTGCGGTAGATGAAAACGCGCTCCCACGGCACAAAGACATTGTCGAAAATGACGTAACTGTCGGATTCGTCGAACCGGCTCGACAGGGGATAATCGAACGCGCTGCCGGCGCGCGAGAACGGCCGGCGCGGGTAGAGCTTAAGACCTTCCGCCTCGACCGGCACGGCAAGGCAATTGGCATAATTTTCCTCGCCGGGCTGCAAGGGAGAAATGCAACTGAGCTGGATGAAATCGGACAGCGCGCCGCCGGTGGCCAATTGCTGCGCACCTTTGATGACGATGCCGTCGTCCCGCTCCTTCACCACGCCGGCGTAAAGCGTTGGATCACTCTGCTGGTGCGCCGGCTTCGAGCGGTCGATTTGCGGCGGCACGATCGCATAGCTGCAATAAACGTGATTGTCGCGCATGTATTCGTAGAACGCGACGAGGTTGTCGGCGAATGTCTGGCCGGCGGCGGCGAAAAACTGCGGGACTGCCGCGTAGCCGGAGAAGAAGCCGGCAACATGATCCGGCGCGCGCCCCATCAGTCCGAAAGTGGCTTCGGCCCAAGTCTCCGAGAATAGCCGCCGTGCGCGCAGATCGGCATGCGTGCGCGGAATCTGCCAGGCGCGATGCACCGGCTCGCCGATTTTGGGCGAAACGAATGTCATGCGCTCGCGCAATTCGGGCGTCGCTGCGATGTCGTAAAGGTTTGCGATCGAACGCGCCGCCTCGCGAAATGCCGGATGGGTGGGTAGGTCCCGCACGCGTTCGCCATCGAGAAAAACACGGCGCCCATCTTTGAGCGAGGAAAGATAATCGGCACCCGAGCGCATCGGCGGTTCTCCCCGGTTCGAGCGACGACGATCGCATGGTGGCCCCTTCCTCCCTCCCCTGAAAGGGGAGGGTTAGGGAGGGGCCGGCTTGACAAGCCCGCGTTCTTTGACCCCCACCCGGCGGCTTTGCAGCCGCCGTCCTTCCCCTTTCAGGGGGAGGACGAATTTGAGCCGCCGACATGCGATTACCGCAGGCTCGACGAGGGCATTTAGCCCGAGGACGGCGGAAGTGTCATCGGAGAAAAACGGGAAGGAAGCGCGCATCCGCTCAGTAAACGTCGGCCTGATACCGCCCGGCTTTCTTCAGGTCCGCAAGAAATGCGCCGGCTTGCTCGGCCGAGCGCGCGCCGTGAACCGAAACAACGTCGAGCAGCGCGCGCTCGACGTCCTTGCCCATGGCGATGGCGCCGCAGACATAGAGATGCGCGCCTTCGGCGATCCAGCTCCACAGATCGCGGCCGACTTCGCGCATGCGGTCCTGCACATAGAATTTGCGGTCGTCGTCGCGCGACCAGGCCAACGATAGCCTGGTGAGAAAGCCGGTTGCCTTGAGACCGGCAAGCTCGTCCTCGTAGAAGAAATCGTAATCGCGGCGCTGGTGGCCGAAGAACAGCCAGTTGAGGCCCGGCGCCTTGACCGCCATGCGTTCGTGCAGGAAGGCGCGAAACGGAGCGATGCCGGTACCCGGGCCGATCATGATGATCGGTGCCGCGTGGTCGCGCGGCAGGCCGAAGCCTTGCGCCTTCTGCGCGTAGGCTTTGAGCTTCGTTCCCGGCGCGATGCGGTCGGCAAAGAAAGTCGAGGCGACGCCGACGCGCGATCTTTCGCCGACGGCGTAGCGCACCGCATCGACGGTGAGCGCCACGCGGCAAGGCGCGGTTTTCGGAGAGGAAGCGATCGAATAGAGCCGCGGCTGCAGCGGATCGAGCGACTCGATGAACGCTTCCGGGTCGGGCCGGATGCCGGGGAATTTTTGCAGCGCGGCCAGCACATCAAGCGTGGCCGCATCGCCGTCCGGATCGGCGCCGCGCGCAAGGTCCTTCGCTTTCTGTCGCCGCTCGCCGCCGGTGATGTAGGAGATGAGCTCGAACAGCATGTCCGGCGCGACACCGAGAGAGGAATCGTCGGTCAGCACATCGCGCAATGAACGGTCCGCAATCGGAAAGTCGGGCGGCGCGCCAATGGCCGCGATCACGGCATCGACCAGCGTGGGATCGTTGCGGGGAAGGACGCCGAGCGAATCGCCAACCGCGTAGTTTATTCCGCTTTCGCCAAGGTCGAGGTCGATATGCCAGGTCTCCTTGTTCGAGCCTGCTTTGTTCAACCGCGTGCGCGAGACAAATGTGATCGCGGCTGGTTTGTCGCGGGTCGGACTCGGCGCCGCGCTCCTGCCGGTGGCGGCGACCGCCGGCGCCGAAATAGTCTCCTCCGGTTGCTTGGCGAAGTTGGGTATCGCGCCGAACTCGGCGTAGAGCGTCTTAAGCGTACGCGTAGTGTCCTTGCCGCCCGGCACGCAGAGATTAAGCCGCTCCTCGCTCTTTAGAAAAATCGCGTTGGCGTAATCCTCGCAATTGTAACCGCACTGGCCGCAATCCTGCTGGCCCATTGCAGCCATCATCCGCCGCCGCAGCGGCCAGCTCTCGGCGAGCTGCATGCGCTCGCCAAGCGGGATTGCCGGATCGTGCCACGGCACTGCGCTATCGTCGCCCTCGTCGAGCGGTCCGCGCGCCACCGGCGTCGATGCGGCGCCTTGCATCAAGGCCGCGGTTTCGGCGCGCGATAGCGGATTGACGCCGCCGTCGAGCCCGAGCAGGCCGGCGACGAAACCGTCGAGCCAGGTGCGCTGCTCGGCGGAAAACGGCGCGCTTTCCGGAATCAAGGTCGGGATCGGCGGTCGTGTCGTGTGGGTCATTCGCTGGTCTCGGTTGCGAACAATGCTTTGAGCGCATCGATCTCGTGGCGGCGCGTAAAGGCCGTGAAGCTTTCCTGTGGCGCGGCGCGATGGGCGAGATAGGATTTGAGCATTCGCTCGATGGTCGCGGGCGCATCTTCGGCCTTCACGTCGCGATAGATCTCGCGGCCGCACAGTGCGTCCGGCCCGAAACCGCCACCGACATGGATGTGATAACCCTCGACCTGATCGCCGTCGTCGGAGGTTTGCACCTTGGTGCCAAGCAGCCCGATATCGCCGATATAGTGCTGCGCGCAGGAATTAGGACAACCCGTGAGGTGAATGTTGAGCGGCGTGTCGAGCTGGACGCGGCTTTCGCACCACTGCGCGATCGCATCGGCGTGACCCTTGGTGTCGGACATTGCGAGCCGGCAACCGGCATTGCCGGTGCAGGCGATCAGCCCGGCGCGGATCGACGTCGCCTTGGCCGATAGACCAAGCGACGCGATAACCGCTTCCGCTTCGCCGACGCGCACCTGCGGTACGCCGGATATCAGCAGGTTTTGCCAAACCGTGAGCCGGACATCGCCGTCGCCAAATTCTTGCGCGATCTTGCCGAGCCCGCGCATCTGATCGGCGGTGAGCTTGCCGACCGGCAGCGCGACGCCGATCCAGCACAAGCCGTCTTGCTTCTGCCGATGTACGCCGATATGCGCAAGCCGATCGCAATCCGGCCGCGCCGCGATGGCGGCTGTCGGTGCGCGCACGAGCTTGCGGCCGAGCTTTTCTTCGACCGCGGCGACGAACTTTTCTAGGCCCCAGGCGTCGAGTATGTATTTGAGGCGCGCTTTGGCTCGATTGGTGCGGTCGCCGTGCTCGATGAAGACGCGCACCACAGCATCGGCAACGTGGGTGGCCTCCGCTGGCTTGACGATAACGCCGCTATCTCCGGCAAAGGTTTGGTGACCGGTGACGCCGCCGAGCATGAGACGAAACCAAACACCCGGTTCGACGCCGTGGCCGTCTTTCACCTCTACGGCCTGAAAGCCGATGTCATTGGTGTCTTCGAGAACCGGGATCCGGCCGCCGCCGTCGAAGCCGACGTTGAATTTGCGAGGAATGCCGTAGAGGGAGCGTTCGTTGAGGATGTGAAAGTGCCATTCGCGGGCAAAGGGCCGGGTATCGATCAATTCCTGCGGATCGATGCCCGCGGTCGGTGTGCCGGTCACATTGCGGATATTGTCGGCGCCCGAGCCGCGCGAACACAGCCCGAGATCCTGGATCGCCTCGATCATGGCGACCGCATTTTTCGGCTCGACTTCGCGCATTTGTAGATTGGCGCGGGTCGTCACATGGGCGTAGCCGCCGGCATAGCGCTCCGCGAGGTCCGCCACGCCGGCAAACTGCCAATGCGTGAGGATGCCGTTCGGAATGCGTAGCCGGCACATATAGGCTTTTTGCGTCGGCGCACAGTAGAACAGGCCGAAGAAACGCCAGCGGAAATTGTCATCAGCTTTCGGCGCTTCGTTTTTGGCGGCCTGATCCTTCAGTCTCTCATAAGCATCGAAAGGATTTAGCTCGCGCTTGAATTTCTCCGGATCGGAGAGCTTGCCGCCAGCTTGAATGATGCGATCTTGCGCGCGCAATGCCGCCGCATCGGGCCCGACCGGCTCCGCCGCGCCGCCTTGCGCAGAAGGTAGCGGCGAGCTGCCGGACGCGCCGTTGGGACGCACGGTCCGCGCGATCTGCAACCCGGCCATAAGGCCTTCGAGATAGCGCTTCTGTTCTGGTTCGAAATCGCCCGGCATTTTCGTGTTCCGTTGTTGGAAACCTCCGTCGGTATCGCGATGGATTTGTGGTTCTACTCGCTACTCGGCCGGCACGCCCGTCGGCGTCGGCGCCAAGACCTTGGACACGCGTGGTGGTTTGTAGGTGGCGTAAATGGCGAGGCCCGTGAAAGCGAAGCCGCCGACGAGATTGCCGAGCGTGACCGGAATTTGATTCCACAGCCACCAATCGGCAACCGTGACTTTCGCCCCCATCATCATGCCGGTGGGGATGATGAACATGTTGACGACCGAGTGCTCGAAGCCTTGCGCGAAGAAGATGAAGATCGGCATCCAGGCGCAGGCGATCTTGCCGATAACGCTGTTGGTGGTCATCGCCAGCACGATAGCGAGACAGACCATCCAGTTGCACAACATCGCCTTGACGAAGGCGGTGACGAGCCCGGCGAAACCGATCGCGGAATAGCCGGTCGTCTTAAGTTCGGCGATTTGCACGATACGCGCGGCAACGCCGGCCGGCGCTGCGGTGCCCATGTTGGTGAGCGCGATGGCGAGGAGCGCACCGTAGGCAACGCTGCCGATGAGATTGCCGATGAAGACCCAACCCCAGTTCACGAGGACGGCCGACGCGCTGGTCTCGCGGTTAAGCCACGGTAGCGGCACGAGCGCGAAGCTTCCGGTGACGAGTTCGAGGCCGAGGAGGACGATGCTGATGAGCCCAACGGGAAAGATAAGCGCGCCGACCAGCGGCACATTGGTCTGCACGGCGCCGGTGAAGGCGAGGCTCGTGGCGACGCCGAGAATAGCGCCCGAGAGCATGCCGCGGATCAGAAGGTCGCGCGGCGACAATGCGAGCTTGCGCCGGCCGACCTCGACCATGGCGAGTGCGACGTCGGCCGGTCTCACATAATCGATCGTGTCCATTTCGGGCTCCAGTCACCGTCACCGCTCTCAGGCAGGGAGCGCGCGACATTCGTTTGGAGACCGCAAGATGCGTGCCATGCCGCTTACGTGCGGCAATAAAGGTTTTATTTCGCTTTTACAGAGTGTTGTGCCGACGGGTGCTGCTGTAGAATACGCGAGGTTATGCGCGCGCCTGCCTTTTTTGATTGCATGCCGCCTCGGTTTTGTGCAGCGCACAAAAACTAAGCAATCGACGATCAAACAAGCACTAAAAGCCGGCGGCAATCGTCGGCGCCGCTTGCCAATCCTTGCCGAGACCGGCGCCAGTCGGAAAGATCAAGGACTTGATAACGACCGGCACCGCGCCGGACGTATCGAGGATCGCGCCGATGTCGATATAGTCGAAGTCCTTGAGCTCAAGGCCGTCGATCGAGACAATCGGGCTGTCGATCTCCATCTCTTCGCAGTAATGGATGCCAATGAGCCCGCCGACGTCGCCATCGCCGGCGAGCACGAGCGGGTGGCCTCGCGCCAGGATCGCTTTCAATCCCTCGGCGATCCCTTTGCAAAAATCGTCGAGCCGATGGAACGTCGCCGAGCCGCGCCACGGCACGAAGACCGCGACCGGGGTTTCGCCGCTGTCGAGATCAAGCCGTTTGAGCGCGGATTTGATGACCGCCGCGACAGCAGCGGAATCGATTTTCTCATCGTTCAGCGGCAGCGCCGGTGCGATGACCGGCACGTTCCGCAGCGGCAGCGTGCTTAATGGCGACACGAAGATGGTGCTGCCGGAAACCTGCATCGTGTATTGCGACGCGCCGATCACGGTGGCGCGGATGCGCGCGTCGGGCCGCGCCAATTGCAGGCCGTTCGGCAAACGCGCACGAAGTTCGGCGGCAAGTTCTGCACCGAGGTCCCCGTAGGATTTGGCTTCGCCGCCATAGATGAATTCGGCTACCCCGCCGGAAAAGCTCACGTCCGAAATATCGCCGCGGAAACCCAGCGGCTCGAGCCGCAACAAGCCGGCGCCGCCGGCGCGCGGGGAGCCGCCCCGCATCGCCTCGAACAGGCTGTCGGCCATTCGAACGGCGAGCGCGCGAGCGTGTTCCTCGGCCAGAACGGTGTTTGGTTCGAGCTTGAGGCCGAGTTCGGCTGCGAAACGACGGCCGCCTTCTTCGAGCCTCAGGATGCCCCCCGCCTCGTCGAGGACGACAAGCCGGGCGCCGACGTCGAGCGCGGTCACGTCGATCACCTTACCCTGGGCGCAGACCGCTATTTTCGCCGTGCCGCCGCCGACATCGACGTTCATCACCGGCGCGCCATTGCGAATCGAGCGCGCCACCGCGCCGGAGCCGTAAGCGGCCATGACCGATTCGAGACTGTCGCCGGCGCTGACGGCGACCATGCGGCCGGCTTGTCGCGCGAACAATTCGCCGATGCGCCGAGCGTTGCGCCGCCGCACGGCGACGCCGGTGAGAATGAGCGCGCCGGTATCGATCTCGTCGGGGTCGACCTTGGCGTCCCTGTACTGGCGCTCAATAAAAGCACCGAGTGCTTGGGCGTCGATCGTGTCTTCGGCCGCGTAGGGCGTCAGCAGGATGTCGGATTGGTAGAAGCTCTCGCGCTCGGTGACGACATACCGGCTGTCGAGCCGTTCCAGCACGATGCGCGAGAACACCAGATGCGAGGTGGACGAACCGATATCAACGCCGACCGACAGCACGCACAGTTCGTCTTCTTCGCCGAAGGTGCGTCCGGTATTGGAAAAGAATATGCGGCCGCCGATTTGCTCGCTCATTCCTTCGGCAGCAATCCTCGGTAATCGCGCTCGTAATATTCGAGGCGCATGCGATTCTCGGCGCCTTCGCGTTTCATGCGCTCGGCATATTCGCGACGCAGGAACGGATCCTCCATGTAGTAGGGGATGGCCGTTCCGCCCTCGGGAATATCCATCGCAGTATAATCGACATGCTTTTCGCCGGGCGGGCCGGGTTCGCGTCCGGGATTGTGCGGTCCGAACCACGCCGTCAGTCGGAACGGCTCCTTCGAGGCGCCGAAGTGCTGGTGATACCAGCGGGCGCCGCCCGGCGCCGCTGAAACCATGCCGACCGGTTCGTAATCGACGCGCTTGACCTCATTGGCCTTGCCGTCCTTCCACGGCGTCAGGCCCAGATGCTCGGGCCACGTATAGGTGTAGCCCTTGCCTTTCACGCAGATCAGCACCGCCGCCGAGGTGTGCGCATGCGCCTTGGAATAATGGCCGTTCTCGTGCTGTCCGATCCAAAGATAGAAAGTGTTGCCAGTCATGAAGGGCTCGACGCGGCGCCAGCCGGGCGAGCGGCGATTGTCGAGTGGCAGATCGCAATTGACGATGTCGGGGATGAAGTTCGTCCGTCGCATCGCCAATCCGCGCACTGGATCGGGCTCGATGTCGTCTTTGTATTTGTAGAAATCCTCCGCGCCGGAAAATCGATCGCGGAATTGGTAGGGGCAGTTGAAGATCGCGTCGGTATTGTTGATGAGGTTCATCAGATTAGGCGCGGTGGTGCCGGCGAGCAGCAGCGCCGGCGCGGAGCTCGCATTGACGATACGGTGCATCGCGTTGACCGGAATCGAAAACAGCGAGCCCTTTTGCCATTCGAAGACGTGGCGTTTGTCGTCGCCGTCGAGCCAGACTTCGGTCGAGCCGCGGCCTTCGACGGCGAGATAGATTTCTTCGTAGAGGTGCTTTTCGGCATTGAGCGCGCCGGCGCCGGGCACTTCGACGACATAACTACCCCATTTGCCTTCGGTGCCGTGCAGCTGAATATAGCTGCCGCGGCCGCCCATGCGCGGCCACGGCTGCAGCGGCAGGTTTTGCACCTTGCTCACGCCGATATCGCGGTACACCGGGATCTCATCGGCTTCCATGAACAGATCGTAGGGCGTCTTCGGACGCTCGAATTTGCCGAACCCGGCGCGTTTGAAGCCCGACGGCTCGTGCCAATGGACCTGACCGGCGATCTCATGCATGACGGCGCCCTCTTTGCGTCCTCCGCTCTCGCGCGCGACCGCGATAGAGATGAGCGACCGTGCCGCGACAGGGCATCACCGCGGTTCGATCGGCGGAGTGGTCGCTCGATTGCTTAGGCTTCTACCCGATGTACAATGCGTCAGGGGCCATTGCAACGGGCCGCGGGTGAAGGACATTCTGACATCATGCCCATGAATAAGCCGCATCTCGAGTTTCATAAAGTCGATATGGACAAAGGCTGGGTGACCCCGTCGGGTTATCCCACCGGCATCCAACAAAAAATCCTGGCAAGCGATCTCGACGAGGCGCGTAAGATGGGCAGTCGGACGCGGCTCCTCCGCTTCGCGCCCGGGGTCTACACCACGAGCCCGTTCGTCCACGATCATTGGGAGGAGGTTTATCTGGTGTCCGGCGATTTGATCGTCGGCAACGACGCCAAAGGCAAGGGCGGAGAGCCGTTCGAAGCGCCGACCTATGCCTGCCGGCCGCCCGGCGTTCACCACGGCCCTTTCAAATCCGATCGCGGCTGCTTGCTCTACGAAATTCATTACTACGACGAGAGCAAAAAGTAGTACCGGCCGCGAACAGCAAGATGCGATCGGCAGAATTATCGACGATCATGCAGGGGGAGGCGAAGCCCGCACTGCGGCCCTACCTTGCGGTGACGCTGGCCTTTGCCTCAGGGACAATGACGCCGCGGCAGTTTCTCGAACGCTCGCTCGCGCTCCTGGAAAGCCTCGAGCCGCGGATCGGCGCCTTCGTCTGCACCAATGTAGCGGCCGCGCGCAAAGCGGCGGAAAGCGCGACGGAGCGCTGGCGCGCGGGACGGCCGCTGTCGCCGATCGATGGCATGCCGGTCGGCATCAAGGACGTGGTCGAAACTTACGACCTGCCGACCGAGATGGGCTCGCCGCTCTTTTCCGGGTGGCGCTCCGAGAAGGATGCCGCGAGCGTGCGGGCGCTGCGGGAAGCCGGCGCCGTGATCCTCGGCAAAACCGTCACGACCGAATTCGCCGCGTCCGAGCCGCGCGGCACGCGCAATCCGTGGAATGTGGCGCATACACCCGGCGGGTCTTCAAGCGGCTCGGCTGCCGCCGTGGCGTGTGGCATCGTCAGTGCGGCGCTCGGGACGCAGGTCATCGGCTCGGTCGTCCGACCGGCGAGCTTCTGCGGCTGCATCGGCTTCAAGCCGAGCGTCAACGCGATCAACCGCGAGGGCAGTCACGATTATCAGAGCCAAAGCTGCACCGGCATTCTAGCCGCGTCGCTGCAGGACGCCTGGCAGGTCGCTCGCGAGATCGTCGCGCGGGTCGGCGGTGATGCCGGCACTGCCGGTCTGCAAGGTCCGGTTACGATGCCGGCGGCGGTAAAGCCGCGGCGGCTCGCGGTGCTCGAAACCGCGGGATGGCCGGCGGCTTCGGAGGAGGCCAAACAAGCGCTGAACGATTGCATCGCGCGGCTGAAAGCTTTCGGAATCGAAATTCGCACGCGTCATAACGACAAACAGGTCGCCGCGCTCGAAACCGATCTGGCCGATGCGGCGGAACTGTCGCATCGGTGCAACGGCTGGGAGACGCGCTGGTTTTTTCACACCATGCGAGAGCGTGATGCCGCCGCCTTGAGCCGCAGCATCACCGAGCGCGCCAACCGATACGAGGACATGACGCTCGACGATTACCGCGCCAGTCTCAAGGAGCGCGCCCGTGTGCGGGCGGCGCATGCCGAGCTCGCGGCCAACTGCGAAGCGTATATCGCGCTCGCTGCGCCGAGCCATGCGCCAGAGGGGCTCGGCTCGACCGGCAATCCCGAATTCGCCGTTCCGGCCTCGCTTCTCGGCGTGCCGGCGCTGTCGCTGCCGCTGTTCGAGATCAATGGCATGCCGCTCGGCCTGCAAGTGGTCGGTTATCGCGATCGCGATGCCGATGCGTTTGCGAGCGCAGCCTGGGTCGTCTCCGCTCTGATGCAGGCGCCTTGAAGGCCCGACATGACTTCGCCCGGCGAACTCCCGCGCGTGCTCGATCGCTACCGCGACGAGCGTCATCCGGCGCGGGACTATGCCGATCTGCACGATCACATCCTTGCGCTTTATCGCGCCGGGCTTTTGGTTCTTGTCGATCAGCCGATCAACAAGGATACCGAAATGCATCCGCTGGTGCGCTGGCAATATCGCGGCGGCATCAACGAAAGCGATCGCCGCGCATTCTTGTTCACGCAGCCGACTGACGGAAACGGCGCGCGCTACGACATGGCGGTGCTTGTCGCCGGCCTCGCCGCCAATCCCGACGTCTACCGAATCGGGTTCGGGCGGCCGCTCGAGGAGATCGGCGCCGCTTGGGTCAAGGCGCTCTCCACTCCGATCGAGCCGCGCGTCGTTGCCGATGCGCCATGCCAGGAGATTTGCGTTCTTGGTGCCGCGCTCGATACTCCGGGCGCCGCTTTGGATGGGCTGCCGGTGCCGATTTCGACGCCGGGCTTCGACAACGCTCCGTACCTCTCCGCCGGACATTACATCACCAAGGATCCGGAGAGCGGCCGACAAAATGTCGGCAATTATCGCGGCCAACTCAAAGCGCCGCGGCGGCTCGGCATGAATCCCTCGGTCGAATTGCGTGCCGGAATCTACGGCCATTGGCTCAAATACAAGGCGCGCGGCGAGCCAATGCCGTGCGCGGTCGTGGTCGGCTGCCCGCCGCTCATTTCCTATGCCGCGGTTCAGAAGCTGCCGGAGGATCTCGATGAGCTCTCTGTCGCGGGTGCGCTTGCCGGCGCGCCGATCAATGTCGTGCGCGGCAAGACCGTCGATCTTCTGGTCCCCGCCGAAGCGGAGATCGTGATCGAGGGCTTGATCGACACCGAATTTCTCGAGCCTGAAGCGCCGTTCGGAGAATCTCACGGCTACGTCAATTTGCAGGAATACAATGCGTTCATGAACGTCACCGCGATCACGCGGCGCCGCCACGCCGTTCTGACGTCATTTATCAGCCAAGTGACGCCGAGCGAATCGAGCGTGATCCGCCGTGTCGCCATGGAGCCGCTTTATCTGCATCATCTGCGTTCGGTCCTCGCCGTCAAATCGGTCAAGCGCGTCGCCATGCACGAGCCGCTTACGAGTCTTTACGCCGTCATCGGCATTCAATTCGTGCGCGACGCCCCGGAAACCGAAATCTGGCGCGCGCTCGACGGCGCTTCGACGCTGCATCGCTTCGCCGGCAAATGGATCATCGCGGTCGATGAGGATATTGATCCGCAAAATGCCGACGCGCTGTTCTGGGCGATGTCCTACCGCTGCCAGCCGCAGCACGACCTTTTGGTGGTGCCCCACAAGCATCCCGGCCACGGTCCGCGCGGTTCGCGCGACAGCGGGGAAACGGCATCGGTTCTGATCAACGCGACGCTGAAGGGAACTTATGCACCGGTCGCATTGCCCAAGCGCGAATTCATGGAAAACGCGAAGGCGATCTGGGAACGGCTTGGCCTGCCTCCGCTCAAGCCGGAGAGTCCGTGGCATGGTTACGATCTCGGCTACTGGCCGGCCGAGCTCGACCGTCAGGCGCGCGTGGCTGCGGCGAGCGGTTATTTCACGCTCGGCCGCGAGACCAGCAATCAGCGGCGCAACGATGTGGCGATGAACACGCCGGTCGAGCGCGACGGCGAGGAGTAGGGTCAAGCCTCCAAACCATGGTGATCGCGATCGACGGCTTTTCCCGGATCAGCTCCGCGGCAAGACTTTCCGGAGCATGCCTCAGCCTTCCTCCGCGGCGATATCCACGCGCAGCACGCCGATGCCGTCGATCTCGACCTCGAGTCTATCGCCGGGCTTCATCCATAGCGGCGGCTTGCGGCTGTGGCCGACGCCTTCCGGGGTGCCGGTGGCGATAACGTCGCCGGGGGAAAGCGCGGTGAAATCCGAGCAGAAGGCAATGATCTGCGGGATCGAATAGATCAAAAGATCGGTCGTCGAATGCTGGACGTCCTGACCGTTGAGACGCGTCGTTAGCGTAAGCCCGCTCGGGTCGGCTATCTCGTCGGCCGTCACCATCCAAGGCCCGAGCGGTCCGGTCGAGGGAAAATTCTTCCCCGAGGTCACCGAAAACTTCTGATAGTCGCGCACGCTGCCGTCGACGAAGCAGGTATAGCCGGCGACATGGTCAAGCGCGCTCTCCGGAGTGATGTGGCGTCCGCCTTTGCCGATGATAAGCGCGAGCTCGCCTTCGAAGTCGAAATTGTCCGAGACCGCGGGCCGGCTCATCGCGCCGCCGTGACCGACGAGCGTATCGGCAAAACGCGAAAACATGCTCGGCTGCTTCGGCAATTCACGGCCCATCTCGGCGACGTGCGAGCGATAGTTGAGGCCGGCGCAGAGAATTTTTCCGGGCCTTGGGATCACCGGCAGAAATACGATGTCGCCGAGCCTGCGGTCGGGCGCTGCATCGCTCGCGACGCGCCGCATCGCCGCCATGGCTCCGGCGGCAAGCGCCGCGCGCAAGTTCGGCTGTCCAATCTTGTCGTTCAGCGTGACGATGCCGTCGTCGCGCGCCGCGCCAAACCATTCCTTGCCGTCGGCGGCAAAGCTCAAAAGCTTCATGCGCCCGTTTCCTCTTCCTGCCAGTGGTACGAAGTTGCCGAAAAGATTATACGCACGGCGCAGGGCATTTATGCCACATTAATTTTGGAGAAACCCGACGGCATTTTTTACGGCCGCGGGGGACGAGCAAAGACGAGGGGACGGGAATGGACATTAAGGTCGGTAGACAGGCGATCGCCGAGGCAACGGGGACGCTGAAGAATTGGGACCGCTGGGGAAAGGACGACCAGATCGGGACCCTTAATCAGGTCACGCCGGCGGACATCGTCAAGGCTGCAAGCCTGATCCGGACCGGCAAGGTCTTCGCGCTTGGTATTCCGCTCGATGCCACCGGGCCGCAGACGGGATTGTTCGGCGGCCGGTTCAATCCGATCCATCAGATGCTCGCAACGGGCACCGACGCCATCGCGGGACGGCAGGACTGGAACAAGATCCGCTATGCCGACGACACGCTGACGCTGTGCGTGCAGGGCGCAACGCATTGGGATGCGCTCGGCCACGTCTTCTACGAGGACAAAGCTTATAACGGCCACGACGCCAAGCTCATTGATTCCAAGGGGCTCAATGTGCTTGGCATCGAGCATTCGAAAAACAAGATGGTGGGACGCGGCGTGTTTCTCGATATCGCCCGCTTTCGCGGCGTGAAGTGGATGGCCGACGGCGAAAGCATTTCCAACGACGAACTCGACAAATGCGCCAAGGACCAGAATGTGACGATCGGCCGTGGCGACTTCGTTCTCGTGCGTACCGGGCAGATGGAACGCTGCATGACTGAAAAGGAGTGGGGCGGCTATGCCGGCGGCGACGCCCCCGGCGTTAAATTCGAAAACTGCTACTGGTGCCAGGAGAAGGAGATCGCCGCGATCTGCACCGACACCTGGGGCGTCGAGGTGCGGCCGAACGAGACCACCGAAGCAAACCAGCCGTGGCACTGGGTTGTCATTCCGTCCATGGGGCTCTGCATGGGCGAGATTTTTTATCTCAAGGAACTCGCCGAGGACTGCGA
>JBAPZR010000357.1:0-5338 GCA_049285335.1 Xanthobacteraceae bacterium | reverse complement strand
AAAAGGATTCCGGGCGGCGCAGCGATCTCGAAGCCGGCATGGCGAAGCTTCTCGCCGCGCGGGTCGCCTGGTCGGCAGCCGACAATGCGGTCCAGATCCACGGCGGCAACGGCTTTGCCGTTGAGTTTGCCGTGTCCCGCATCTTGTGCGATGCCCGCATTCTTAACATTTTCGAAGGCGCCGCCGAAATCCAGGCGCAGGTCATCGCGCGGCGGCTCCTCGACGGCTCGAATTGATTCAGGTCAAGGCGAAGACCGCGCCCGTTGCGCGACACTTTCAATTGCCCAACCGTTTGGATGTCCTCGATGAACATTCCGCACAATGCATTTATTTTTGTCGGCGACGGCCGCAAGGCGCTGGTTCTGCGCAACGACGGCGACACGCAGTACCTCAATCTGAAAACCGAAGAGGTCTTCACCGATCGGAATCCGCCGACCCATGACCAAGGTACCGATCGTCCGGGCCGATCGCATTCGTCCGTTGGTCCGGGCCGCTCCAGCGTCGCCCAAACCGATTGGCACATGCTCGAGGAGCATAGATTTGCCCATGAGGTTGCCGCGGCGCTCGAGAAAGTCGTGCGCGAGCGCGGCGTTGAGTCATTATTTATCGTCGCGCCGCCACGAGCGCTCGCCGATCTTCGCAAGGCGTTCCATCCCGATGTCAAAAAGAGGATCGTGGCCGAGATCGGCAAGGATCTTACCAACCATCCGCTCTACGATATCGAGAAGCATCTCGTGAACGCTTAGTCGCCCGGATGGTTCATGCCGCGACGGATTCTTTGAGCAACAAACTCACATTGCCGGAAAGAATGCGCTCGCCATCGTTACCGAGCGCGCGCAGTTCATGCACGAAATCGCGCACCGCCTCCCGCTTTCTGATTTCCTGCGGATAGTCGGTCGCAAATACGATGCGGGACGCCGGAATTTCGCATAGCCCCGCCTTGATCGCGCCGATGCCGCCGGCAAAGCCCGCGGTATCGAAAATGAGATTGTGCCGGATGTAGTGATCGAAATCTTTTTCGCCTTTGGCGCCGTGACGCGGATTGCCCGCCGTGCCCCAGAATTGCTTGTCCTGAAAGCTGCGGATACGCGCGAGCATCGCAGCGATGCCGCCGGCGAGATGCGCCATGTGAACGGTCAGTCCGGGATGACGATCGAATACGCCGTAATTGATCAGGCGGATCGCGGCCATGATGAGCGAAAACTCGCGGCCGACGGCGCGTGCGGTATCGTAAGCATCGAACTGCTGCGCATGATTGAGTTTGAGCGCGGGATGCACGAAGACGAACATGCCGAGCCTGTCGACCTCGTTCCAGAACGGCTCCAGCGCCGGATCGTCGATGAACTTGCCGTCGAATTCTGAGGTGATCGTGACGCCTTGGAAACCGAGCTCGTGGCGGCAGCGGGCAAGCTCCTTGAGCGCCACGGCGCCGCCGAGCGGATGCGCATGCGCGGCGCCGATGAAACGGCCCGGATAGTCGCGCTCGGCTTGTTTGGCTTTATCGTTGACGAGCCGCGAGGTTTCGAGATCAGCGCACATGCCCGCCGCGCTCGTCAGCCAGGCCGCGTCGATGCCGGCCAGATCCATCATGCGCACATGCTCGTCGAGATCGTAGAGCAGCGAATGGATGGTGTAGCTCGGCGCGCCGAGCGCATCGTAATGGAGGACGAGCCGGTTGCCCGGATCGTCCTTGATCAGTTCGCGCGGCGTGAAATGGTGCTGGAAGTCAACAATCATGCGGGCATTTCCTGTGCAGGTTGCGCTTTCGTCTTAGCGCATGTCCACGCCAGCGTCATTTCCGCGACCGAACGCAATGGACGTGGTGCCGCGCGGCAATCCGGGAACGACGCGCGTGCCGGGTTTCGCCGGCGCTAAAGGAAGGCTACAAGTGCGGCATGGCCGATTTCCTATCCCATATTGCAGTCCCGATCGCCATCGGCGCCGTCGCGGTGGTGCTGCTCCTTGGGCTCATCAACATGATGCGCGGCGGTTCCGGCAACACGTCGCAGAAGCTCATGCGGCTTCGCGTGCTGCTGCAATTCATCGCCATCATCGTTATCATGATCACGCTCTGGGTGATGGCCAAATAGCGGGCGCGGCAATGGTCGTTCTCAACAAAATCTATACCCGCACCGGCGACGACGGCACGACGGCGCTTGGCACCGGCGAGCGGCGCAAGAAATACGATCTGCGGATCGCCGCCTATGGCACGCTCGACGAGGTCAATGCCGCGATCGGCGTCGCCCGGTTGCACACTGCCAACGATGCCGCGCTCGACGGCGCGCTCTCGCACATCCAGAACGACCTGTTCGACGTCGGGGCCGATCTTTGCACGCCCGGTTTCGGTAAAGGGCCTGGCGGCGCGCGACTCACTGTCACCGACAAGCAGGTCGCGTGGCTTGAGAGTGAAATCGACCGGCTCAATGAAGAACTTGCGCCCTTGCGGTCATTCATCCTGCCGGGCGGCACGGCGGCTGCAGCCCATTTGCACTTGGCCCGCACTGTCTGCCGGCGCGCCGAACGGCTTATTGCCGAACTTAAGGAAAAACCACAGGAAAGCGTCACCCCGGAAGCGCTCAAATACGTCAACCGATTGTCCGACTACCTTTTCGTCGCGAGCCGTCACGCCAATGCCAAGGGCACGGCCGACGTGCTCTGGAAGCCCGGCGAGAACCGCTAGTGCCCCGATTCCGAAGTTCGTAAGCATTTGTGGCGGCGCGAGTGGCGTTGACCGCAAGGTTCTTGACCGTTAGGTTGCTGCACTGCAGCAGCGCGCCAAATCTGCAACCGCGCGAGCGCACAAAACAAATAGCAAAAGCAGCAGCCGGTCCTCATGAAAATTCTTGTGCCCGTGAAGCGGGCGATCGACAAAGACGTGAAAATTCGGGTAAAGGCGGACGGTTCCGGCGTCGAGCTCGGCAACGTCAAAATGTCGATGAACCCGTTCGACGAAATCGCCGTCGAGGAAGCCATCCGCCTCAAGGAGGCCGGCAACGCGACCGAGATCGTGTGCGTATCGATCGGGCCGGCGCAGGCGGTCGAGACGATCCGCACCGCGCTCGCCATGGGCGCAGATCGCGGCATCCTGGTGAAGAGCGACACCGCGACCGAACCGCTTGCCGTCGCCAAAATCCTCAAGGCCATCGCCGAGGCCGAGAAGCCCGGATTGATCATCATGGGCAAACAGGCGATCGATGACGACTGCAATCAAACCGGCCAGATGCTCGCCGCGCTCCTTGGCTGGCCGCAGGGCACTTTCGCGTCCAAGCTTGCGCTCGACGGCGAAGCGCTGATGGTCACGCGCGAGGTGGACGGCGGCTTGCAAACGGTCAAGCTGAAAATTCCGGCGATCGTGACAACCGATCTGCGGCTCAACGAGCCGCGCTATGCCTCCTTGCCCAATATCATGAAAGCCAAGAAGAAGCCGATCGAGGAAACGGCCGCCGCCGATTACGGCGTCGACGTCAAAACTAGGCTTGAAGTGATCAAGACCGCCGAGCCGCCGGTCCGTAAAGCCGGCGTCAAGGTCAAAAGCGTCACCGAGCTCGTCGAGAAGCTTAAAGAAGCGGGAGCGGTTTAGCGATGGGTCCACATTGCTCCGGGTGCCCGCTCATGCGGCGACGAGCGGTGTAACCCATGCCCACGCTTCTCCTCGCCGAACACGACAATCGCTCGCTCAAGGACGCGACCAATAAAGCGCTGACTGCCGCCAAAGCGGTCGGCGGGGATGTGCACATTCTGGTCGCCGGCCACAATTGCAAAGCCGTCGCCGGGGCGGCCGCCAAGCTAGACGGCGTCGGCAAAGTGCTGCTCGCGGATGCCCCCGCTTACGAGCATATGCTCGCCGAGCCCGCCGCGGCGCTGATCGTCGCGCTGGCCAGTCCTTACGAAACGCTGATGGCGCCAGCCACGACGACGGGAAAGAACGTCATGCCGCGCGTCGCCGCGTTGCTCGACGTGATGCAGATTTCCGACATCGTCAAAGTGGTGGCGCCGGATACGTTCGAACGCCCGATCTATGCCGGCAACGCCCTCCAGACGGTTCGCTCGCACGATAAAAAGCGTGTGATCACCGTGCGGACGGCTGCCTTCCAGGCGACAGGCCAAGGCGGTTCGGCCACGGTCGATCCGGTCGCCGCTGTCGCCGATCCTGGCGTTTCCGGATTTGTCGGTGAAGAACTTTCAAAGTCGGAGCGACCCGAATTGACCTCGGCCAAGATCATCATTTCCGGCGGCCGGGCGATGCAAAACCGGGAGAACTTCACCAAATATATCGAGCCGGTGGCGGACAAGCTTGGCGCGGCAATCGGCGCCTCGCGCGCGGCCGTCGATGCCGGTTATGCGCCGAACGATTGGCAGGTTGGGCAAACCGGAAAGGTGGTGGCCCCGGACCTCTATATCGCGGTGGGTATTTCCGGCGCCATTCAGCATCTCGCCGGGATGAAGGATTCAAAAGTGATCGTGGCGATCAACAAGGACGAGGAAGCGCCGATTTTTCAGGTCGCGGACTATGGCTTGGTGGCCGATCTTTACCAAGCTTTGCCCGAACTCGCCGCAGAACTCGGCAAGGTTAAGCGCTGACGGAAACTGGCGCCTCGACCGGGATCGTCGTAAGGTTATAGAGGGTGAATCAAAATGGTCGAGGTTAGAGATCGTCCCAAGGAACGGACTGGTTCGCGCGCGCAACCGGCGCGCGGCGACCAGGCCGAGGGGGTGGTTCCGTTTCGCAAGATCGGCGTCATCGGCGCGGGTCAAATGGGCAACGGCATTGCCCATGTCTGCGCGCTGTCGGGTTTCCAGGTTCTATTGAATGACGTTGCCGCCGACCGCATCTCGGAAGGCTTGGCCACGATCAGCGGCAACCTGGCGCGGCAGGTCAGCCGGCAGCGGATCAGCGACGAGCAGCGGCAGGCGGCGATGAAGCGCATTTCGCCCGCCGAAACCCTCGACGAGCTCGCCGACTGCGATCTCGTGATCGAAGCGGCGACCGAGAAGGAAGAGATCAAGCGCAAGATCTTCACGGCGCTGTGTCCGTTGCTGAAGCCCGAGACCATCGTCGGCACCAACACGTCCTCGATTTCGATCACGCGTCTTGCCGCCACGACCGACCGTCCGGAACGTTTCATCGGTATTCATTTTATGAATCCGGTGCCGCTGATGGAGCTGGTGGAGGTTATTCGCGGCATTGCCACGGGCGACCCCACCTTCGAGTCGACCAAACAGTTCATCACCAAGCTCGGCAAGCAGATCGCAGTGGCGGAGGATTTCCCCGCCTTCATCGTCAACCGCATTCTTTTGCCGATGATCAACGAGGCGATTTACACGCTCTATGAGGGCG
>JBAPZR010000356.1:0-2923 GCA_049285335.1 Xanthobacteraceae bacterium | reverse complement strand
AAGCTACACAAGTTCGAGCGCGAAAAATGACCGTCCCTCATTACATCAATGAAAACAAATCCGACATCCGCGGCATCAAGCCCGGCTGGTACGCGGTTGAGGATGACGGCAACCTCTCTTCTGGACCCTTTCCCAACGTCGAGGCTTGCGTCGCGAGAATCACCCAGCCGACGAACGGGACGATGACGTCTAAATTGCAGCGAGGGCCGAACTGAACACTTCTGCACCGGCATCCGGCGTTGAGGGCGGCGTCAGGAGGTCTACCCAAAACCCGCCCACTAAAGGATAAGTGTCATGACGGAAACGACAACTGCCAATAAAGCTAAGACCACGAAGCACGCCGCCTCCTCGTTTACCATGCCGAACTACGGCATGCCGAAATTCGAGATGCCGAAATTCGGCTTGGCGAACACGGAAATACCAGAGGCATTTCGTGAGATGGCCGAAAAAGGCGTCGAGCAGACCAGGGACGCTTACGCGAGAGCCAAGGTAGCCAGCGAGGAAGCAGTCGACTTGCTTGAAAATTCTTACGAGACCGCTGCTAAGCGTGCCACAGACTATAATCGCAAGCTTATTGCAATTGTCCGTACCAACACTCGCGCCGCCTTCGACAACGTTCATGAGCTGTTGGCTGCGAAGTCCCCGTCGGAGTTCATCGAGCTGTCGACGGCTCAAATGCGCAAGCAATTCGATATTGCTTCCGCACAGAATAAGGAGCTCTGCGGGCTTGCTCAGGAGATAACGACCGAGGTTGCTGGGGCAGTCACGACAGGCGTGTCCAAGGCATTCGGTAGAGCGAGCTGATTGCAAGTTTCCCGAAATATCTGACCCGCAACAAGCAGCTTTCGAAATAACGATCAGCTTTTTTAATCCGTCAGACTTTTTGACGAAACCTTAGGAGGACACCAATGAAATTCCGACCACTTCACGACCGCGTTGTCATCGGGCGAATTGATCCCGAGGCGAAGACCGCTGGGGGCATAATTATTCCCGACACCGCCCAGGAGAAGCCCCAGCAAGGCAAGGTCATAGCCGTTGGACCTGGAGGCCGCGACGAGAACGGCAAGCTCATCCCGATCGACGTCAAAGTCGGCAACCGCATCTTGTTCGGCAAGTGGTCTGGCACCGAGGTTAAAATCGATGATGTCGAGTACCTCATAATGAAAGAGAGCGACATCATGGGGGTGCTGGTCGAAGCCGAGACCAAGAACGAGGTCAGGAAGAAGGCCGCCTGATTGCGCTTTCCAAATTCTTGTCCTGAGGACACCGTGAAGCGGTAGATTCGTAGGCTGAGAGAAACATCGTCACCTTCGGGGCTCGCCTAACAGGCGCTCCTCGAGTTGAGATCAAACAAAAGGAAATACTGAGATGTCTGCCAAAGAAGTTAAATTCGCGGTCGACGCGCGTGACAGAATGTTGCACGGCATCGATACACTCACCCACGCGGTACGCGTGACGCTGGGCCCCAAGGGCCGCAACGTCATACTCGACAAGTCGTATGGCGCACCACGCATTACCAAGGACGGCGTGACCGTCGCCAAGGAGATCGAGCTCGAAGATAAGTTCGAGAACATGGGCGCGCAGATGGTGCGCGAGGTTGCCATGAAGACTTCCGACCAGGCCGGTGACGGTACGACGACGGCGACCGTACTCGCGCACGCGATCGTCAGGGAAGGCGCCAAGGCTGTCGCCGCCGGCATGAATCCAATGGACCTCAAGCGCGGTGTCGATCTGGCGGTCGAGACCATTGTCGCTGACCTGCAGAAGAACTCCAAAAATGTCACCTCGAACGAGGAGATCGCCCAAGTTGGCACCATCTCGGCCAATGGCGATGCGGAAATTGGCCGTTTCATTGCCGATGCGATGAAAAAGGTTGGCAACGAAGGCGTGATCACGGTCGAGGAAGCAAAGTCGCTCGAGACCGAGCTTGAAGTGGTCGAGGGCATGCAGTTCGACCGCGGCTACATCTCGGCTTACTTCGTGACCAATGCCGATAAAATGCGGGTGGAAATGGAAGACCCGTATATCCTGATCTACGAAAAGAAGCTTTCTGGACTGCAGGAGCTCTTACCGTTGCTGGAAGCGGTGGTGCAAGCGAGCAAGCCGTTGCTGATCATTGCCGAGGATGTTGAGGGTGAGGCGCTAGCCACCCTCGTGGTCAACAAGCTGCGCGGCGGCCTCAAGGTGGCGGGCGTCAAAGCCCCCGGCTTTGGCGATCGCCGTAAGGCAATGCTAGAGGATATTGCGATTCTCACGGGCGGCACCATGATCTCGGCCGACCTCGGCATTAAGCTCGAGAACGTAACAATCAATATGCTTGGACGCGCCAAGAAAGTGATGATCGACAAAGAGAACACCACGATCGTGGGTGGCGCGGGCAAGAAGGCCGATATCCAGGCGCGTATTGCCCAGATCAAGGCGCAGATCGAGGAAACCAGCTCTGACTACGACCGCGAGAAGCTGCAAGAGCGACTGGCCAAGCTCGCCGGCGGCGTCGCAGTGCTACGCGTCGGCGGCGCGACCGAGATCGAGGTGAAGGAGCGCAAGGACCGCGTCGATGACGCCATGCATGCAACCCGCGCCGCGGTTGAGGAAGGTGTCCTGCCTGGCGGTGGCGTTGCGTTGCTGCGCGGCATCAAGGCTCTGGAGAAGCTCAAGGTCCACAACGACGATCAGCGAACCGGCATTGAAATTGTTAAGAAGGCGCTCTCGTGGCCAGCGCGCCAGATTGCGACCAATGCTGGCGACGATGGCTCAATCGTCGTTGGCAAGATCCTGGAAAAGGACACCTACGCCTTCGGCTATGACGCACAGACCGGCGAGTATGGCAACTTGGTGTCCAAGGGCATCATTGACCCAACCAAAGTCGTTCGGATTGCGCTGCAGGGCGCGGCCTCCATCGCGGGTCTGCTGATTACCACCG
>JBAPZR010000355.1:0-1878 GCA_049285335.1 Xanthobacteraceae bacterium | reverse complement strand
AGGCGGTGAGCAACACGAAGCCCCATTTCAGCACCGGAGATTCCGGCGTCGAGCGAATGTCGATCGCCACGAACAACAAAGCTGCCGCGGTCAACAGAAACCACAGCAGCATCACGCCATCCAACATCCTGTCCTCCCCGTCCGCTCGCACGATGTGAGAGTTTAACCTCTGCATGGCAACCGGCCGCATCAGCGATGCTCGTGCGTCCAAGTCAGCGAGCGACGACCTCATTGAAATTCCAAGGGAAAATTTGGCTCGTTTTGCAAAACGACAATTTGTAGATCGTATATATTAGAGACACACATCTTATAGTTGCGCAACCCCAAATTGTGGAGTTGTCCTCTTTGCTCGCTCCATTTTGCTCGCTCTCATTGACGCGTGGGCCGCCTGCGAAATGCGGGCGCCGCAGCCGTGCTCTAGGGCATTCGCAAAGCAGATAAGACTGTCTTGCACGTAACGGCAGGAGGTCTTCACGTCCGACGATAATCGTCCTCGATGCGGACGATGTCGTCCTCGCCGAGATAGCTCCCGGTCTGAACCTCGATCAATTCCAGGTCGATCTTTCCCGGGTTTTCCAGTCGGTGCTTGGCGCCGATCGGAATATAGATCGATTCATTTTCGTGCAGGGTCTTGGTTTCATCGCCGATCGTCACCCGCGCGGTGCCGCGGACGATGATCCAATGCTCGGCGCGATGATGATGTAGCTGCAAGGACAACCGGCCGCCCTGCTTCACCACAATGCGCTTGACCTGAAAACGTTCGCCGCGATCGATCGCGTGATAGGAGCCCCAGGGGCGGTGCACCTTCAAATGTTCCTCGGTCACCGTGGGGGCGACATCCTTGAGCTTACGCACCAGCCGGCGCAAACCGTCTCCGTCGTCACGTTTGGCCACCAGCACCGCGTCGTCGGTGGTGACGACGACCAGATCTTCGACACCGAACAGCGCAACGAGTTGCTTCTCGCTCATCACGTAGCAACTGCGTGAATCAACGAACACGACCGGTCCATGCGCGGCGTTGCTGAACGTGTCGCGGCCGGACAGTTCCCAGACGGCCTGCCAGGAGCCGACATCGGACCAGCCGTACGACACCGGCGTGACTGCAGCGCTCTTGGTCCGCTCCATCACTGCATAGTCGATCGATTTCGCGGTGGCGCGCGCAAACGACTGCGGTTCAAGCACGACGAAATCGAGATCGCCGCCGGCGCGTTCGACGGACTCCACGACCATGGCGAGGCTGTCCGGTTCGAATCTCCGGTATTCGTCGAGAAGCAATCCGGCGCGAAACATGAAATTACCGGAGTTCCACAGATAGCCGTCGCGCACGTAGCGCTCCGCGGTTTTCGCATCCGGCTTTTCGACGAATTGATCGATGGCAAAAAGATCGACCCCGATCGATGCGCCGGCGCGAATATAGCCGTATTCGGTCGCCGGGCGCGTCGGACGCACGCCGAAGGTAACGATACGGTCGGCTGCCGCGCTCTCGGCCGCAAGCCGGCAAATTTTGGCGAAGGCCGCCGGATCGGCGATGACGTGATCGGCGGCAAGCGCAACGACCAAAGGATCGCTTTCGCGCTTGGCGGCAAAAGCGGCGCCGGCGGCAATGGCCGGACCGGAGTCGCGCCGCATCGGCTCGAGCATGATGTCGGCTTCGACGCCGATCGCAGCGAGCTGCTCGGCGACCAAGAAGCGATATTGATTGTTGGTCACAATGAGCGGACGGCCAAACAGTGTCGGATCCGACACGCGGCGCAGCGTGTCCTGGAATGTCGAATGCTGACCGAACAGCGGCAAAAATTGCTTCGGCCGCCCTTCGCGCGAAGCCGGCCAAAGCCTCGTGCCGGCACCGCCGCACATGATCAAAGGGATGATCGTTTG
>JBAPZR010000354.1:0-1506 GCA_049285335.1 Xanthobacteraceae bacterium | reverse complement strand
GCATTGCCGCGCGCGCGCAAGCCGCCGCGGCGCCGGCGCCCTATCTCGCCGGGCTCAATCCGGAACAACGGCAGGCGGTCGAGATGCTGGACGGCCCGGTGCTTGTGCTGGCCGGCGCGGGAACCGGCAAGACGCGCGTGCTGACCGTGCGCATCGCGCACATTCTTGCCACCGGCCGCGCCCGGCCGGGCGAGATCCTGGCCGTCACCTTCACCAACAAGGCGGCGCGCGAAATGAAACAGCGCGTCGGCGAGATCGTCGGTGGCGTTGTCGAGGGCATGCCGTGGCTCGGTACCTTCCATTCGATCGGCGTGAAAATCCTGCGCCGTCACGCCGAGCTCGTCGGGCTCAAGCCGGATTTCACCATTCTCGACGTCGATGACCAGATCCGCCTCCTCAAACAACTTCTGGCGGCGGAGAATATCGACGAGAAACGCTGGCCGGCGCGCGTGCTCGCGATGCTGATCGACGGCTGGAAGAACCGCGGCCTCACCGCGGACCAGGTGCCGCCGGGCGAAGCCGCCGCCTTCGCCAACGGCAAAGGGCTCAAGCTCTACAAGGCCTATCAAGAGCGGCTGAAAGTTCTCAACGCCGTCGATTTCGGCGATCTGCTTTTGGAGAGTATCCGGCTGTTCCGGGAACAGGCCGAAGTGCTGCGGCAATATCAGGCGCGCTTCAAATTCATCCTGGTCGACGAGTATCAGGACACCAATGTCGCGCAATATCTCTGGCTGCGATTGCTGGCGCAGCGGACGGCGCAGCCTCCGGGGTGGGGTGACGCCAAAGCCGCGCTTGCCGCGCCGTCCTCACCCCCTCCCGTCCCACTGACGCGGGCTGACCTCCCCCCTCCAGGGGGAGGTGGTCAAGCCCAGATGCAGTCCGCGCCCAAAAACATCTGCTGCGTGGGCGACGACGATCAATCGATCTACGGCTGGCGCGGCGCCGAGGTCGACAACATCCTGCGTTTCGAGCACGATTTTCCCGGCGCCATCGTGATCCGGCTCGAACGCAATTACCGCTCGACCGGCCATATTCTCGCCGCCGCCTCGCATCTGATCGCGCATAACGAAGGCCGCCTCGGCAAGACGCTGCGCACCGACGACGAACTGGGCGAGAAAGTCTTCGTCACCGGCGCCTGGGATTCCGAGGAGGAGGCGCGTGCGATCGGCGAGGAGATCGAGCAGTTGCAGCGCGGCGGCCACGCACTCGACGAGATCGCCATCCTGGTGCGGGCCTCGTTCCAGATGCGCGAATTCGAGGACCGCTTCGTCACGCTCGGCCTGCCCTATCGCGTGATCGGCGGCCCGCGCTTCTACGAGCGCGCCGAGATCCGCGACGCGCTCGCCTATCTGCGGGTGATCAACTCGCCGGCCGACGATCTCGCCTTCGAGCGCATCGTCAACGTCCCCAAGCGCGGGCTCGGCGACGCCACCGTGCAGCTTCTGCATGACCATGCCAGGAAGCGCCGCGTGCCGCTGACCGAAGCCGCGCGCGCGATGGTCGAGA
>JBAPZR010000353.1:0-13663 GCA_049285335.1 Xanthobacteraceae bacterium | reverse complement strand
GAAACGATTGAGCTCGCGATCGCCAGCGTAAAAAACGAACCAAGGAGGCGCGGCAATCGCGCCTTCTTCTTTCCCTTACGTGTCATTTAAACGCGTGGAGCTCAGTGGCGCATGACCGTGCGCGGACGGTAGCCGCCTTTGCCGTCGGTCACGAAGACTTCGGCAATTTGCGGGTGCCGTAGCGGCTCGCCGCTTTCGTCCGGCAGAAGATTTTGTTCGGATACGTAGGCGACGTATTCGGTTTCATCGTTCTCGGCGAACAGATGATAGAACGGCTGGTCCTTGTGCGGCCGGACATCGGCAGGGATCGCCTCGTACCATTCGTCGGTATTGGCAAACACTGGATCGATGTCGAACACCACGCCGCGGAACGGATAGAGGCGGTGGCGCACGACTTGGCCGAGTTGGTACTTGGCGTTGCGAATCTTGTTCATAGCACGTGCTTATTTACAGCCAGAGTGGGGCGAGATTGCAACGACCCGCTGAATGCCTGTTCATAGCTCATAACGGCGAGCCATTTCGGGGTCTTTCGCCGCGACGAGCTTCGCTAGATCGACCAACACCTTGGCCTGTTTCCAGGTCGCATCGTCCTGCATCTTGCCGTCGATCATGACCGCGCCGCTGCCGTCGGGCATGGCGGCGAGGATCGTTTGAGCAAAGCCGACTTCGCCCGGATCGGGTGAGAAGACCCGCTTGGCGATCGGCACTTGGCTTGGATGGAGCGTCCATGCCCCGGCGCAGCCGAGGAGAAAAGCGTTGCGAAACTGCGTCTCACAGGCGGCGCTGTCGGCAAAATCGCCAAACGGGCCGTAGAACGGTTTGATACCCGCGGCTGCGCAAGCATCGACCATCTTGGCAATCGTATAGTGCCAAAGATCTTGTTGGAATGCCTGCCGCGCGCCGTCCGAGCCGGCAGCGTCGGCGATGACTTTGTAATCTGGGTGACCGCCACCGACACGCGTCGTCTTCATTGCCCGCGAGGCGGCAAGATCGGCGGGACCGAGACTCATGCCGTGCATACGCGGCGATGCGGTCGCGATGTCGGCGACGTTATTGACTCCTTCGGCGGTTTCGAGAATGGCGTGAATGAGGATGGGTTTGCCCACGCCGTGTTTTGCTTCGAGTTGAGCCAGCAGCTGGTCGAGGTAATGGATATCCCAGGCGCCTTCGACCTTCGGCAACATGATCACGTCGAGCTTGTTACCGACAGCGGCGACGATCTCGCAAACATCGTCGAGCGCCCACGGCGAGTTGAGCGCGTTAATGCGCGTCCACAATCCGGTCGTGCCAAAGTCGCAGGCATTGGCCATCGCGATGAATCCGTCGCGGGCCACGGTCTTGGCTTCGGTCGGGATGGCGTCTTCGAGATTGCCGAGGACGATGTCCACTTGCGCGACGAGCTCGGGTACTTTGGCGCGGACTTTTTCGATGTGCGGCGGAACGAAATGAATCATGCGCTCGAGCCGCGGCGGCAATTCGCGTAGCGGCGCCGGCGCACCGATCGCAAGCGGCTTGAAAAAATTGCGTGGAAGCTTCATCGCCGAGATCCAGGTTTGCGATTGTTGACTGCCGATAGCGGGAATGGCCTAGACCATCTCGCCGCGCATCAGCTTTGGGTGCGAGATCGTGGGCATCACGCCTTCCCGCATCAGGGCGCGGCGCAACGGCCCAACGCGGTCGATAATATAGAGGGAAAGTCCGCGCGCGCCATGCGCAGGCATGAAATCGGTCAGTAGGCTTCTGTTTAGAACATCGACCGCGACTGTTCGGCTGATGATGTCCGCGCGGCGCAGCCGGTCGTAGCGCTCGAGCAATTCGGGGGCGCCGACGTCGCGATTGTGCCGATGCGCCTCGGCGACGAGTTCGGCAATGGTCGCGCTGTCGCGGAGGCCGAGATTGAGGCCCTGGGCGCCGATCGGCGGCACCACATGGGCGGCTTCTCCGACGAGCGCGATCCGGTCGCGGGCAAAGGCTTCAGCCCTCTCAACCGCGAGCGGAAATTGCCCGCGGCCCGGCTCGACGGCCATCTTGCCCAACAGCGAATGCGCGCGGCGTTCGATTTCGAGTGACAGTTCCTCGTCGCTCATCGCTGTCAGCGCGGCGGCATGCGGCGGATCGAGCACGCAGACCAAACTCGAACGCCGGCCCGGCAAAGGCACGAGCGTGAACGGACCCTGTTCGGTATGGAATTCGCTCGACGCATCGCCGTGCGGCCGGGAATGTGAAAGGTTCGCAGTGAGGGCGGTCTGCGGGTAGGAACGTCGTTGCGTGGCAATGCCGCAGGCGGCTCGGCATGCGGAGCGCGCCCCATCAGCCCCGATTGCGAGGCGAACCCGGGCTTCGCCGCCGAAATATCTGATCGTGACGGCCGAAGGTTCGCCGGAAATCGCCAGCGCCGGTGTCGCGATCCAGGGCAGGCGGTGCTCCTCGGCGCAGGATTCAAGGGCGGCGATCAGATGGCGATTTTCGATATTGTAACCGAACACATCCCGACCGATTTCGGTTGCGGCGAAAAACATTTCAGGCGCGCGCAAGAGTCGCTGGGTGGCGTCGGTGATGCGCAAGTTCCTTAAGGGAGCCGCGTGCGGCAAGCAGCGTTCCCACGCGCCCAGTGTCTCCAGGGCCGTCACCGAACCCGCCAGCAAAGCCGTGGTGCGGTGATCGGGCTTTGGCGGCGGGGCGATAAGCAGCGTCTCGACACCGGCTGCCGCAAGCGCGATCGCGCTGACGAGTCCAGCCGGGCCGGCGCCGATGACAGCCACTTCGGCGGTAAAGGGAGAGGTCGTGTCCATATCGCGATCGGGACCGAAAAACCGGAATCGACAAAAAGTTGCCGAACCGCCTGTGAGTTATGTTCAAAATGACCGTAAGTACAGAGACGGTCGCGTACGACCTTCGCCTGACCATGTAAGCTTTGCCAATGGACCCTAATACTCCACCAAAAGGCAAGACATCGGCCCTGATCGCCGCGGCATTCGCGGTCCACGTTTTCACCGCCTGCGGCGCAGCTTGCGCCCTTTTGGCGCTGGTCGCGTCCGTGCGCAACGAATGGCCGATGATGTTTGCCTGGCTCGGGCTGGCGCTCGTCATCGATGGCGTCGACGGCGCGCTGGCGCGGCGGCTTCACGTCGCCAAGCTCCTGCCGCGCTGGTCGGGCGACGTGCTCGATCTGGTGGTGGATATTCTCAACTACGTTTTTGTGCCCGCCTACGCCTTGGCGACAAGCGGGCTTTTGCCAGAACAGCTTGCCATTGCGCTTGGGATTCTCATTGTCGTTACCGGATCGCTTTATTTCGCCGATGGGCTAATGAAAACGTCGGATTATTACTTTCGCGGCTTTCCGGCGCTCTGGAATATCGCCGCGTTTTATCTATTCATAGTCAAGCCCGGGCCGTGGATCAGCGCGGCCATCGTCGTTGTGCTCTCGGCCCTGACTTTCGTCCCGTTTCACGTCATCCATCCCGTCCGGATTGCGCATTTACGCGCCGTCACAACGGCCGCACTCGTTGTTTGGGCGATGCTTGCCATCTTGGCTATTGCTCAAAACCTTGATCCGGCAAGCTGGACGGTCGCGGCCTTGTGCCTGTTGGCGCTTTATTTCGTCGTTGTCGGCTTTCTCCGGCGTCGCCTCCCCTGAGCAACTCCATTGGGCGAATGGCCTTGCGCGGGCGATCCGAGCACTTATGATCGCGCCCAATTTCCAGCCACAAGCTTTCGATAGGACAGGAGACGAAGATGGTTGCTGCAGTGCGCGTGCATAAAGTTGGCGGACCCGAGGTTCTGACGTACGAAGAGATCGACGTCGGGGCGCCTGGTCCGAACCAGGTTCGGGTGAAGCAACACGCCAGCGGCGTCAATTTCATCGATACTTATTTTCGCATGGGCATGTATCCGTCGCCGGTCGGCTTGCCGTTCGTTGCCGGCAACGAAGCCGCCGGCGAGGTGACGGCCGTCGGTCCCGGCGTCACTGACCTTAAGGTCGGCGATCGGGTGGCCTATGTGGTAGGCCTCGGATGCTATGCCGCCGAGCGTTTGGTGCCGGCGGATCGCGCGATCAAATTGCCGGCCAATATTACCTACGAACAAGCCGCGGCCATGATGCTCAAGGGCATGACGGCCGAATACCTCGTGCGGCGGACTTTCAAGGTTGAGAAAGGCATGAACGTGCTCATGCACGCGGCCGCTGGTGGCGTCGGGTTGATCTTGTGCCAATGGGCCAACTATCTCGGCGCGAACGTGATCGGCACCGTCGGATCGAAGGATAAGGCGGAGCTCGCCAAGGCGAATGGCTGCCACCACACGAGCCTTTATCGCGATGAGGATTTTGTCGCGCGCGTGAAGGAAATCACCGGCGGCAAACTGTGCAATGTGGTCTATGATGGCATCGGCAAGGCGACTTTCCCGGCATCGCTTGATTGCATCAGGCCTCTCGGTATGTTCGTCAGCTTCGGCAGTGCGTCCGGACAGATCGACGCGTTCAATATCAACATCCTACAAACCAAGGGGTCCCTCTTCGCGACAAGACCGTCTCTCAACACTTATGCGGCCAAGCGCGAGGATCTGCTCTCGATCGCCAATGCTTTGTTTGATGTCGTCGGCAAAGGAGCGGTCAAAATTCCGATCAATCAAAAGTACGCGCTCCGCGATGCCGCCAAGGCGCACCGAGACCTTGAAAGCCGCGCCACGACGGGGTCATCGATCCTGGTGCCGTAAGCGTTACACCGGGGCCAGCTATCTTCGGTCACAGTAACGGGGCAGGCGTCGCCAAGCGTGACGCCGTCTGCCACGCCGGCGGCATGACACTAATCACGTGGGGTCCCCATGAAGACATTGGCCTTATGAGGATTTGGGGTTACTGGGCGACGCTGGGATGGGGGATTCTAGCGTTCTTTGCCGGACAAATCATCAGCCTTGGCATCCTGCTCTGGTTGCACGGATGGAATTGGGATTTGATCCTGCAGAGCCCGTTCGACGGCGTCCTCGTGACGCTGTTCGTTGTCATCTCTAACCCGATTATGATCGGCCTATTGGTGCTGGCCGTGCGGCTCGCGCGTTGCGATCAGCGCGACTATTTCGCGCTGAACTGGCCCTCAGGGCGCGACCTCGTGCTCGGCATCGTTTTGCTGATCGTGCTGATCGCCGCGAGCGATGCGCTGCTCTACTTCACCGGGCGCGACCTGGTGACGCCGTTTCAATTGCAATCCTACGCCAGCGCGAAGGCGGCCGGTTGGCTTCCGGCATTGCTCGCGGCGTCGATCCTGGTCGCTCCGGCCGGGGAGGAAGCATTGTTTCGCGGATTTTTGTTCCGCGGCTGGGCGCGCTCGCCTCGCGCCGTTTGGGCGGCGATCGTCGTTATCTCGGCGCTGTGGGCCGGACTGCATGTTCAATACGATTGGACCGGGGTATTGCAGATTTTTGTCGTGGGCTTGTTTCTCGGTTGGATGCGCTGGCGCGGCGGCTCGATGCTGCTGCCCTTTCTGTTGCACGCGTTGTTTAATTTGGAGGGCACTCTGGAAACGCTGGTGCAAGTTCATTTTTTCACGAAATGAACAGGCCGCGATCCGGCGCGCCGAACGGTACGTCGCTACGACAACCCGAAAATGCGGTCGAGAGCGGCAATCGTGCCGGTTCCCCGCTCGTCCGTCTGGCGCTGCGGCTGCCGCGGCAAGCCGATCACCGGCTGAGCAAATCGCGCGATCGCCGCCACCGTGTCGTCGAGCGGCACAGTTGCGCCCGGCGTTTCGCTGACGATGATTGTCAGCAACTTCATGTCGCGGCGGAATAATGCGTCGAGGGCGGTCAGCGTGTGGCTGATCGTACCGAGATACGAGCCCGCGACCAGAATCAACGGCAGTTGCAGGGCCATCATCACGTCGAGAACGGTGCGCTGCTCATCGAGTGGCACCATGATCCCGCCAATGCCCTCGATCAGCAGAATGTCCTGGCGTTGTTCGATGGCGCCTTGGCAAAAAGAAATAACGGTATCGACGTCGATGCGCTGTCCATCCCGTCGAGCAGCAAGGTCCGGCGACACCGGGGCGCGAAATCGCCAAGGTGAAATGCGCTCGATCTCCTGCAGCGTTACCGGCAAGCCGAGCGCCCCAAGCAGAACGCCGCAATCGCTTGCCTCGGGATGCTCCGCATCGAATCCGCTGACGACCGGTTTGATCGCCTGCACGATGCGGCCCATCTGTTGCAACTGTCGAATCAGCGACGCCGCGACGAAGGTTTTCCCGACGTTGGTTCCGGTCGCGGTAATGAAGATCGCGGTCAAGGGTCAGTGCCTCAACACATGCGTGCGCACAAGCTCCGCAAGGCGCGCTATATCGCTGTCTTCATGCTGGGCGGTAAAGGCAAACCGCAAACGTGCTGTGCCGGGGGGAACCGTGGGTGGACGAATTGCCACCACCAGAAAACCGTTGTCGCGAAGAATATTCGAGGCGGCGAGCGCGGCGTCGCTTTCGCCGACGATCACCGGCACGATTGCACTCTGAGCGTCCGGCAGATTGAGAGCCCGCGTGAATAGCTTCGCCTTGCGCAGCGGTTCGGCTGCATAGACCGGGTCGCGTTCGATCACATCGAGGGCGGCGCTCGCCGCGGCAATAACAGCCGGCGGCAACGCGGTCGAATAGATGAACGTGCGCGCTCGGGTGCAAATCAATTCGACGACGGCGCGCGAGGCGCACAAATATCCGCCATAGGCGCCGACGGCCTTGGACAGCGTACCGATCTGCAACGGCACGGCGGCCGGCCCATGAGCGCCGCCGTTCGCACCCGCGCCATTCGCAAAGGTCGAGCCGCGACCGCCGCCGACAACGCCAAGCCCATGCGCGTCATCGCTCAAGAGCCAGGCGTCGAAGCGCTGCGCGAGCCGCGCCAAAGCGACGAGCGGGGCGAGATCGCCGTCCATTGAAAACACCCCGTCGGTCGCGATCAGCGCATGTTTCTTTTTTCTCCGATGGGCGGCGAGGATCGCTTCGGCCGCGGCGACATCGCCGTGGCGATAGCGATGAATTTCGGCGCCGCTGAGTTTCGCGCCGGCATGGATGCAGGCGTGCGACAACTCGTCGATCACAATGAGGTCGTCCCGCCCGACCAGCGCCGGGATGACGCCCGTATTGGCAAGGTAACCCGAACCGAACACGCAAGCCGCCTCGGTGCCTTTAAGCCGCGACAGCCGCGCTTCAAGCGGAGCGTAGAGCGGATGATTGCCGGTGACGAGGCGAGACGCACCGGCGCCAACACCGTAGCGTTTCGTCGCATCGACGGCAGCGGCGATGACATCGGGGTGATGGCTGAGATTGAGATAATCGTTGCATGAAAATGATAGCAAGCGGCGGCCGTCACGCTCGACCCACAGTCCCGTCCGCGCCGTGACTGCGGGGGTGCGGCGAAGTTGCGCCTGTTCCAGGTAGCTCAGCTTTTCGCCGGCAAATTCGTCGAGCGAGCGCATCGGCTTTTGTCCATTCGAACGAACGTGACCTCGGCGCGGCCAGAAGGCACAATAGCTCGTCCTTGCGGCATGAGCCCGAAAACCGGCCGCCCGGTTTTCGCCAAATGGGTCATGCCAACCGAAGTCTAAAGCTCCGGCTTTGATCTCCATGAAAGCGCCGAATGCCTGCCAATACCAGCAAAAATAAGCAAATGGCGACAGTTGGCCCCAATTGGTACGCCCCTGGGCTCGAGCACGTTTGGCTGCCTTATGCGCAAATGAAGACGATGGCGCCGCCGCTTGCGGTTGCGGCGAGCCGCGGCAGCCGCATCGTGCTGACCGACGGGCGTGAACTGATCGACGGTATCGCGTCCTGGTGGACGGCATGCCACGGCTACAATCATCCTCACATCCGCGCCGCAGTCGAACGCCAGCTCGCGATAATGCCTCACGTCATGTTCGGAGGGATAGTCCACGAGCAGGCGCTGACGCTGGCGCAACGCCTTGCCGGCATCATGGCTCCGAGCGGTCTCGACCGCGCATTTTTCAGCGATTCCGGTTCTGTCGCGGTCGAGGTCGCGCTGAAAATGGCGCTGCAGTATTGGCGCAATCGCGGCATCCGCGGCCGGGGCCAGATCGTCGCCTTCAAGGGCGGCTATCATGGCGACACGACAGGCGCGATGGCAGTGTCGGATCCCGAGACGGGCTTCCACGCTATGTTTGCGGGCTTGCTGCCCGTTCAAATCATCGCCGATTTGCCGACTGACGAGGCGAGCGCGGCGGCGCTCGATTCATTACTCGCGAAACACGTTCAACAGATCGCCGCCATCATCATCGAGCCGCTGGTGCAGGGCGCTGGCGGGATGCGTTTTCACGATCCCGGCGTCCTCAAAGCGCTGCGGGCATTTGCCGATCGCTATGACGTGCTTTTGATCTTCGATGAGATTTTCACGGGCTTCGGCCGCACCGGCGCGATGTTGGCGTTTCAAGAAGCCGGAATTGTGCCCGATATTATTGCGGTTTCGAAAGCATTGACAGGGGGAACGCTTCCGCTTGCCGCCACTTTGGCGCAGCGAAAGGTTTTCGACGCATTCTGGTCGGACGATCCGGCCAAGGCTTTCCTGCACGGCCCAACCTTCATGGCAAATGCGCTCGGCTGCGCGGCTGCCAATGCCTCGCTCGATCTATTCGAGCGCGAAGCACGGCTCGACCAGGTCGCAACGATCGAGGGCCTGCTGCGCCAAGGGCTCGAACCGTGCCGAACATTTGCCGGTATCAGGGATGTGCGGGTCAAGGGCGCGGTCGGCGTCGTCGAACTCGAACGGATCGAAGATCTCGATGCTCTGCGGCAGCGGTTTATTGCGGAAGGGGTTTTTATCCGGCCCTTCGGTTCAATTGTTTATCTGACGCCCGCTTTCACCATCAGCGAGGAAGACTTAACCACGCTGACAGAAGCGGTGCGGCGCGTGCTTTCCGAAGCGGTTCAGTAGCCGATGACGGTGCCGTGAAGGTCGTAAGCGTCGACGCGCTCGATTTTCACGGTTGCGATTTCGCCGACGCGCAACGGGCGGCGGCTCGTCAGGTGAACCGTGCCGTCTATTTGCGGGGCGTCGCCTTTGCTGCGGCCCTTGGCGCCGGCCGGTCCAACGGCATCGATGATGACCTGTTCGCGCCGGCCCACTTTTCGCTTGAGCCGTTTTTGCGAAATGGCCTGCTGATGGCGCATTAAACGATGCCAGCGTTCCTCCTTGATGACCTCGGGCACTAGCGCGCCGAGATCGTTGGCGGCGGCGCCGGCAACCGGCTCGTAATGGAAGCAACCAACACGGTCGAGCTCGGCCTGCGACAGCCACGCGAGCAGCGCAGAGAAATCCTCCTCGGTCTCGCCCGGGAACCCGACAATGAACGTCGAACGGATGGTGAGGCTTGGGCAAAGCTCTCTCCACGCCGCAATGCGCTGCAGGGTTTTCTCCTGCGCCGCCGGACGGCGCATGTTTTTCAACACCGAAGGACTGGCGTGTTGGAACGGCACGTCGAGATACGGCAGCACCCTGCCGTCGGCCATGAGCGCAATGACGTCGTCGACATGCGGGTAGGGGTAAACGTAGTGCAACCGCACCCAGACGCCGAATGTGCCGAGCTCACGGGCGAGGTCGATGAACTTGGCGTGTATTTCGCGATCCTTCCACGTGCTCGCGGCGTATTTCAAATCAATTCCGTAGGCCGAAGTGTCCTGAGAAATGACCAGCAGCTCCTTGACGCCGGCGGTGACGAGCCTCTCGGCTTCGCGCAGAACGTCGGCGGCCGGGCGCGAGACCAGACCGCCGCGCAATTTGGGAATGATGCAGAAGGTGCAGCGATTGTTACACCCTTCTGCAATCTTCAGATAAGCGTAGTGCCGAGGCGTGAGCTTGATACCCTCGGGTGGGATCAAGTCGATATAGGGATCGTGGGCGGGTGGCGTCGCACGATGCACCGCGTCGAGTACGCTCTCGTATTGCTGCGGGCCGGTGACCGCCAACACGCCCGGATAGGATTGGGTGATCTTTTCCGGCTCCGCGCCCATGCAGCCGGTCACGATGACTTTGCCGTTTTCGGCCATGGCAGCGCCAATGGCCGCCAGCGACTCGGCTTGAGCGCTGTCCAGAAAACCGCAGGTATTGACGATGGCAAGATCGGCGCCGGAATGCTCGCGCGCCAGCTCGTACCCCTCGGCGCGAAGCCGGGTAATGATGCGCTCGGAATCGACCAGAGCCTTCGGACAGCCGAGCGAAACGAAGGAGATGCGGGGCGGGCGATTCATTGCCGGCGGGCCATATTACGGGACTGGAATGTTTATTGCGCGTCTTCGATCGAAGCCAGATAGGCCGTATGCCGCCGTTCCGCCACTAAAATGCCGGGCGAAGTCCCTCATTTCACCGCTCAGACCGGGCATTTGTAGCGGCGCATTCGGGGGAAATTAAGAATTTCGCTGTCTTCTTCAGGCGCGACGGAACTGTGGGGCTGTCTTTTCCGAACGCCTTCTGCGACCAGCGGGCGCTCTGCCTGCCGGAACTATTGTGCCGTTCGGCCCCCGTCCGCAAGACGCGAAGCCAAATGCGCATGGTTCAACGTTCGTATATCGCCGTTTTGATGCTTGCCGCCTGCCTTGGCGGCTGCGGCGGCTATGCCGGTTACTTTGGGGTCGATCAGGACGTCACCTCGGCTGTGCCTCCGGCAAGCGTAGCCGCCGGTGGGCAGGGCGGCGGTTCGCAGCTTGCCTCGGCCAATCAAACCGACCCAGTGAGATTGAATGCGCCTGTGACGCGGACGGCCCAAGGTTCGTCCGATGGATCGCCAGACGGGTCGGCGTCGACGCAGCTCGTCAAACCAGTCTCACTCGCGAGCGCCGGCGATACCGGGGCGCTCCTTGCGCCGCCATCACCGAAGGCGACCCTTGAACCGCACGGCCGCGCCTATTTGTTCCGTGGCGTTGCCGGTCTCCTTTATTCGCGTGGCATGGACAGCTTGGCTGAGCGAATTCAACAGGCCGGCATCCCCGCAAGCGTGCAAACCTATCTGCTGTGGCGGCCGGTTGCCGAAGACGCGATCCGCGATTATCGGAACGACCCGCAGCCCATCACGATTATCGGTCACTCGATGGGCGGCGATTCCGCACTGGCCTTCGCCGAGAGGCTGAACGCCGAAGGTATCCCGGTAAGTCTCCTTGCAACCTTCGATCCGACCCGAATTGCCGACGACGTCCCGCCAAATGTCGAGCGTTACATCAACGTCTTCCAATCATCGAACATCATGGGTGGCGGCAACGTGGTGCAGGGCTCACGCTTTCACGGCCACTATGCAAGCTTCAATCTGAAAGATCATAACGAGATTTATCACATCAATATCGACAAATCCGAGCAGATTCAGGAACAGCTGGTCACAAAAATTGCGCAGCTTTCCGAAACGCCAGCGGCCAGTGAAGGAGAGGCGGTCCCGCTCCACCTTCAAGTGCCGGGGGATGCGTCCATCGAGCTTTGGGATTCCGGCCTACCAGTCAGAGCGCATGCCGGCGACACCCTCAAATCGCTCGCGACGACCTATCAGGTGCCGCTGTGGGCGGTCGCCGAAGCCAATTCAATGTCTGCGCGCACGCCGCTCACCGAGGACCAACGCATCGTTGTTCCGCGTCATCTCGTGCCGATGCCAACGCCGAGCGCCATCACCAGTTACGCGCCGATTGGACGCTAACTAGAAATCGGAGATTGGAGCGAAAGAACCAACGCGCGGTTTCGCTCTCAGCAATGCGGCGCCGGGCAAAGCCCGCTCGGCTCAAAGCACCGCCAGAACGACACCGGACTCGATTGACCATTGGTGCACGTATACATTCCGATCCGCAGTATTGATTTCAATGAAGTTTTTGTCGCCGTGTCGCGCCTATGTCGCGTTGGCTTACGCGGGGGTTGCGACGGTCGACCAAAAAGATAGCCGGGGAGATGAGGGCTCCCCGGCCTGTCAAGTTAAGGGCTTGTGGACAAATCCCCGGAGGTTCGATGGAAGCGTCCACAAGGAGCGCGGGTATACTCCGTCAGTGGCCGATCGTAGGTCAAGCGATCCGGTTGTACGCACTTAAGATTTTCTCGTGAGCGTTACACAGAAAACTCCATCCGCTGCCTGTGGATAACTTGTGGAGAGCGCAACTTCAACGATGCTTACCCCCTTACGCCGATCTGATTGCCGCCTCGATCTTCGCCATGTCCTCCCGATCGGCCGTAACGTCTTCAAACAGATGGCCGTAACGGTCGAACGTCATATTGATCGAGGCGTGACCCATAACGGCCTGCAGCTTCTTCGGTGTCCACTTCAGATGCTTGATGAACAGTGACGCGGCGGCGTGGCGTAACATGTGAAAGTTATAGTGGGGCAGGGCGCATCGCTTCAGAAGGACCGTCCACGCTGCGTTACAGGTCGACATGCGCACGATCGTCCCGCCGATGGTCGGGAATACCAAGCCAAGTTCACCGGGCGGACACGCAAGCCGCCACTGCCGCAACGTATTAATGACGATCGGCGCCAGCGGAATATCTCGCTTGCCGGCTTTCGACTTCGGCGGCCCGATATTGTTCCACTGATTAGCGCGCCGGCGGACGTGGATAAGCCCTGCATCGAGATCGACATCGGCCCACGTCAGCCCACGCAGTTCGGAAAGTCGCATGCCGGTGAATATTGCCGTGACGACAAACGGCCGCCATCGTCCTTCAGCCCTGTCGATGAGTGTGTTCAATTCGGCCATCGTGGGGAAGTCCACACCGGCACGCAAGGGCCCACTGGATTCGCGGGCATCCGATTTGATGCGGACACCGCGGGCGACATTCTGGGCAACCAGGCCGCGCCCCTGGGCGAATGAAAGGCATGTTTTGATGCTGGTCATGACTATGCGCCTCATAGCGACTGATCGGCCGCCATCACGCAGCTTGGCATCGAATTCATAGAGCAGGGGCTGTGTCAGACTCGATAGCCGCATGGAACCAATGAACGGGGCGACGTGGTGCGTCAGGTGCTGGCGCCGCTGGCGAATAGTGCCGAATTCCAGATTGTTGGCCTCAGACTCGGCCAACCACAGTTGCCAAACCTCTGCAACGGTCTTGCTGACACTAGCGGCGGTGTGGGTGCCGAGTGATACCTCGTGTAATGCATCGACCTTCCAGCGCTCGGCATCTTTCTTGTTGGCGAATGTCTTGATGTGGCGCGCGCCATGCTGGTCGCGATAGTCAATGATCCAGGACTCTTTGTCCTGACCGAATTTTCGTTTGCGAATGCTAGCCATGTTCATTCCCCCGTTTTGGTGCTCAGGTTAATCACTTGGACGTTGGCTTCTAGCTGCACCGTCTCTCCAGGTTTGAACTCCTTGCGTGGCTTAGGGGCCAGATCACGAGCTGCGTCGGGCATTCCATAGAATTGGTGCATCATCGCAGCGTGTTCGCCCACGAGCTTTCTATTCTCTTCTCGCTGTTCGTCAGTCATGCGGGGTAACGTTCTAAATAGGCCAAGGACATGATTAGCTGCAAACTCGGCTCTGGCGTCGGGTGTTGTCCGCATTGAATCAATCCAGTGGGCCATATGATTGTCGGCATATTCGAGGTTGGGCACATCAAATTTGGGGGCCGTCATCGGGCCGGGGGGCTCAAGCGCATCTAACAACCGACCGATTGCAATCTTGAGGGCGCGATAAAAAAACAAGTCGGTGCGCCA
>JBAPZR010000352.1:0-3197 GCA_049285335.1 Xanthobacteraceae bacterium | reverse complement strand
CAGATGAACTCTTACGACTCACATGAACTTTACGCGCACCTGAGTCCTGCTGGGATGAACTTTACGCTCAAATGCGCCATCCCCTCGGCGTCAAAGCTGCAAAATCAAAAAACGCCGGAAGTACTTAGCGTAGCTCCACCAAAAAGGAAATCAAGCTATCACGAATCGGCACGACCGGAGAGTTGACCGTCTGGGAAAATATTCAATTTATTCAACCTGTAATTGCTGATCCGATCACAGTTATCGCGTCTGCGCTTGTTTTTGATTGTTCGATGATTTGCTCCTAATAAAAATCGGGGTGGAGCAGGCGTATTGGCCAGCTACAAAAATACCTCCAGTGGACGTCAACGAATCATCAATCGGCCGATTCGGGCAGGGCTATGAAATTGCCGGGCTCCGCGCCAGCCTCTGCCGCGATGTAGAGACCCCGACCGCAGTCACAACAATCCCATCAACGAGTGGGGGTGGGGACAGGCGTCGTAACTACTGTAGTCGACGTAACAACCGGTGTCGCCGTCGTCGTCGTCGGGTTCGGAGTATGGAACAGGATTCGATTCGTCTGAATCTGGTTGGCGAGTCCTATACCGTTGGCCGGTACGCTCATTAGCGCGTTCAGGAATGCCGTAAACTTCACGATGTCAACCGCCTGAGCATTGGCGGCGAAAAGAACGTCCTTGTTATGCAGCTGCACTCGTGTAGCGAGGAAGTAGCCGGCCGGATCGACAAAGCTCACCGAATAGACAATGGGCACAGTTGGCCCGTCCATCTTTGAGCAATCTACCCCAAGCTTCTCAGCAAGGGCGCGCGGCTCACGCCGGTAAAGAAAAACCGAACCTGGATCGGCCTGCAGATCGAGCAATCCGCTGGCAGTCGCGACGGCCTCCGCAAGCGTCATCCGCCAAGCAGACGACTGGTTGCCAGCGCTGAATTGGAATTCGCCCTGTTGGCCCGTGGCCCCGAACGCCAAGAACGTCTGTGGCTCCTTGTACAGATAGATCATATCGCCCGGCCAGGCCCAAATATTATTGCCCGGCTCATAGATCAACGAACCGAACGGAACCGCGGACCGGTGGCCATGGCGCTCGAGCACCAACCAGGTATCCTGGCCCTGATCCCTGAGGCCGCCGGCTCGGGTAATCACGTCGAGCAACCGCTCGCCTGAAGGCTGCGCCGCGACGCGGCCGGAGGGATTGAATGCCGATGCGCTATTCACCTCGCCGACGACAGTAATAAGTGAGGTGTTCTGGGTCACCAGCGATACGACGACCTGTGGCTCGATTGCTCGATTCTTGATCCGATCGACAATCTCCTGCTCTACCTCTGCCGGCGTCTTGCCAGCGGCCGGCACTAACCCCGCATAGGGAACGGAAATATAGCCCTTGGTGTCGATCGGCTGATTGGGCAGCGAAACAAAGTTGCCTGGTCGCACACCGGCCTCGCTCGGGATGAACAAGCCACCGGCCGCCGCCTCAAAAACGCTGACAGCGACTACATCGCCAATCCCAAACGTAATTTCAGGTGGAGGACGTCGGTCGCCGAAGGTGGCTGCAAGGGCGCGCGGACCAAATTCTTCTAAGATATTTGCCACTTGGGGCGTGAGCTTGACCAGGCCGTAGGGCGGCCCATTCCACGAATACCCAAGCTTGACGACGGCCGCATTGGGCCCGGGAGCGGGTATGAGGTATGACTCACAGCCAGCCGTCAACAATGCTGCGCTAATGGCAGCAAATGTAATGAACCTGTGCGGTCCCCACATGCCCTTGCCCGCCTGGTTGTTACCAAATCCCTACCACCGATGGTTGGGGTCCTCAACGCCGCCGCCATTTGGAATCGGGGGAAGACTAAAAACAACCGCAATATGTGGCCGAAATGATACAGTTATCTGGCCGGTCCACATTCAAGCGAGAGGTGCCTGAATGCCCCGCCGTTGCCATTGGCCGAGCAAGGTTTCTTATTTTCTTGCGTACCAACTCTCCGCCGCGGTTACCGGTGCCTCTTTAACACGCGGGCGGCTGGCGCCTTCTGCGAAGCGCGAATCCGCACGGCGGCGCGGATGCTGTATCCATGATCTTCATGGCAAAATCGCCCCTTCGGCGGCGTGATCTCGATCGACGGACTTACGAATCGGAATCATTTCGATGATCGTGATTACCGGTGGTCTCGCCACTGGCCACAGCGTCTCTCGCAATTGATCACGGCTAGGCTTGCCGCGAGATTCTGCACTTCGGGTGCCGGCCCATGCCACGGCAGGCACGCTCTTGCCACGCGGCGCTTTACTGGGCGTAGCCGACGTCGCACCAGAAGCGCGGATAGGCTCGTACCGCTCCAAAATAGTAGTACGGCTGAGTCTGATCAAAATTGCGCGGATCAAAGCTAAGTCCGTAAGTCGATCGCAATTCCCGGTGATAGTCGTAGGTGATGTGAAGGCAGCCGCAGGGACCGCATTCAGCAGCCTGCCGCACGTGTGCAGCCGGTGGCGGCACTTGCAATTCGGCCCCAAAGACCGGCGCCACCAACACGCCAATGGCGGTCACCGTCCCAACAATGAGGGCTAACATGACTGGCTTTGACATCGACGGATCCCCCTCTAGCGCGCCTCCCACGGCGCGCCGCTCGAAGCCATGCAAAAGGTAGTCCATACTGGCGGATGTTGCAATCGCCGCTAGAATTGAGGCAATCCGCTGTGTCTAACTGATCACAGTCGCACCCGTGCCGTCGTTGATTTGCCTGCGACTCAGGCGCGGGCAGGACTGTCCATTCGCACGCTGCGCTGCTGGCTGCAAACACAGCAGTTCCTTTGTGGAATTCAAATGAGCTTCCGTGACGATGATTGTGGGCTCGCAAGACCGAATCTTCCCGAATAGTGCTGCTGTCGGCGATATCAACCCGTCTTTGCAGTGTGCGCACCGACGGCGGGCAGAAGCAATCCTTGCCAGATTGACTGTTAGACCATCGTCATGACGAGATTGGGAATTCTGCTCACTCGAATTGTCGCACTGAGTTTGGCGACAGCTATCGTCGTCCTTTCAGTGGTTCCTCCGACTCTGCGGCCGGAAACCGGCCTGCCCAATGGCGTTGAGCATTTCGCAATTTATTGGGCGACTGGCCTCGCATTCGCTTTAGGCTATGAATTGAAGCCTGCTCTACTGGCAACTTTTCTTGTGTTTTTTTCGGGTGCCGTAGAAATTGCACAATTG
>JBAPZR010000351.1:0-3042 GCA_049285335.1 Xanthobacteraceae bacterium | reverse complement strand
GTTGATAACCAACCTCGAGGCGGACTCGTCCGTGAAGGTCGTTGTGTTCCAGTCGGCCAATCCCGACTTTTTCATCGCCCATCTCGATGTATCCAAGGCCGCTGAACAGCCAGAGGTGCTAGGCCTTTGGCGCGACCTTGTGTTGCGCCTCTCCTCCACGCCCGTCGTGAGCATCGCCAAGATTCGCGGTCGCACGCGCGGCATCGGTAATGAGTTGGCGCTGGCCTGCGACATGCGCTTCGCCAGCCGGCAAAGCGCCCTGTTCGGGAACCCCGAGGTCGGCGTCGCACTGGTCCCGGGCGGCGGGGCGATGGAATGGCTCCCGCGCTTGGTCGGCCGCTCGCGCGCACTTGAAATCGTCCTCAGCGCCGACGATTTCGATGCTGATATCGCCGAGCGCTATGGCTGGGTGAACCGCGCGCTGGACGACGACGACCTCGACTCGTTTGTCGATGCGCTCGTCCGGCGCTTGGCCTCATTCGACCGGGAAGTCCTAGCCGCGGCCAAGGCGCAAATCAATCGGTTCGGCACGCCGACAGCTAGCGAGCTTCAGTCGAGCAACGACATGATCTTTCCAATGCTGACCTAGCCCAGTGCGCAGGCGCGCCGTCCCAAACTCCGTAATATCGGTTACGGGCTTCCGAGCGACTTCGAATTGAACTTCGGCCGGTACCTCCCTTCGCTCGGGCGGCCGGAAGCCGATCACACGGATAGGCAGCCCGAGTGAGCCTCGCCGTGGATTTCCCAACTCGGCACCGACGTTCGACATCCACCGGCGCCTCAAAAGGGGACTCTGTATGTCACATCATTTCGACACCAAACTGGCGAGGGAGGAACCGAGCCTCAACCTCTGCGATTTTTATTTATTTGAGGGCCAGTCGGGCAAGACCGTGATGGCGATGACGGTGAATCCGAATGCGGGATCACGGGCTCCGGACACGCTTCATCCAGAAGGGATCTATGCGTTCCGCTTCGACGTGAACGGAGATGCGAGGGAAGAGGTTACGTTCAAGTTCAGGTTTGGTGAACCACGTCACGGAGATGGCAGCGAGCACTCCCACATTCAGCCGTTTGTGGTGCGGAAGGCGACGGGTGACGATGCTTTTCGTGGTAACGCCGGAGAGAGTTTGATCGAGGGTGAAACCGGTTCAGTCGCGACGAATTCGGAACTTCGTGCGTACGTTGGGATTGCTCCAGAGCTGTTTGCGGCAAATGCTGGGTTCCGCACATTTATGACTGCTTTCTATAAAGATCAGCGCTTCGATGGGGACGCTCTTCTGCACCAGCACGATCCCTTCGCGAGGCGGAATATAACGGCGATTGTGCTGGAGGTGCCGAGTGGGCTGATTGGGCACGGAAAAATCAACGCATGGGCGACGATCTCGCTTTTTGGCCATGCGCCGGAGGTACAAGTTTCGCGTTGGGGCCTGCCTATGGTAACGCATCTCTTCTTGGACGACCCGAGCGATCAAGCGGTGAAAGAACAATTCAATGCGTCGGTTCCGTCTGAAGATATAGAGCGCTTCGCGAAGTCGATTGCGGATTTTGCGGAGAAGATGACGACCTATGCTGGTTCGGCGGCGGCCCCAGCGGAATACGGGAAACTGATCGCTGCACGACTCTGTCCCGACACATTGCCTTACGAGCTTGGAACATCCGCCGCATTTGAGGTGGCCAGCTTCAACGGACGCGCGCTCGGCGACGATGCGCTGGATGTGATGTTGACGCTGGCGACCAATACGCCAGTCGTCGATGGACTTGCCCCCGACCGCGGGCGCATTCGTGAGGATTTCCCATACTATGGATCGCCGTATACGGCGGAGGAGCAGGTCGGGGTGAGGCCGACGCCGCGGCCTGTTAAGAAATAGACGGAAGCGACGCGGCCCGCCGATCTCCCGGTTCTCGAACCGACGAAGTTCGAACTGCTGGTAAATCTGAAGACCGCTAAAGCGCTCGGACTGACCGTTCAACCAGATGCAATTGCTCGCCGACGAGGTCATCGAATAACGACGCTCTTTACCGCAGTGCAGAATGTCTGCTTACGACCCAAAGCGGACATTTTGACGCGGGACCGACGTCCAACTCGATAGCGCGCGAAATCATTCACCTACGTCCAACAGCATTTTCCTCAAGGGAGAATGATCATGTCCGCACAATCTTCATCAGCTACCCGGCGCGGCAGCAACGGCTTCGAACACGACCCCGAGGAGGCGGCCCGCGTCCGGGTCCGTCTTTTGCGGGAGCTGACGGCGACCGGCGAGCCGCTGGTGGCCACTCACCTGTCGTTCCCGTCCGTGTGCCATGTAGCGGTCGCCGGCGACGTCTTTCGTTGGGTACCGGCCGTCTGGAAGTACTGACCGCTTGTGGGTTAGGGCCGAACTAGACGACTTGAACAACTGGTCGATCGCTGCCTCGTACGGCACCGCCCGTATCTTCGCCGGCTTAGGCTTCGGCTCCCACACCGCGAGCAGGTCGATCATCTCGCGTCCGCGCCGACGAAGTGATCGAGTAGCAACCGATGTCCTTTTGACCCAACAGACACGGACCAAGTGTTTTTGGTGTCCTGCTGATGATTAGCCGCGCGATGTTATTGGGCGGATCGGACAGCGGCGCGCGCATCCGCATAAGTGACAAACGTGCACGCCGGAACTCGGGGACGAATATTGGTGCTGACGGCATAACAGACTTGCACTTCTTGCGGCGGCCACATGCCGCGGGCCTTTGTTGTTCGCCCGTAGAACTGTCATTTATTGGTCGTAGCGCGACCCTGAAACATCAAGAACGAGAAAAAATGGCGAGGCTTCATGCTCAAAACCGAAAACCAGATTCTCATCGTCGGCGCGGGACCGACCGGCCTTGCTTTGGCCGCTGAACTGAAGCGGCGCGGCGTGGATGCCGCGATGGTCGATCAACAGCTGGCCGGTGCGAACACTTCACGCGCCTGCGTGGTTCACGCTCGGACCATGGAGGAACTGGAGCCGCTCGGCGTGACCCGCGCCCTGCTGTTAGAGGGCGTAAAGGTTCCAATCTTTCGCATTCGCG
>JBAPZR010000350.1:0-21876 GCA_049285335.1 Xanthobacteraceae bacterium | reverse complement strand
CATCTACGTTGGCCCAATGCCGCCTGCCGGTGAGACTACTAACTGGCTTTACACCCCCGCTGGAGAAAAGTGGTTCCCGTGGTTTCGAGTGTATGGCCCGGAAAAGGCGATCTTGGATAAGAGCTGGCGGCTGCCGGAACTCGAAAGACTTAGCTGAGGGGATCGGCCCTCCGTCATCCTGACGCAAGAAATCATGAAGTGATTCGTCATCCACAGGAACACGACGGGCGTTTTTTGTGTCCCGTTGTGGTATTTGCGCCGTAATGTCCATTCCTTCATCCACCGAATGCTCGCCAGCTTCAGGCGGCGGCGGCGGCCCGCAGCCGTGCCGTGGTGGCTCCAAAGCGCCGGGCTGTCCCTGACACCGGGGCACGGGAACGCTCACCAGCGGCCGTTATTAGCCCGCTGGTAGCCGATCCATGAAAAGTCTGGCTAAGCCATTGAGTGTGCAGGATCGCGCCGCTGCTTTCATATGAGACGCGAGATTTCGACGATTGGTTCACCCTTCCATCGGTTCCGTCCCGACGATCTCGATGCCGAACCCCGAGAGACCGACATAGGTGGTCGGCCGCGACGACGTGATGAGCCTGATCGAATTGACGCCAAGGTCCTTGAGAATCTGTGCGCCCAGCCCGATTTCGCGCCACTGACGCGTTCTTGCTTCGCCGGAAGCGGTATCGGACGATTTGGGAATTGAGATCACGGGCACGCCTGCGGTGCCGTCGCGTAGCAGGACCAGGACACCCCTGCCCTCGGTCTTGAACCGCTCCAGCACCTGATGGATTCGCTTTGCGCCGCCGAAAACGTCGGCGATGATATTGGCCCGATGCAGCCGGGTCAGGATGTTTGCGCCGTCGTCGATGCGACCATGGACGAAAGCCATGTGATGGACCGGGTCGAACGGCGTCAGAAAGGCATAGCCGGTCAATGTCCCGATCGCGGATTGCACGGGAAATTCGCCGACCCTTTCGATGAGCTTGTCCCTCGCCTGCCGGTAAGCGATCAACTCCGCAATCGAGATGCGCTGCAGCTTGTAACGCTCGGCGAAGGCGGCAAGTTCGGCGCCGCGCATCACGGTGCCGTCATCGTTCATGAGCTCGGCAAGAACGCCAACCGGCGGCAGCCCCGCTAGCCGGCAAAGGTCGACACAAGCCTCGGTATGGCCCGAGCGCATCAGTACGCCACCCTCCCTGGCCGCCAGCGGGAAAACATGGCCGGGCCGCACGAAATCGGTTGCGCCGGAATTGCCGTTAGCCAACGCGCGCACGGTGTTGGTGCGTTCTTCGGCGGAAATTCCAGTGGTCAAACCGTGACGAACGTCGACCGAAACGGTGAACGCGGTCCCGAGCGGCGCATCGTTGAGCGCCACCATCGGGTCAAGATGCAGGCGCCGCGCTTCCTCCGGCGCCAATGGCGCACAGACGATGCCGGAGGTGTGACGAATGATGAAGGCCATTTTCTCCGGCGTGCATAGGCTCGCCGCAACGAAAAGATCGCCCTCGTTCTCGCGGTCGTCGTCATCGGCGACTATGAGAAGCTCGCCGTGCGAAAAGGCCGTGATGGCCGCTTGGACTCGTTGATGCGCGTCTTCCATAGTATGCTATCGTGCGGCCATTCCGTCGGCGGCAAAAATCCTGATATATCCGTGCTCTGCCCAACTTTTATGATAGCAGCAAATCCGCCCGGTCGATTGCCCGGCACCCATCAGCGCGCCGATCGCGTTGATGGCCACGCCGGCGTCTCGCCGACTTGACCGCGCTGGCGTAGATAGTGGTCCGCAATCACGCAAGCTACCATCGCTTCGCCGACCGGCACCGCGCGAATACCGACGCAAGGATCGTGACGCCCGGTGGTCGAGATTTCCGTTTCGCGGCCGTAACGATCGACGGTGCGCCGCGGGATGAGAATCGACGATGTCGGCTTGACTGCAAAACGCGCCACCACCGGCTGCCCGGTCGAAATGCCGCCGAGGATGCCGCCGGCATTGTTGGAAAGAAACAACGGCCTGCCGTCGTTGCCCATGCGCATCTCGTCGCCGTTCTCTTCGCCTGAGAGTTCGGCCGCGTGAAAGCCGGCGCCGATTTCGACGCCCTTCACGGCGTTGATGCTCATCAGCGCACCGGCAAGGTCGGCGTCAAGCTTGCCATAGACCGGCGCGCCCAGCCCGACCGGCACCCCTTCCGCCACAATCTCGATCACGGCGCCAATCGATGAGCCGCGCTTGCGCAAATCGTCGAGATAATCGCCGAGCGCGGCTGCGAGCTTGGCGTCAGGACAGAAAAATGGATTGCGCTCCACTTCGGCCCAATCCCAGCGCGTGCGATCGACGCGATGCGGCCCCATTTGTACCAGCGCGCCGCGGACGTTAAGGCTCGGAACGATCTTGCGCGCAATCGCGCCCGCCGCGACCCGCATCGCCGTCTCGCGCGCCGATTGGCGGCCGCCGCCGCGATAATCGCGCAGACCATATTTGGCGTCGTAAGTGTAGTCGGCGTGGCCGGGCCGGTATTTGTCCTTGATATCGGAATAGTCCTTCGAGCGCTGATCGACATTATCGATGATGAGCGCGATGGACGTGCCGGTCGTCACCTGCTGGCCGGTCGCCTCATCGACAAAGACGCCGGAAAGGATTCTGACTGCGTCGGGCTCCTGGCGCTGCGTCGTATAGCGCGATTGGCCGGGCCGGCGCCGATCGAGATAGGGTTGTATATCCGTCTCGGTCAGCGGAATCCGCGGCGGGCAACCGTCAACCACACAGCCGATTGCCGGTCCATGGCTCTCGCCGAAGGTCGTGACACGAAATAAATGCCCGAACGTATTGAATGACATGACGCGTTTGCGACGCTTAATGGCTTGAATGCAGCCAAGCCGAAACTGGTTCTGGTTGGTAGCCCGCACATACTATGTGGTCAAATACGCATGCCGCGCGCGTTGCGTCGTTTGCAATTATGGCAAACAGCCGCGTGGGGCTTCCCGCGTGCGAAATTCTGCTTGATCGGACACAAAGTGTTCATATGACATTCATGTCGCTGAACAGCGATTAATAGCAAACTGAACATCTGTTAAGCTACGGAAAAATAAGCGTTATTTTCGTTTTTCGATTGCATTGCCGACACCACTTGTGTCATTGTCATTTGCGGTAAGGGGGCGAGGGCCTAGGGACGCAGATCGGATAAAGGATCAAAGCCCGCGACTTGAACCAACCCTGCCGAAGGTCCACCACACACCAAGGAAGAGACAATCATGGCCACGAAGAAGAAGAACAAAAAGAAGAAATCGAAGTAGTCCTGATCAATGCGCGAGCCTCGTATTGGGGCCGCGCCGTCAGGAGCTTTGAATTCTGCGAGGTCTTCGGATCTCGGCAAGCGGCTGAATGACGTTCGGCCGCTTTTGCTTTTGCGGAACGCTTTGTGTCGTCAGGCATAGCGCGACTTCGCGCCGTCTGCGAACACATAAACGACGCCCTGCTCGATCGGAGCGCGCGCGGCTTCGTCTTCGGGCAGGATGCGCAGGAGCGCCATGAGAGCGCGCACGCCCCCACCGTGCCCGGCGACAACAGTGTCGCGCGTTACCGAGGCATACCAATCGCCGATGCGCGCAGCGAGTTGACGATAGCTTTCGCCGCCCGGCGGCGCAAAATCCCACTTATCACGGTCGCGCCGCGCGAGAATTCCCGGAGTTCGCGCTTCGATCTCGGACAGCGTCAAGCCTTCCCAATCGCCGTAGGCGATTTCGGCCAATCGGCCGTCAATGTCGTATTCGCGCGGATCAAGCCCCAGCGTGGCGCGAAACACTTCCATGGTCTGGCGCGCCCGTTTGAGCGGACTCGATATATAGACGAGGTCGGCGGCGGATCCTTGGTCGCGGACGAAGAGGTCTTGCAGCAGGAGCCCGCATTCGGCTGCCTGCCGCCGTCCATGCGCGTTCAGTTCCGTATCGCGACGACCTTGCAGGCGGCCTTCGAGGTTGAAGTCGGTCTCGCCATGTCGGACATAATAAAGGACCGGCATAAGCGGAAATCGGCGCCGCACTATTCCTTGCCGACAAGGATATCCGGCGCGTCCGGATGCTTCATGCCGACGATATGATAGCCCGCATCGACATGGTGGATTTCGCCTGTGACCCCTCGTGACATATCGGAGAGCAGATAAGCGCCCGCCTCGCCGACCTCCTCGATGGTGACGCTGCGGCGGAGCGGCGCGTTGTGCTCGTTCCATTTGAGAATGTAACGGAAGTCGCCGATGCCGGAAGCAGCCAGCGTCTTGATCGGCCCCGATGAGATCGCGTTAACGCGGATGTTCTTCACGCCGAGGTCCGCGGCGAGATAGTACACGGACGCCTCGAGCGCAGCCTTGGCGACACCCATTACGTTATAGTGCGGCATCCACTTTTCCGACCCGTAATAGGTCAATGTCAGCATCGAACCACCGCCGGGCATCAGTTTTTCGGCGCGTTGAGCGATTGCCGTGAAGGAATAGCAACTGATCAGCAGCGTTTTGAGGAAATTGTCCGCCGTCGTATCGATGTAGCGCCCGTCGAGTTGATTCTTGTCCGAAAACGCAATGGCATGGACCAAAAAATCGATGCTCCCCCATGCCGATTGCACGGCGGCGAAAGCCGCGTCGATGGTCTTGGGCTCAGTAACGTCACAATCACCGACCACGATGGCGCCGACCTCCTGGGCAAGCGGCTCGACACGTTTTTTCAACGCATCTCCTTGATAGGTAAAGGCAAGATGAGCGCCATGCGCCCGGCAGGCTTTGGCAATACCCCAGGCTAGCGAGCGATTGTTGGCGACCCCCATGATGAGGCCGCGTTTGCCACGCATGAGGCCCGAGGCTTCCAGCATTCCGTACACCCCATACAGGCGATTCCAAGCCCCGTCTTCCCTATGGCATAGGGTCACTGGGCCATCAAGTTATGGCCCAAATAGCGGAATAGACGCCAACCCGTGGTGTTGTTGAAATTGGGTCCTCGGCAAAGCCGGAACGAGGTCCCTGGATTCTTTAACGTTTCTAAGGAGGAGCGATGCTTTGAGTGAGTTCCGGGAGCAGATAGAAGCGGCAATTCCGGCGCTGCGGCGCTATGCGCGCGCTCTTACTCGCGACGCCGATACAGCCGACGATATCGTGCAGGATACCCTGGTGCGAGCGCTGCGCTCCGAACACCTGTTTCACGGCGGAGATATGCGTGCATGGCTCTACACCATCCTGACCAATCTCAATCGTAACAGGCTTCGCACGCTGGCGCGGCGCCCCGTCGTGGCGCCGATCAAGGACAGCGATGTCACTACGGCCGGTCCTGACACCGGCGGACGTGATATCGTTCGTGCTCTTGAAATGCTGACCGAAGAACAGCGGTCTGCTTTGCTGCTTGTCGTGCTCGAAAGCCTGACCTACCGGGAGGTTTCCGAGGTTCAGGGCGTACCGATCGGCACGGTGATGTCGCGTTTGGCCCGTGCCCGCAATGAAATCAAGGCCTACCTGGACGGCGAGCGCCCGGCGTTGCGCCGCGTGAAGTGATGAAGAGGCAAGACGATGAACGACCGAGACCAAGTTGTCAGCGAAGCCGAGCTCAATGCCTACGTCGATGACGAGCTGCCGCCCGATCGGCGCAGCGTCGTCGAGGCGTGGCTCGCGACCCATCCCGAGGATGCCGCCAGAGTGGCCGCTTGGCGCAAGCAGATCGAGCTCATCCGTGAGCGCTTTGGCCACTTGGCGAATGAGCCGCCGCCGCAGCGCCTGGGCATCGAACGCCTGACGCAGCGTCGCTACGGCGCGATCGCGGCTGCCATCGCTGCCACCATTGCCGCCTTCGTGATCGGCGCCGGCGCCGGCTGGAGTGCGCGCGGCATCGAAGTCGCAACCCCCTCCGAACTGGCCCGGTACACGACTGACGCGCTCGTCGCCTATCGCCTGTATACGGTCGAAGTCCGTCATCCCGTCGAGGTGCCGGGCGACCAGCGACCGCATCTGGTGGCATGGCTTTCGAAACGGGTCGGTTCGCCGTTATTTCCGCCCGAACTCGACAAGCAGGGGCTCAAGCTTGTCGGCGGCAGGCTGTTGCCTGGCCCGGCCGGACCGAGCGCGTTCTTTATGTACGAAAGCCCGTCTGGCGAGCGCTTCACGCTCTATTGCGGGCGCATCAAAGACGGGCAGACGGCGTTGCATTACACCAGTGGCGATCAGAATGCCGCCTACTACTGGGTCGATCAGAATTTGGCTTATGTGCTGAGCGGACCGGCGGAAGCCAATGCGCTTCGAGAGATCGCTCAAGCAGCCTACGACCAGATCGACCGTCGCGGTCCGCCGCCGCAAGGATAGTGCAAGGGTCATCGTCGGGGGATGCCAGCTGCGGCGTCCGGGAACGAACGCTGCAGCCCGGTTTTTCTGCCGGTTCTTTAGCCGGCCAAAGAACCGGCTAAAGCCTCCCGCAGATCACATGTCTTTGCGCGGATTATAGGGCTTGCCGGCCTGCCACTTCTTCATGAGCGCCTCAAACTCCGCATCACTGCGCTCCGGCAGAGCGATCCGGACTGTCGCTAGAAGATCCCCGCGACCCTTTTTGGCCGGGAAGCCCTTGCCCTTGAGCCGGAAGGTGCGCCCGCCCGCCGTCCACGGCGGAAGAGTGACTTCCACCGGTCCATCAAGCGTCGGGACGCGGACCTTGGCGCCAAGCGTGGCCTCGTAGAGGGTCACCGGCAAATCAAGCCGTATGTCGGCGCCTTCGAGCGTGAAGATCGGATGAGGCAAGATCGAAACGGTAATCAGCGCATCGCCGGCGCCACCCTGCCCCGGTGTGCCTTGGCCCTTGAGCCTGATCTGCTGGCCGTCGGCGATGCCTGCGGGAATCTTGACGTCCACGTCCTTGCCGGTTGGCAGCCGCAGCCGCTCAGTGACACCGCGCGCGGCCTGCGGCAGCGTCACGGTGAGAGCGGCATGAACGTCCGCGCCGACGCCGAAATCGTCTGACTCGAAGCGTGGCCGCGCGCCGGCGCCACCGCGTGCGCCGCGCCCCATATGGCCGAAGGCCTCTTTGAGAATATCCTCAAAACCGGCGAATCCGCCGCCGCGTCCGCCGCGGGCCGTACGGGTAAAGCCTTCCGGACCGAAATTGAAGGACTCGAAATTCGCATCCGGGCCGAAGCCGGCGCCCGGCCGCGCACGAGCTCCCTCGAAGCCGCGAAAGCGCGGCTTGCCCTCCGCATCGATCTCGCCCCGATCGAAAGCCTTGCGCTTGTCCTCGTCGCCTAAAAGTTCATGCGCGGCGTTCAGCTCGGCAAAGCGAGCCGCCGCTTTGGGATCATTTTTGTTGGCGTCCGGGTGAAGCTTTTTTGCAAGCCTCCGGAACGCACTCTTGATGTCGCCGGCGCTCGCCTTGCGATCGACACTCAAGACTTCATAGGGATCACGCATCCCCGATATACTCCACCTCGAAGGAGGACAGCCAGCCCACCCCATCTTAATCGTCTCTTCAATGTGGGCATAAAATGGCGACCCCGCAATGCAAGCGAATTGGGGGACCGCGACGACCAGCGCTTATTTAGCCCGATTTAAGCGATTTAAGCCGCTTCACTTCCCAAGTGCCGTGGGTCGTGCGGCAGGCCGCGCCTTGGAGCCAGTCTTGCGACTCCCCATGCACGTAGCTCGCCAGGAAATCTCGGCAAGGCACGCCGGCCTCGGTATAGGAGGATGCGAGCGGCATGATATTGCCGCCGGCGCCGGTTTGCGGATTTTGCCACGGAACACTCGCGTCCTTGCCGCCGTGCAACAAGACGTTTGAGATGGCCTCTCGCGCATAGGCAAGATCGAGTTCCACCCGTGGCGATGGAGCGGATTTGTCGGCCGCCGCCGCGGTCGATGGCGAGGCGACCGCGCCGGTCGCCTGTGGATCGCTGTTGTCGGTCGAGACGAGCGAGGCGAGCTTGTACGAGCAGCCGGAAACGCTAACGGCGCACAACACGGCAACAAGGACGGCAGGCTGGATGCGGCGCAAACGGCGCCAGAGCGAGGCCCGCCCGGACCAGCGACATAGGCGCAGCGCCGCCGTTCCATTATATAGGGATCGACGGCACGCATCCCGACCGTCACACGCAAGCACTTGGGTACTCCGACAATGTCCGATGCGGCGCCCATAGAACACCCGGCAGGGTTAACGGGCGGTGACTTCACCGAGACCGACGAGCCATTGCGCCTGTTCGCCGCGTGGTTCGCAGAAGCCAAAAGATCGGAGCCGGTCAATCCCGACGCGATGACGCTGGCAACGGTCGACGCTTCGGGCCTGCCCAACGCGCGGATGGTGTTAATGAAAGGTTTCGACGATCGTGGTTTCGTCTTTTACACGAATGGCGATAGCATCAAGGGTCGCGAGCTGGCGGCCGCGCCGAAAGCCGCGTTGACGTTTTATTGGAAATCGTTGCAGCGTCAGGTGCGCATACGCGGTTACGTTGAACCGGTATCGGCCGAGGAGGCCGACGCCTATTTCGCGTCGCGTTCGCGCATGGCGCAGATCGGCGCCTGGGCCAGCAAACAATCGAGCGAGCTTGAGAGCCGCCTTGCTTTCGAGAAAGCGATTGCGCGCTTCGCGGCGAAGTTCGCGATTGGTGCGGTGCCGCGGCCGCCTTTCTGGTCGGGCTACCGCGTGGTGCCGCAAGAGATCGAATTCTGGTGGGAGCGGCCATTCCGTTTGCACGACCGCGTCGCCTTCACGCGCGCGATATCAAATGCATCCGCTGCGAAGGCTCCGTGGGTCAAGACGCGGCTTTATCCGTGAGCCAATGAACATGTCCGGGAGCGGAACGACCAAACAATGCACCGGCACTCGACCAGGATCATAAAATGCCGACCAACAACCAGCCACGACGAACGCTGCTTCTGACCGGCGCGAGCCGCGGCATCGGCCATGCCACGGTGAAGCGTTTCTCCGCGGCCGGCTGGCGCGTCATCACCTGTTCGCGGCATCCGTTTCCGGAGAATTGCCCGTGGGAGGCAGGTCCTGAAGACCATATTCAGGTCGATCTGTCGAACCCTCGGAATACCGAAGAAGCGATCGCCGAGACCAAGCGCCGCCTCAACGGCGAACTGCATGCGCTCGTCAACAATGCAGCGATTTCGCCAAAAGTTTCAGGCGGCAAGCGCCTCGGCTCGATCGAAACATCGCGCGACGATTGGCATCAAGTTTTTCAGGTGAATTTCTTTGCGCCGATCATGTTGGCGCGCGGACTGCTCGACGAGCTGAGGGCCGCCAAGGGCTCGGTCGTGAACGTAACCTCGATCGCAGGCTCGCGCGTACACCCGTTCGCCGGCGCCGCCTATGCGACGTCGAAGGCGGCGCTGGCAGCGCTCACGCGCGAAATGGCCGCGGATTTCGGCGTCTTTGGCATCCGCGTCAACGCCATAGCTCCGGGCGAGATCGACACCGCAATGCTGTCGCCGGGAACTGAAAAGATCGTCGAGCACATTCCCATGCATCGGCTCGGCACGCCGGACGAAGTGGCAAAGATCATTTACGTGCTGTGCACGGACACTGCTTCCTACGTCAACGGCGCCGAGATTCATATCAACGGCGGCCAGCACGTGTAGGAGGCGGCCGGCGGCACTGGGCGGCAGCCAGCTGTCGTGGAGTCCGATAGACCCAACCGTTTCAAACTGAACCGATTGCGACTCTAGATTTTTGAGGCATGATCTTTCCGGAAACCGGCTTCCACTTTTCCGGATCATGCCTCGGCTCACCGCACTTTGAATACCAGCTTGCCGCGAAAATGACGCCCCTCGCTCAAGCGATGAGCGTCGGCCGCCTCCGATAAACGATAGAGCTTGATCACCGGCGCCCTGACCGCTCCTGTTTGAACGAGCTCGGCAACGCGCTCCATGGCCGCCCGAGAGCGCCCGACCGGCGGCCGAAGCGAGACCACGTCGCTACGGTTGGCTTTTGGCGCTTCCATGCCGGACGCGATAAAGGCGGCGCGGCCGCCGGGCTTAAGCACGGCAAAGGACTTCTGGGTGACCTCGCCGCCGACCGTGTCGAACACGGCATCGCAACCACTTACGATTTTCGTAAAGTCCTGTCTGTCGTAGTCGATCACTTCGTCGGCTCCGAGATCGCGGACATAATCCCCGTTTGCCGCGCTTGTCGTCGTGATCACGCGCGCGCCGAGATGCTTGGCGAATTGAATGGCGAAGCCTGCCACCCCGCCCGCCCCGCCTTGAATCAAAATCGTCTCGCCCTTTTTGAGCTGCAGCGTGTCGGAAATGGAATTGACAGCCGTGAGGCCGGTCAGAGCGACGGCGGCAGCGTCGACATGCGAGAGGGTTTTGGGCTTCTTGGCGACAATGGCCGCCTTGATCGCGAGCTTCTCGGCATAGGTCCCTTCCTTGCCGGCGTCGAGAACGCCGAACACCTCGTCGCCAACCTTAAGATCGCCGACGCCGCTGCCCAGCGCGCTGACGGTTCCGGAAAAATCCCGGCCGGGAACGAGAGGAAATTTGGCGTCAGAATGCCGTGCATACTGGCCGGAGCGAAATTTCCAATCCGCGGCATTGATACTGGCTGCTGCCACGTCGACGACGATTTCACCAGCCGCCGGAACCGGGTCGGGCAGATCGCCATATTTTAAAACATCCGGTCCGCCGAATTGGTCGAAATAAGCAGCTTTCATTGGTTTCTGACCTCTCATTTACAAAGACTGATGCTCAAACATAAGGCGGCTTGCACTTTGATTGCGGCAAGGTGACCTAATTCTACATGAATGGCCCGGCGCCGCGCGAGCGAGACTTGCCGCGCACAAATCATCGGATAGACTGCGCGCAGGCCGTCGTCTTAACGGGACGACCAATAGCCTTTCTAGGGAGGTAGTGAATATGAGCAAATCCGAAAGGCGCGGCGAGTCCGCGTCAAGGCTGGCGTTGCTTTCAACGAGTGCGGCTTTGTTTGCGCTCGCACTCGGAGCGCCGGCTAACGCGCAGTCAAGCGAACCGATCAAGATCGCCGTCATCGCCGAGGCTCAGGCTGTGGCCGGCTCCTCGATACCGCAAGCGGCGCAACTCGCCGCCGATGAGATCAATGCCGCAGGCGGTGTGAACGGACGCAAAATCGAAATTATCTCTTACGACGACCATTCATCGGCCGCGGAAGCGGTGCGCGCGTTCCAGCGCGCGGCAACTGAAGATCATGTCAATGCGGTGATCGCAAGCTATATCAGCGAAGTCGTGCTCGCGCTCGAACCATGGACCGGCCGCCTGAAGACCGTGATGGTGACGCCTGGCGCCGCTTCCGACGTCATCACCCAGAACATCGCCAAGGATTACAACAATCTGAAATACACATTCCACGGCTACTCGACATCGACCAGCATTGCCGATGCGACATGCGACGCCGCAAAGGACCTTCTGGTCAACGATCTCCATATGAAAACTGCCGTCGTGATGAGTGAGGACGCGGCGTGGACGACGCCGCTTGATGCCGAATATCTCAACTGTCTGCCGAAGATCGGCCTGAAAGTTCTCGATCATATTCGCGTCTCGCCGGACACCACCGATTTCACGCCGATCTTCAATAAGATCGAAGGTGAAAAACCCGACGTGATGATCACCGGCATTTCTCATGTCGGTGTGCAGCCGACCGTGCAGTGGAAACAACAGGAAGTTCCGATTGCGATGTTTGGCGTGTCGTCGCAAGCGACCAATTCCAGCTTCTGGCAGGACACCAACGGCGCGGTCGAAGGCGTGCTTTATCAGGCCTTCTCCGGACCAGGCGTTGCAGTGACACCGAAGACGCTGCCGTTCGTCGCCGCGTTCAACAAGCGCTTCGGCAATAATCCGTCATATTGCGGCTACACGGCCTATGACGAGGTCTACTATATCGCCGACGCGATCAAGCGAGCCGGCTCGACGGATCCCGACAAGCTCGTCGACGCACTCGAGAAAACGGACTGGATTGGCACGATCGGCCACGTTCAGTTCAAAGGCAAAGACACATCCAATCCGCACGCGCTCAATATCGGTCCGAGCACAATCACGGGTCTCATGTTGCAATGGCAGGATGGCAAGCAGGTCAACCTGTGGCCGGCCAACGTTGCCAACGGCAAGCTGAGATTCCCGAAATTCGTCAAGGTCGGCACGGCCAATTGACGCCTCGTTGAACGAGGCGTTCTCAATCTCCCCGCTCGCACCCGCGCGCGGGGAGAATTCTTGTGGGAGCGTAGGCAGGCTGGGTTTGACTGATGCTGTTCTTGCAAATCCTGATCGACGGCTTTGCAATCAGTTCGCTCTACGCGCTGGGCGCGACGGGCTTCGCGCTCATTTTCGGGGTGTCCGGGGTTCTCAATCTTTCCCACGGCGCATTGATGGTGACCGCGGTCGTCGCCGCCTGGGCCGCCGGCAATGATTTGCATGCCGGGCCTTATACAGGTGCGGCGCTGGGGATCGCGGTCGGCTTCGCCGCTTCGCTGATCACATATTTTCTGATCGTGCGGCCGTTGCAGCAGACACGCAAAATCCGCGAAGAAGAAAAAGAGATTTTCATCCTCACAGCGACACTGCTGTGGGGCATTATGATCCAGGAATTAATCGCCTACCTCTTCACCAACAATGCCAAGACCGTGGCGCCGATCGTCGGCGGCGTCGTCTCCATCGCCGGAGTGCGCACGCCCACCAACGAGGTCTTCACAGCGGTGGTGTGCTGGCTCGTCATCGGCGTGCTGTGGCTCCTGGTCAATCGCACGCGCGCCGGCAAGGCCGTGCTTGCCGCTTCGATGAATCCGCGCGGCGTGACGCTGCTCGGCATCGAACTATCGCAAGTCTACGTCGCGGTCTGGGCGATCTACGGCTTGCTCGTCGGCATCGCCGGCGTGCTGCTCGGCATGTTTCTGGGCGTTTCCTCCTATAGCGTCGGCCCGCTCACGGCGAGCGCGTTTTCCATCGTCGTCCTTGGCGGTCTCGGCAGCGTATCGGGCGCCTTGATCGCCGCCTATGTCGTTGGCTATCTCGAAACGATCACCGCTTATCTGATCTCGCCGGCTTACCGCACGATTCCGGCGCTGCTTCTTCTCGTCGCGATCATGTATGTCAGGCCGCGTGGACTTCTGGGGCGTCGCTGAATGGGTTCATTTTCCACGACCCGCATCCTGCTCGCCGGTCTGGTGATCGTGCTGTTGGCATCGCTCCTGCCGCTCGGCGTCTCCGGCTACATACTCGGCTTGCTTACGCTCGCGTATTATTTCGGTGTCTTTGCGATGGCCTGGGACCTGTTGTTCGGCTTTGCCGGCGAGGTCAATTTCGGGCCGACCTTCCTGATCGGCACCGGCGCTTATACGGCCGGCATTCTCGACAACCTCTACCAGCCGCCGATCTGGCTTTGTTTGGTCGCCGGAGCGCTCGCCGCGGTGGTCGGCGGCGTCGTGCTGGCGCTCCCGGCGCTGCGAGTGCGAGGACCGTATTTCGGCCTCACGACGCTCGTCGCCGTGCTCATATTGCAGAATTTCATCGTGGTCGACGCGAGCCTCACCGGAGGCGAAATCGGGCTCACTGTCCCCGATGTCATCTCGATCAGCGACACGGTGAATTACTTGATCGCGCTTTGGTTCATGGCGGTGAGCGGCGCCATCCTCTTCGTCCTGTCGCGCTCGCCGGTCGGGCTTATCCTGCAGGCCAGCGGCCAGGATGCGGTTCAAGCCGGCGCGCTTGGTTTCAACGTCACCAAACACAAGCTTACGGCCTTCGTCATCAGCGCCTTCTTCTCGGGATTAGCCGGCGGGCTATTGGTGTTTTACTTAGGCTCGGCTTCGGTCGGCACGCTGATCGATATTACGGTCGGGGTGCAAATCATCATCGCGGCGGTGCTCGGCGGCCGGCGCACGATCTTGGGCGGCATTCTCGGCGCGCTCTTTCTTATTGCGATGAGCGAGGCGCTTCGCCCGCTCGGCGACCTGTCGAATTTCGTCGTGTTCGCAATGGCGCTTATCGTCGTCTTGCTATTTCCGAGCGGCTTCTTCGGCCTGCTCACGAGATCGAAGGAACCGTCGTGAGCGCACGCGACGCCGCCCTCATCGCCAGCGGCCTGACCAAGCGGTTTGGCGGTCTCGTCGCCGTGAAGGACATGGCGCTGCAAGTCAGCTCCGGCAAAATCCTCGGTCTGATCGGCCCGAATGGATCCGGCAAGTCGACCGTGATGAAGCTCATCATGGGCATCGAGCGCCCCGACAAGGGCTCGGTCCGTATCAATGGCACCGAGGTTGCCGGTTGGCCTTCGCACCGCATCGCGCGTATGGGCGCAGGGATCGTCTTTCAGCATTCACGCCCGCTGCACCGCCAGACGGTTCTCGAAAATATCAAATTGGCGCTCCTTCCCGACAAACTCACGCGCCTGTTCGCCGATCCGGCGATCGACGACCGTGCCCGCGCCATTGCGGCACGAGTTGGTCTTGGCGATGTGCTCGATCGGCGGCCGGCAACATTGCCGTTTGCCGATCTGCGCAAGATCGAGATCGCCAAAGCGATCGCCCGCGATCCGCACGTACTTCTGATCGACGAGCCGTTCGCTGGCCTTACGTCCGCAGAGACCGGGGCCTTCTCCAACCTTATCCGCGAACTGCGCGATGACGGGCGCGCGATCCTGCTTGTCGATCACAACGTCAAAAGCGTCTCGCGCCTCGTCGACCGCGTGCTCGCGATGTACGTTGGCGAGCGGATCGCCGAGGGAACGGCCGACGAGGTGATGCGCAATGAAACGGTGCGGCGCGTCTATCTCGGCGGCAGCATAGAGACCGCAGCGCGCCCGGAATCCTCGTTCCGCGATACCACCGTGCCTTTTCTCGAAGTCGACAATCTTAGCGTTCAGTATGGCAAGGCCCAGGCGCTGCAGAACGTCTCGATCCATGTTCACGCCGGCGAATTCGTTTCGGTTGTGGGGCTCAACGGCGCCGGCAAAACTACCCTGTTCAACACCATTTCCGGTTTCCTGCCCTATTCCGGCGACATCCGCCGCGAGGGCGCCACGCTCCGCGGCCGGACCGCAGCGACGATCGCGCGGGGCGGCATCGTGCAATGCCCGGAAAACCGTGAACTTTTCACCGACATGACCGTGCGCGAAAATCTCGATCTCGGGGGTCAACACCTGACGTCCGATGAAAGCGAAAAGCAGATCGCATGGCTGTTCGATCTTTTTCCGATCCTGCGTGAACGCCAGAAGCAGGCGGCGGGCACGCTATCGGGCGGCGAACAACAGATGCTGACCATCGCGCGGGCGCTGATGATGAAGCCGAAGCTTCTGATCCTCGACGAACCGACGCTCGGTCTGGCGCCGGTCATTCTCGAACAGCTTTCCAAGGCGCTGGAACGCTTGCGGCAAACGACCGCCATCACCGTGCTCCTCGGTGAGCAGAACGTGACCTTCGCGCTGCCGCATGCCGATCGCGTCTACATGCTCGAACATGCGCGGATCGTCTGGGAGGGTGAACCGGCCAAGTTCGCCGCCGGCGCCGGAACCGGCTATCTGTAGCGGTCTCGCCCAAAGCGAAATGATTTTAGGTTGAATCGGCATTTCGCTTTGGCTTGTTGTCTGAGCGCGATCTTTTCCGAAAACCGGCGCCCAGTTTTCGGGATCGCGCTCTAAAAGGGCTTCAGCCGTGCAGGAAATCCAGCACTGCGGTTTCTGCAAGCACCGCTTGCGGAATGCTATGCCGCGCGGAGCGGGCACGCTCCTCGACCGTCTGTGTCGCCTGCAAGTAGGCGCCGAGATGACGGGCGCGCTCGATGATTTTTCTGTTGTCGGGCAGCCGCTGCGCTTGAAAGCGGCGGAGACCCTCTTCGACATTTTCGGCCTCGAGCGCGTCGGCGAGTGCAGCCGCGTCGTCCGCCGCTTTGGAAACCCCGGCGGCGACATGCGGCCGTGCAACATAGGCCGCATCGCCGATGATCGCGACACGGCCGAAGGCCAGCTGCGGGCTCTCCAGATCGTAGATCGGCTGCAGGATCGGCTCGTCGATCAGGCGGACGATCTCGCGGAATTGCGGCGCCAATAGCCGCTCCGCCGCGGCGCGCATGGCGGCGATCGGTCCCGGCCGAATAAGCGGCGGCGGTATCGAGACCGAATGCGTCACACCATTTCTGTCGGTCAGGAGTTGCGGCAGCCCACGCGCTTCATCGGCCGGGCGGTACCACACGACATTGTAACGGCGCTGCCCCTCGCGCAATTCGTTGTCCGGTCCGGCCACCGGATAGCCCAGGCATTGTTCGCCCGGCGGCAAGCAGAAGGCCATCGCCATGTAGAGCTCGCGGTGAATGGCGGGCGGGATGGCGCTTTCAGGCAGCAGCGCCCGCCAGGCGACATAGCCGGCATAGAGCGGCGTGATATTCGGCAGGCACTGCCCACGCACCGTCGAGCGCAATCCGTCGGCGCCAATGAGCACATCGGCGCGCTGCGAACCGCGATCGCCAAAATGCGCAACCACGCCCCCTTCCCGCTGTTCGAAGGCTTTGAGGCTTTGGCCGCGATGATAGCGCTCTACCGGAAAGGCATCGCGCAGCACGCGGTAGACCCGCTCCCACGCCGTGAGCACCTGCGGGCATTCGAACGTCACGGTCACATGGCCCGCCTGGTCGAGAATCTTGCGGGTCGTCATCGCAACCCCAAGATCGCGGGTTTCGAGCGCAAGCGCTTTCATGCGCGCGATCAATTCAGCCTGTGCGACAATGCCCGCGCCGCGGCCGGCGAGCTCCTTTTCCACCCGCTCGAAAATCTCGACGTCCCAGCCGCGGCGGTGAAGCATGATTCCCGCCAGAAGGCCGCTCATAGAGCCGCCGATCACGAGCGCGCGGCGTTTCTCTGTCATTCGGAAATTCCCGCAACTTCCCAAGCTTTCCTGAACAGGAAAGGTTTTCTATATTGTGCCTACAATCCTTGGAGGAACGCCATGGCTCTGACAATGACGGATAAATCGACCGACCATGCAGACAAATCGGCATGGCCGCCGGCCATTGCGGCGGAATTCGAACGCGAACGGCAGAACAACAATGGCTGCGTCGGCTCGATGCTTCTGTCGGAGAGCGATAAGGTGCGGGTCTGGATGATCCGGCTGGCGCCGGGCGAGCGGATCGGCTTCCATCGCCACGTTCTCGATTATTTCTGGACTTCGGTCACGGGTGGCCGCGGACGCCAGCACGTCCACGATGGCACGACCGTCGAATATACCTACCAGCCCGGCGAGACCCGCCATGAGACCTACGGATCGGGTCAGTTCAAGGTCCATGACCTTGAGAATCTCGGCGACAAGGAGATGGTCTTCATGACCATCGAATTCCTCGACAGCGCGAACAAGCCGCTTGCCATTCCGGACAAGGTTTACGCCGCAGCCTAACGCACCGGTTGCTGTTCCGGCGCATCGCTGGGCGGTGTGATTGGCCGTTGGCCTAACGTATCTGCCTTCCCTGTTGCCCTCCCTTGCCGGGGAGGCGCGGCTTATTCGCCGCGGGCGCAAAGTCTCCTAGCCAAGATCAAAGCGTTGCTGCACACTCCCGGAAGCTGGGTAGCTGGAATATGATTTTTTCGTTCGATCTCTTCATCAACGCCATCGTGTCGGGCATTCTGATCGGCGGCTTCTACGCCGCAGTGACCGCAGGCGTTTCGCTGTCATTCGGCATTCTGGACATCGTCAACATTGCCCATCCCGCTTTCATCATTCTCGGCTCCTACGTCGCCTATGCCGCCAATTCGAGCCTGGGGATCGATCCGATCATCGCGTCGATCGTGGTGGCGCCTGCCTTTTACGTGCTGGGCGCCGGCGTTTATCAGATCTACTACGCGTCGTTCGAGAAGCGCGGCCAGGAATCGTTGCGAGGGCTCGCTTTCTTCTTCGGCTTGTTGTTCATCACGGAAGTATCGCTCGTGCTCTATTTCGGCGTCGATTATCGCTATGTCGATGCGCGCTATATCGGCCCGTCCTGGCACTTTGGCATACTCGAAATACCGTTGCGGATCTTGGTGCCCTTCCTCGTCTCGATGCTGCTCATGGCGGCATTGCAAGTCTTTTTGACCCGTACCTTTGTCGGCCGCGCGATCATGGCGGTGGCGCAGGATCAGCTTGCGTTGCGACTGATGGCGGTCGATCCGATCAAGATCAAACGCATCGCCTTCGGCATCGCGATCGCGACCGCCTCGCTCGCCGGCGCATTTCTCATCATCATTCAGCCGGTCGAGCCGTCGGTCGGACGCGAATATATCGGCCGCGTCTTCGCGATTTGCGTGCTGGGTGGAATGGGGAGTCTGCCCGGAACCGTGATTGCGGCGATGCTGATTGGCATTGTCGAAAGTCTCACTTCGACATTCTACGGCCCATCCTGGGCGCCGGCGGTGTCGTTCGGATTTTTGCTGCTGACGCTGGCAGTGCGGCCGGCCGGTCTGTTAGGACGATAATCGTGCGCACGCCCATTTTTCTTCTCATCTGGCTTGCGATCGGCGGCGCCACCTTCGCCGTCTCACTCGCCATCGGCAACGACTACATATTTTTCGCCGGTTATGTGGTGCTGCAATATGTCGTGTTGAGCACCGCCTGGAATATTCTCGGCGGATATTGCGGCTACGTGAATTTCGGCTCGGCCGCCTTCTTTGCCCTCGGCGCTTATACGACGGTCGCGATCTATAAGCTCGTCAGCGAAAACGATTTCTACCCCATGCCCATACCAGCGCTGATGCTAGCCGGGGGCCTGGTATCGGGATTGGTCGGCCTGGGCATGGGTTATCTGACGTTACGGCTACGAGGCGCGTTCTTTGCCATCGCGACGCTGGCGCTTGCCGTCGTGCTGCAAACGCTTGTTGTGAACTGGGAGTTCGTCGGCGGCTCGCGCGGCGCTTATATGATTCGCCCGGAACAAATCGCGCCATTCGGTAACTACATCCATTATTTATTTCTGCTCATGCTGCTGCTCGCCATTGCTGCGATCACGATCGCGCGCCTGATCGAACATTCGCGACTCGGCTATGGTTTCGCTACCATTCGCGACGACGAACTTGCCGCCGAAGCCTCCGGCGTCCCGACGCTTCGGCTGAAGCTGATCGCCACCACGATTTCCGGAGCGTTGATGGGCATGGCCGGCGCGCCCTTTCCCTACTACATCGGCTATCTGCAGCCCTCGTCGACATTCGGATTGGATTATGCCGTGAACTCGATCGCCATGCCGCTAATCGGCGGCACCACGAGCTGGGTTGGTCCATTGATCGGCGCGCTTCTCCTTGGCTCGTTGCAGCAAATCGCGACGGTGACGATATCCTCCGCCGTCAATCTATTGATCGTCGGTTTCCTTCTGGTGATTTTCGTCATCATCGCGCCGAACGGCATCGTCGGATTGGTACACACTTATCTTCAGCGCAAGCCCGAGGACTTTGTCGGCCGGCGTCACCTCGATGCCGACGTGCCGGGGAAGGTGCCATGACCGAAAATGCCGGGGCCTCAACACCAGACGAACTGCTACAGGTCGCCAATCTCAGCAAGCGCTTCGGCGGGTTCGTTGCGCTGGAGAATATCTCGCTATCGGTGGCGGCAGGCGAACGTCTCGGTTTGATCGGACCCAACGGCTCCGGCAAGAGCACGCTGGTCAATTGCATCTGCGGCACGCTGCGCAACGAATTTGGCAGCGTGCGCTTCAGCGGCCAAAAGCTCGACGGGCTCGGCGCCCATCAGCGCACCCATCTCGGACTGGCGCGCAGCTTCCAGCTACCCCGTCCATTCGTAAGCCTCACTCTCGCCGACAATATCCGCATTCCCCTCCTTTACACGGTTGCTTTGCGCCGCGGCCAGCATCACGCGACGCGGGAAGTGGAGGAGCGCTGCGTCGACCTTCTCCACGGCGTCGGCCTCGGCGACAAGGCGCGGCGCTTGCCGCGGGACCTTACTCAAGTCGAAATGCGCAAGCTCGAGCTCGCCCGTGCGATGGCATCGGAACCGAAACTCCTCATCGCCGACGAAGCGATGGCGGGTCTGACGCATTCGGAAATCGAAGACATTTTGGCGCTGCTCTTTCGGCTAAACGAACAAGGCGTCACCATCATTCTCATCGAGCACATTATGAGCGCGGTGATGAGCTTTTCGCGCCGGCTCGTCGTGCTAGTCTCCGGACGCAAAATCGCCGACGGCGCGCCAGACGATGTGATGCGCGATCCGGAAGTCGAAAGGGCGTATCTTGGCCAGTAGCCTGACCATTGCCGGCATCCACGCCGCCTACGGCGCGGTTCGCGTCATCGAGGACGTGTCGATCAAGGTGCGCGGCGGCGAAACGGTCGTCCTGCTGGGCACCAACGGCAACGGCAAGTCGACGCTCATAAAATGCATCATGGGCATGGTGCGGCCAAGCGAAGGTACGATTGTCGCCGAAATCGATGGCATTCATCATGATCTGATCGGCCGCACCACCGAGCATATCGTCAATCTCGGCATCGCGCTGGTGCCGGAAGGTCGCCGGCTGTTTCCGCTGCTGACGGTCGAGGAAAATCTCCTACTGGGCGCCTACCGCCACGCCGCGCGCGTCGAACTCGCGCGCAATCTAGCGGTTTGCTTCGAGACCTTCCCGCGGCTTGCCGAGCGCCGCCGCCAGCTCGCCGGCAGCCTTTCCGGCGGCGAGCAACAAATGCTGGCGCTCGGTCGCGCGCTGATGCTGGCACCGAAAATCCTTTTGGTCGACGAACCGTCGGTTGGACTTGCGCCGATTCTCGTCAGCCGCACCATCGACGCCATTTCCGAAATGAAACAGCGCTATGCCCTCACCGTGCTGATGGCCGAACAAAATTTCAATCAAGCCATCCGAATCGCCGATCGTGGCTACGTCATCGTCCATGGCAAGATCGCGTTCGAAGGTCGCTCCGCCGACGAGCTCAACAACAACGATTTGATCAAAAAGTTCTATTTGGGCTTGTGATCGCCGCGTTGGAAACGTCCGCTCTGCGACCGCGGAACAATCAACGCACCGGGAAATCGAAAAACGTGCGCGGGTACGGCTCGTTTCGCAGCGTGAAGTGCCACCATTCCTTGTCGTAGCCACGAAAACCGTGCCGCCGCATTGCCGCGGCAAGCAACATACGATTCGCATGCTGCTCGGCGCTGATCGTCGGATCGGCCGTCCACGATTTCGGACTGAAGAAGTCGAACGGCGTGCCCATATCGAGCTCCCGCCCGTCCGTATCCGCCAGCGTCAAATCGGCGGTCGAGCCGCGCGAATGGCCCGAATGCGAAGAAATATAGCCGTCGCGAAACAGCGTGCGCTTGTCGAGGTTTGGATAAAACTCAACCTTGGCCGTTTGATCGCGCAGATCGTGCGCCCAGCGCACGAAATTCGCGACGGCGCGGACGGGCCGGTAGCAATCGAATACCTTGACGACAAGGCCGTGCGAGGCGACGTCGCGCGCCACTTCGGCGAGGGCGTCAGCGGCAGCGGATGTCAGCAAGCAATGCGGCGCTTGATAACCGTCGATCGGCCGGCCGACAAAATTATGCGACCCGGCATAGCGAATTTCGGCAATCAGGCCCGGCACGATCGTTGCGGCATCGACGAATGTGTCAGGTCGGACATTTGCGTTCGTCGGCTCGGCGAGCGCCGTTTGCGCGTCCAACGCCGAAACAAGCGACAGCGCAGCAAGTGACAGAGTCGGCACCAAACCACGTTTCACCATTGGTCAATGTCATCCGTGAAGGGGAAAGCAAATCGCCGTTGCCGCTCGCTATTTTGCAACACGCCATTATCTCGGTTCAAACAAGCTTCGACTCGTCAGTGGCTAGCGGGTTTTGTTGTGAGACTTAATCACTGACAATATAGTGAAATTCATTCGTAGGTTGATGTTGACTGAACTTTCAAACCTATAAGGGAATAAGTGCAATCCTGGGGTGTTCAAGCG
>JBAPZR010000349.1:0-10184 GCA_049285335.1 Xanthobacteraceae bacterium | reverse complement strand
GCAAAACAGACAACGTCAATTTCACCAGTTAGTGTCCCTATCGCAACATCTATCGCGCATTCCAACTCGCTTGGCTCTCACTCTTTAATCTTGATTACCTTCGCAGTCATTTGCCCCTCCGAGCTGTTGCCTTAGTTGCTCACTCCATCGCCCGCCGAGGATTCGATATAGATCCTCGGGCAAGCGGTCGAAGCCTCTAAGTCGTGCTAGTTCGCGCCCAAGACGTTCCATGTCCACCTGCGCACGCTTTGGCGGCGCGTCCTTGATATGGATCAAGAGCAGCGTTAGCTCGCTCAGCGTGGGCCGGATCACTGCACTGCCTTGGATGGAAAGACGTTGCGTTGAAGGTCGCTGACGAATTGCCACCAGGCGGCCTCTAGCATTTGCTCATCGTGAACGAATGGCGCCGTGACGGACTAAATCGTGCCAAACCTTTTCGAATGCGTCGCGTAGTTCTCTCATTGGCGTTTGGTGTGAATGGCGGCGCGTGGCTGCGAGGGGAGCTGCACCGCCATTGCTTCACCACCTCCCTCTGCTGGAATTGAAAAGAGACGGCGAGCGATCGGTGTGTGCGGTCACACGGGGCTAGGACCGCCCGCCGTCAGTTGCCACCCCCCAAGGGATGGACAGGCAACTACGCCACGCGACTTGTGCTATGGTGTGCTATGTCTGGTACTCAGACTGCATAGCAACAACTGGCAATGTATAGCAACGTATGGCAAAGATAGTAATAGGGTCGAGGAGAAAAAGGCCGGAACGCGGCGTGATGGTGCGCGGCATCGTCCCCCCGGACTATGAGAAAAAGCTGAGAGATATGGCCGCAAAGGACGGCCGAACGCTTAGTGCGATGATTGCGCGAATTTTAAAGAAGGCTGTGGATAAGGAATCTTGACGGGCGGATTCCGACGCAACATATGACCCTCTCAGGCCAATGGGGGAATTTCATGTCAGTCCGCAAACGGAAATGGACGACTCGCGCCGGCGAGGCAAAGGAAGCTTGGGTTGTTGATTACGTTGCCAATGGCTCTCGGCATATCGAGACGTTCGAGCGCAAGAAAGATGCTGATGCGCGCGAGGCCGAAGTCACGGTCAACGTCGATAAGGGAATTCACACTCCGGCCAATAAAAGCATCGCGGTTGAGCAAGCAGCTGACGATTGGCTTAGGTATGTCGAGGCAGAGGGGCGCGAACGCGCGACCATCAGACGATATCGAGAGCTGGTCGCCCATGTCGTTCGACGCCTGGGCCAAGCTGACATCACCGCGCGTCAACGCGTTCCGTGATGATCTGCTTAAGACGATGTCTCGGCCGACAGCCAGGAAGGTGCTCATTACGCTGAAGGCTATTTTGAAGGAGGCTCGGCGCCGCGGTAACGTCGCGCAGAATGTTGCATCCGATGTAGCGATCACTGAGCACGGCAGAATAAAGCCAAAGCTTGAAATGGGCCGCGACATTCCAACCCGAGATGAAATTCGGCGGATCGTTGATGCGGCCAAGCCCGGAAAGGCACGGACGATATTACTGACGGCGGCTCTCACCGGTATGCGCGCGTCTGAGTTGCGCGGCTTACGGTGGGCCGATGTCGATTTGCCTCAACGTCAGATTCATGTTCGCCAGCGCGCGGACCGCTATGGTACGATTGGGCAGCCGAAATCGGCTGCGGGCGCACGGACCATTCCGATCGAGGACATGGTGGTGAACTCGCTCCGAGAATGGCGACTGGCGTGTCCGAAAGGTGAGGGGGATTTAGTGTTTCCAACAAGCATCGGTACAGTGGAGTGTTACCAGAACTTGATCAGGGGTGTGCTCTGGCCCACGCAAGAGGCTGCCGGCGTGGTTGACGGCAAAGGCGAGCCGAAATACGCAATGCATGCCCTGCGACATTTCTATGCGAGCTGGTGCATCAATCGCCGAAAGGACGGGGGATTGGAACTGCCACCTAAGACCGTCCAGGCGCGATTGGGCCACGCCAGCATCGTCATGACACTGGACATCTACGGCCACCTATTCCCAAGTGGCGACGACGGTGCGGAGCTAGCGGCCGCGGCGCGGGCGCTGTTCGCGACCTAGACGCGACATAAACGCGACATGGGGGCAAAAACACTTGATATTTCAACGCTTTTAGGCATCCTGCTAAGCCGCAGTTTCACCGCTCATCCGTCAAAATACTATCCCCGAACCATCTCGTGAGAAGAGCACAAAAAACCGCGCGGAAATCAAAGGTCCGAGCCGCGATCACCGGTGTTCACGGCTATGTGCCGCCGGATGTGCTCTCCAACGCGCAATTGGCGGAGATGGTCGAGACCAGCGACGAATGGATCGTCGAGCGTACCGGCATCAAGGAGCGGCGGATCCTTAAGGCCAAAGGTGCGGGCACCTCGCATATGGGCGCCCAAGCCGTCAGCGCGCTTTTGGAGAAAACGAAAACGGCGCCGGAGGATGTCGACCTGTTGATCTGCGCCACGACCACGCCCGACTTTGTATTTCCGTCGAGCGCAAATCTGATTTGTGAAATGTGCGGCATTCGTTCCATCGGCAGCTTCGACGTCCAGGCGGCATGTTCCGGCTTCGTCTATGCGCTGACGGTCGCCGCGCAATTCATCGAGACCGGAAAATTCCGCAAGATCGTGGTGGTCGGCGCCGACAAGATGTCGGCAATTATCGACTATACCGACCGCGCCACCTGCGTGCTGTTCGGCGACGGCGCCGGTGCGGTACTGCTCGAACCGAACAAGAAATTCGGCATCGTCGACACTTTGATTTGCTCCGACGGCTCGGGCATGCCGCATCTGCACCAGAAAGCCGGCGGCAGCCGTATGCCGCCGACGGCGGAGACGCTGGCGAAGCGATTGCATTTTGTGCATCAGGAAGGCGCCGCCGTCTACAAATTCGCCATCGCCCGCATGGCCGAAGTCGCGACCACGCTGATGAAGCAAAATCAGCTAACGAGCGAAAAGCTCGATTGGCTGGTGCCGCATCAGGCTAATCTCCGCATCATCGAAGCGACCGCCGAACGCATGAAATTGCCGCCCGAGCGCGTCATGGTCACGATTCACAAATACGGCAATACGACAGCCGCTACTATTCCGTTGTGCCTGTGGGACTACGAAAGCAAGCTTAAGGCCGGCGACCGCTTGATCCTGGCCGCGTTTGGCGGCGGATTCACCTGGGGCGGGATTTATCTGACTTGGGCTTACAATTGAGCTTGTCTTGCAACGCGTAGCGTCGCGCCGTCAGCCCTTGCGCTTCGATATCGGCAAATATTCGCGCAGCGTCGCCCCGGTATAGAGTTGCCGCGGGCGGCCGAGCTTCTGGTGCGGGTCTTCGATCATTTCCTTCCACTGCGCAATCCAGCCGACCGTGCGCGCGAGCGCGAACAACACCGTGAACATCGTGGTCGGGAAGCCCATCGCCCGAAGCGTTATGCCCGAATAGAAATCGACATTGGGATAAAGCTTCTTTTCGATGAAATACTCGTCATGCAACGCGATTTTTTCGAGCTCCATCGCGACGTCGAGCAGCGGATCCCTGATGCCGAGCTCGTTGAGGACCTCATAGCAGGTCTTCTGCATGATCTTAGCGCGCGGATCGTAATTTTTATAGACGCGATGACCGAAGCCCATCAGGCGGAACGAGTCCTTCGGATCTTTCGCGCGCTTGATGTATTCGGGAATGTGATCCACGCTGCCGATCTCGCCGAGCATTTTCAGCGCGGCTTCGTTGGCACCGCCATGGGCCGGTCCCCATAAGCAGGCAATGCCGGCGGCGATGCAGGCGAACGGATTGGCGCCGGTCGAGCCGGCAAGGCGGACCGTGGAAGTCGAGGCGTTTTGTTCGTGATCCGCGTGCAAGGTGAAGATGCGATCCATAGCGCGCGAAAGCACCGGATTGACCTTGTATTCCTCGCAAGGCACCGCAAAGCACATCCGCAGGAAGTTCGAGGTGTAGTCGAGCTTGTTGTCTGGATACATGAACGGCTGGCCGATCGAATATTTGTAGGCCATGGCCGCCAGCGTCGGCATTTTCGCGATCATCCGGATCGACGCGATCATGCGCTGGGTCGGATCGGTGATGTCGGTTGAGTCATGATAGAAGGCCGACAGCGCGCCGACGCAGCCGACCATCACAGCCATCGGGTGCGCATCGCGCCGGAAGCCTTGAAAGAACCGGCTCATTTGCTCGTGGACCATCGTGTGATGGATCACGCGATCGACAAAATCCGCCTTCTGTGCCGCGGTCGGCAATTCGCCGTAGAGGAGCAAATAGCAGGTTTCGAGAAAGTCGCCGTGCTCGGCAAGGTCGGCAATCGGATAACCGCGATAGAGCAGGATGCCTTCGTCGCCGTCGATAAAAGTAATTTTGGATTCGCAGCTTCCCGTCGACGTAAAGCCCGGATCGTAGGTGAAAATACCGGCTTCGGCATAAAGCTTGCTGACGTCCAACGCTTCGGGACCCAGCGTACCGTCATACATGGGAAACGTGTAGCTCTTGTCGCCGAGTGTGAGCGTGCCGGTCTTTATGTTGGCGCCGGTCTTCGCGTCCATAGTCTGTCCCTCGATGTCCGAATACCACTATCGCGAGCCGCTTGCGGCGGGATGACAAAAGCCGTGAGCGGGAACCATCCCACCTTTTGCCGTAGCGCAACCTGCTGTGCACTGCAAGATAATAGCCCACGGCGCGGGTGGAAGGGTCGGGCAGCGCAAAAAATGTGCAACAGCAATGCGACGCGTTTGGTCGAAAACGCTAGCCGGTTTCCGGCTTGGTTTGATCGGCAAGGCGCCCCAGGCTCTCGCTCTTGCCGAGCACGGTGAGCACCTCGAATATACCCGGCGACGTCGCGCGCCCGGTGAGCGCGGCGCGTAACGGCTGCGCGACCGCCCCAAGCTTGGCGCCCTGGCGTTCGGCGAAACCACGCACCGCACGTTCGGTCGCTTCGGTCGTCCAAGGCTCGACCTGGGCAAGTTCCGCGGCGACGCCGCCGAGGAGCGCCCTGGCGTCGGTCGTGAGAAGCGCCTGCGCTTGGTCATCGAGGTGAATCGGCCGGTCGGCCAAGAGAAAGCGCGCCCCGTCGATAATATCGAGAAGCGTCTTGGCGCGATCCTTCAGGCTCGGCATGGCCGCGAGCCATTGCTGGCGTATGATCGGCGTCATTTTGGCGGCAGTCGCGGGGCCGTCGGCAAGATGCGGCAACAAGCGTTCGATGGCGTCGAGCAATTGCGCATCGTCGCTTTGGCGAATGTAATGGCCGTTGAGATTTTCAAGCTTGGCAAAATCAAATCGGGCGGGCGAACGGCCGATCTGCGGCAGGTCGAAAGCCGCTATCATTTCCTCTGTCGAAAACAATTCTTGGTCGCCATGGCTCCAGCCGAGACGGACCAGGTAATTGCGCATGGCCGCGGGCAGGTATCCCATGGCGCGATAGGCATCGACGCCGAGCGCGCCATGCCGCTTAGAAAGCTTCGAGCCGTCCGGACCGTGGATCAGCGGAATATGCGCCATGACCGGCATAGGCCAGCCGAGCGCATCGTAGATCTGCTTCTGCCGTGCCGCATTGGTGAGATGGTCGTCGCCGCGGATGACGTGCGTGACGCCCATATCGTGGTCGTCGACGACAACCGCGAGCATATAGGTCGGCGTGCCGTCGGAGCGCAGCAACACGAGATCGTCGAGATTCTCGTTCTTCCAGACAACGCGGCCCTGCACCTGATCCTCGATCACGGTCTCGCCGGTCACGGGCGCCTTGAGGCGGATCGCCGGTTTTACGCCCAGCGGCGCGTCGGCGGGGTCGCGATCGCGCCAGCGGCCGTCATAGAGCTTGGCGCGGCCCTCGCGGCGTGCGGCCTCCCGCATCTGCGTCAGTTCTTCGGGGCTTGCGTAGCAATAATAGGCGCGGCCGGCGGCCAATAGCTGCTCGGCCGCTTCGCGGTGCCGTTCGGCGCGCGCGAATTGATAGACGGTCTCGCCGTCCCAATCGATGCCCAGCCATTTCAGGCCGTCGAGAATGGCGTCAATGGCGGCCTGGGTCGATCGCTCACGGTCGGTATCCTCGATCCGCAGCAGCATCTTCCCGCCGCGGCCGCGAGCATAAAGCCAGTTGAACAGGGCCGTGCGCGCTCCGCCGATGTGCAGAAAGCCAGTGGGTGAGGGGGCAAAGCGGGTAACGACGGTCATGTCTGCAGAGAATGGCTGTCGGGATGTGTGTCCAGAATGCAAAACGCGCGTCCGTGTACCACATATAACGGTGAAAAAGATCAAAAGGATCGAAATGATCGGCGGTGGGCTTGACCCGCCCCGCCAACTTGTTCAATCCGAACCCGGCGGCGAAGCGGGCTTGCGTCGCCGGGTTCGTGGTTTCTCGCAGGAAAATGCCGCGTCGCTTTGCCTACGCGGTCAAATAGTCGGTTGGTGGATATGTCGGTTGCCGAGACGGTATCGCGCGAAGCGGGCCAGGACTTTATCCGCGACATTGTGCGCGCCGACCTTGATTCCGGGCGCGCCAAGATCGTCGTAACACGCTTTCCTCCCGAGCCGAACGGCTATCTGCATATCGGCCACGCCAAGTCGATCGGTTTGAATTTCGGGATCGCCGAGGAGTTCGGCGGCCGCTGTCATTTGCGCTTCGACGATACCAACCCGACCAAGGAAGAGCAGGAATATATCGAAGCCATCGAGCGCGATGTCCGCTGGCTCGGGTTCGACTGGGGTAAGAATCTTTATCACGCATCGGATTATTTTGAGCAGCTTTACGAGTGGGCCGAGTTTTTGATCCGCGCCGGCAAGGCCTATGTCGACGACCAGAGTCAGGAGGAGATGCGCGCGGCGCGCGGCACCTTGACCGAACCGGGCAAGAACAGTCGTTTCCGCGATCGCGGCGTCGAGGAAAATCTTGATCTCCTCCGCCGCATGCGCGCCGGTGAATTTCCCAATGGCGCACGCGTGTTGCGCGCCAAGATCGACATGGCTGCCGGTAATATCAATCTGCGCGACCCTGTGCTTTACCGTATCCTGCATGCCGAGCATCCGCGGACCGGGACGGCGTGGTGCATTTATCCGAGCTATGACTTCGCGCACGGCCAGTCCGACGCGATCGAATGTATTACGCATTCGATCTGCACGCTGGAATTCGAAGATCACCGGCCGCTTTACGACTGGTTTCTCAAAAATCTTCCGGTTCCATCGCATCCGCATCAGTACGAATTCGCCCGGCTTAATCTCACGCACACGATCCTTTCGAAGCGCGTCCTCACCGAATTGGTGCGCGGCAGCTTCGTCAGCGGCTGGGACGATCCGCGCATGCCGACGCTTGCCGGGTTGCGCCGCCGCGGCGTGCCGCCGGCCGCGATCCGCGACTTCGTGAAGCGGATCGGGGTCGCCAAGGCCAACAGCACGGTCGATGCCGGGATGCTGGACTTTTCCATCCGCGAACATCTCAACAAGACCGCGCAGCGGCGCATGGCCGTTCTGCGGCCGCTCAAGGTCGTGATCGAGAATTACCCCGAAGGCAAGAGCGAGACGATCGGAGCTGTCAATCATCCCGACGATCCGGCGGTCGGCAGCCGCCAGATCCGCTTCGGCCGCGAGCTTTTCATCGAGCGCGACGATTTCATGGAAGACCCGCCGAAGAAGTTCTTCAGGCTCTCGCCCGGCGCCGAGGTGCGCTTGCGCTATGCTTATTTCATCACCTGCCGCGAAGTGATGAAAAATGCGGCCGGCGAGATCGTCGAATTGCACTGCACGTACGACCCGGCGACGAAGGGCGGCAATGCGCCCGACGGGCGCAAGGTTAAGGCGACGCTGCATTGGGTGCCCGCGCAGAACGCGATCTCAGTCGAGGTCCGGCTCTACAATCCGCTTTTTGCCAAGCACGATCCGGACGTGGCCAATTTCGCAGCCGAAATCGACCCGAAATCGATCGAAGTCATCGCCGATGCGCAGGTTGAGCCGTCGCTCGCCGAGATGAAGGTCGGCGAGGCGGTTCAGTTCGAACGTCAGGGCTATTTTTGTCTCGACCCGGATTCGACGCCGGACAAGCTCGTGTTCAACCGCACGGTCGGCTTGCGCGACAGCTGGGCAAAGGTTTCAGCGGGCGGCTGAGCGCGTGCGGTTCGCCGCGCACCTTGCTCACATCGCGCTGTCGACAACGTACCAGCGTTGCTTAAGCGCTTTGTCCGCCATGGCGTTGATTTCCTGTTGAGCCGGCGAATTGTACCACGCCTTCGCCTGATCGGTGCTGTCGAATGCGATGATGACAACGCGTTTGGGCGGCACGCCATAAAGTGCCGTGATCTTGTCGGTTCGCGCAAGATATTCTCCACCACCGGCCTTAACCGACGCTATGGCTTTCGCGACGATCGACTTTACGGTGGGAGCATCAAGTACTTCGCTGACGTCGAGAATTGCGTAGGCGCCAGGCGTCTTGCCCTGAGCGTGCAATCCATTGACGGCGGCGGCGCCGAGTGCTGCGCCGATCACCATGCCTAATGCGAGCGTGAAAGATCGGTTCATCGCTTTCTCCTGATGGATACCTAATGAAAATCACGAACTGGCCATCGGGCTTGCACCCGATATCCGTAGGACTCGACCCCAAGCCGACTACTAAAAAGGGAAAGCGGCCTTACCGGCATTGTCAAAATCAAAAATGGCCTCGCACTTGGCGTCTTCGGCTAGCGTGAGACCCTTTATCTGTCGCCACGAAGTCTTGTGCTTTATATGAACAGCGACATTAACCAGGCCGCGACTGTAGCAATTCCGCGGCGACCGAAAGACTGTCGGTCGAAATCAGCTAAGCAGCAAGAGGTAGTCAAGCCTGCGCAATTTTAGTTTTCCTACAAACGGATTGTTATCCCCGTTGAACTACCCCGGGATTTATGCGGTCGAATTTATCAACCCGAAACAGTTTTAAATTAAATTGCAATATCAGGGCGACACAAACATGTGTCGAACACGCAGCACAAGGAGTTAGTCAAATGATGACGATTGTGAGGCGGTTCGTTCGTGATGAATCGGGCGCTACCGCCATAGAATACGGCTTGATCGCCGCCGGTATTTCGGTCGTGATTATCCCTGTTGTGAAGGGTCTCGGAACACATTTGAACACCACCTTCACGACAATATCGAACGCGCTCAAATAGGGTGGTGAAAACGGTGCCTTTAAAGGTCCCGGTCCTGTGACCCGGGACTTTTTCTTTTGGCGAACAGCTCCCGCAGCTACGCCACGTTGTCTGCAATCGATAGCGCGGCGCATTTTGTCAGGGCGAGCCGATCTCAGCTGTGCTAAAGCAGACGACGAATGGCATTCCATTCGACATTGATCCAGATGCCATGCGCGCGGCCGTATCTTACGGGCGATTGAAGAATGGTGGGCCGGGTCGAAGCATCAATCAGTGGGCCCATGACCGACGAGCAGAAAGGCAGATTTGCGGCGCTTCAGGCGCTTGGTTGGCCCTACGGGAGAAGCGCCGGCGCGCGGAAATGGCTGCAGAACTCGATGCAGCAATAATGGAATTTATCAAGCTTCATAGGGTGGAAACTGACACTGTCGTCCTTCAAGCGTTTCAGCGCTGGGTACGCGGCGCCGCGTAGCTGCACAGCGCGCGGGCCGGCAGTCGCTTGCCCCGCGCGCTTGAAGTTGAAGAGCTGGCCTGGGGAGGAGTAAACAAATGGCAGAGTCTCAAAAGTTTGCTAGCGCCGACGCCATCACCGGACTTATCGCGGCTATTCTCGCGCTAGCCAATGCGCTCGACAAAAAAGGCGCGCTTTCATTCGAGGAATTTCGGGATGCGCTTTTGAGCATGTATCGAGAAATGCCGCACGAAGATGCCAGTGGAGATCCGGGTCTCATATTCGATGGCATGCTGACTCAGCTGGAACGCGCGATAAGGAATCGCAAGAGACAAGCGTAAACACGCTGACCAAAGGTATTCGCCACGATCCGCCGCGCCTCGTCTTTCGTCATTATCTCGCGTCATCATCTTGTGTCACCATCTCGGCTGCGCGGGGCCGGCCGAACTCCCCTTCTCCACACGCTTCGCCAATGCCCTCGCCAGAGGTCGCGGCGCTGGCTAGCATAAGGTCCTTATCCTTAAGCGCGTTGGGGCCGCGCAGTGGCACGAAACGACAGACTGGAGAACCGAGCGCGGGCGGGAGCGTCAACGCGTCCTATGCCGTGGCCGGCGCCGTGGTGG
>JBAPZR010000348.1:0-1764 GCA_049285335.1 Xanthobacteraceae bacterium | reverse complement strand
TCGTAGTGCTGAAGGGCTGATGCCCGACGCCGCCCGGGAGCGGGTTGCAAAGCCGCCCGCGGGCACCGCACCCGCCCCATGATCCGGCCTGCCGGCCGGGCCATGTCCGATTTCACGGGCGGGATGACGCACCGATGTAACTGAAATGGGGACAGATGTCAAGGTAAACGTCTCTTAAAATGAGACGCCTCCAAAGTCGTCACGGCCGAACTTGATCCGGCCATCCAGGTCTTCGCTGCATGGGGATGGAAGCTGCCCGTCGACTCCGGCATGCGGGCCACGCCCCCTCACCCGCTCGCTTACGCTCGCGACCCCTCCCCGCCCACGGAGAGAGGAAAATGCGAATCCGGGTTCGCGTACTAATGCCGCTTGAAATATTGCACCGCGCGCTCGTGCTTCTCGGCCGCGGCGCGGCTGTTGAAAGTGCCGAGATTGCGCCGCCGGCCGGTCTTTGGGTTCAGTTTGCGCGAATAGAGCCGGTATTTCCCGGAAGAGAGTTTGCGGATCATGGGGAACTCCCGAACGTGACGGCGTCATTATCTCAAAGCCGCAGCACGGTGATGCGTTCCGGACGGAGCGCCTTCACACCCTTCACACCCTCTCGACAAATGAATCCACCACGCGTTTTTCGCCGGCGCGGTCGAATTGGATGGTGAGCTTGTTGCCGTCGATGGCGGTGACGTTGCCGTTGCCGAATTTCTGGTGGAAAACGCGGTCGCCGAGCGCGAAGGCGGAGACGGTGCCGGTCGATTTGGCGACCAGCTCGCCCTCGATGGTGAGCGGGACGCGGCGCGCGGCGCCACGCGGGGGACCCTCTTGCCTGCCCCGCTCCCAACTTTGTTCTCGGGCGCGCGCATGCGCGGCCCGGCCGGGCGAAGAGAATGCATCGGCGTCGTCATCGCCGGCGTAGCGCGATCCGGATTCCGAGAAACCGCCGCCGCCCTTCTTCGCCTGCGCGCGCTGCCAGCCCGGCGTCGCATAATTGGAGCCGAAGGAAGCCGCCGCGTCGAAGCGCGAGGCGCCGTAACCGCCATAGCCGGCGAAGCCGCCAAAGCCGCCCTGCGGCTCCGTCACCTCGACATTCGCTTCCGGCAGCTCGTCGAGAAAACGCGAGGGAATATTGGTCTGCCACAGGCCGTGCATGCGGCGGTTGGTGGCGAAATAAATCTTCGCCCGCCTGCGCGCTCGCGTCAGGCCGACATGGGCGAGCCGGCGCTCTTCCTCAAGCCCGGCGCGGCCTTGATCGTCGAGCGTGCGCTGGTGCGGAAACAGCCCCTCCTCCCAGCCCGGCAGGAACACGGTGACGAATTCCAGGCCCTTGGCCGAATGCAGCGTCATGATTGAGACCGCGTCGGCCTCGGCGGCCTTTTCGTTGTCCATCACCAGCGAGATGTGCTCGAGGAAACCTTGCAGGTTCTCGAACTCTTCCATCGAGCGCACCAGCTCTTTCAAGTTCTCGAGCCGGCCGGCGGCGTCCGCGGAACGGTCCTTCTGCCACATCTCGGTGTAACCGGATTCGTCGAGCACGATCTCGGCAAGCTCGGTATGCGGCAGGCTATCGCGCTGCTTGCGCCAGCGGTCGAGCGCCTCGATCAGGCCGCGCAGCGCGCCGCGCGGCTTCGGCTTGAGCTCGTCGGTCTCGACCATCGCGCGCGCGGCTTCGGTCAGCGGCACGCGGCGCTTCCTGGCATGGTCATGCAGAAGCTGCACGGTGGCGTCGCCGAGCCCGCGCTTGGGGACGTTGACGATGCGCTCGAAGGCGAG
>JBAPZR010000347.1:0-2034 GCA_049285335.1 Xanthobacteraceae bacterium | reverse complement strand
GCGCTGGATATTGCGGCATTGGCCGCCGGAGTGGTTGTGGTCGCCCTATTGCTGTTTATTTTCTCAAGCGGCCGAACGTGAGGGCTTTCACTCCGACGCGGCCGATGACCGGCCGCGCTGGTCGAACCGCCGATCGAAAACATGTTCGGCAATGCGGTTCTTCAATATTTCGATTGAGCCGCCAGCGATCATCCAGCCGCGCGCTCGCCGCATGCAATATTCGACCAGCGTCTCCCGGCTATAGCCCAGCGCGCCCATGATCTGAACCGCCTCGCTGGCGACTTCGAAGCCGGCCTGATTGCAGGCCGTTTTGGCGATGGCGGTCTCGTAGGCGGACGGCAGGCCGCGATCCGCATTGGCCGCCGCGCGATAGAGCAGGAGTTGCGCGCTCTCGAGCTTGATCGCCATGTCGGCGAACTTCCACTGCAGGCCCTGGAATTCGCATAGCGGGCGGCCGAATTGGCGGCGCGTCGTCGCGTATTCCCGCGCCGCGTTGAAAGCGTAGCGGCCGTAGGCAAGCGAACGGGCGGTATTGCCGAGTCGCTCGACGTTGAATCCGGCCATTTGCTTCTTGAAGCCTCCCGGCCCCAGCAGCAGATTCTCGGCCGGAATGCGGCAGTCGGCGAAATGCAGTTCACACCACTGCTCTCCGCTCATGAACGTCGCCGGCGCGCCGATTGAAAATCCCGGCGTGCCGCGTTCGACCAGAACGGACCCGATGCCGCCAACGCCGGGGCCAAATCGCACATAGATGAGAAAAATCTGCGCATCAGGACTGAAGGTCGAGAACACTTTGGTACCCTCAATCACGTAACCACCGCCGTCAGCCCGCGCGCTGGCCTTCAGATCGGTGAGTGCGGAGCCGGCGTCAGGCTCGGTCATACCGAGACTCATGACCGCCCGGCCGGCGAGGAGATCGCCCAGCCAGCGTGTCTTCTGCGACGGTGTGCCGTATTCGGCGAATGTCCGAATCGGACCGAAATTGCCGAACTGCACGACATCGGCGCTGCGCGGGCATGCTGCGGCAACCTCCATGATGGCGATCACCGCGTCCATCAGCGTGCCGCCCTGCCCGCCTTCGTTCTGCGGCAGGGTGATGCCCATCAATCCTTGCTTGGCGATCATTTCCGCGGCGTCGAATGGAAAGCGCGGATTGTGGGCGCGCGTGAGCGCATCCTTGGCGAGATGCTCGCGCGCGAAGCGGCGCACCTGTTCGGCAAACTGCTTCTGTTCGTCGGTGAAATCGAAATTCATCTCGCTTCCCGAAGCTTGATTTTCGTCCTGCGTCACGGTCCGGATAAAGTTGCGCGGGCCTGATCTCAAGTCGAAACTGTCATCGGATTGCAATAGTATCGTGCGCCTAAATTCGGTGCACTACCGGCCATGAATGGCTTTTGGGAGGTGGAAATGCGCAAATGGTCCGGGCTCTTTTTTTATGCCGCGCTGATGGTGTTCGGAACGGGCGGCGCTGCACGAGCCGCCGACGTCATTTGCTACAATTGCCCGCCGCAATGGGCCGATTTCGCCACCATGCTCAAGTCGATCAAGGCGGACCTCGGCTACGACATTCCGTTCGATAACAAGAATTCAGGCCAGTCGCTGTCGCAAATCATCGCTGAGAAAGGGAACCCGGTCGCAGACATCGTCTACTATGGCGTCAATTTCGGCATGAAGGCCAAATCAGCGGACGTGATCGCGCCGTATAAGCCGCAAGGCTGGGATCAGGTGCCTACCGCCTTGAAGGATCCTGACGGCTATTGGACGACGATCCATTCCGGCACGCTCGGGCTCTTCGTCAACAAAGACGCGCTTGGCGGCAATCCGGTGCCGGCTTGCTGGAAGGATTTGTTGAAGCCGCAATATAAAGGCATGATCGGCTATCTCGATCCGTCCTCCGCCGCGGTGGGTTATGTCGGCGCGGTGGCGGTCAACACGGCGCTAGGCGGCAGCGACAGTGATATGACCCCGGCGGTCGATTTCTTCAAAGAGCTGCACCGGAACCAGCCGATCGTGCCGAAGCAGACATCCTATGCG
>JBAPZR010000346.1:0-5518 GCA_049285335.1 Xanthobacteraceae bacterium | reverse complement strand
GCACCGCTGGTATGGTGGAGAGATGGCTATTGCCACAGCCTGGCTCCCGGTCCCGATAATCCGGCCTGGTGTTATTTTCCGGCGAAAAAATGAGACACCCACGGCCTAAATGACGCAACGCCGCTTCCCGCCGCCTTGGTCAGTTGAGGACACCGACACCGGCTCCGCTTTCGTCGTGTTAGACAGCAGCGGTCAAAAGCTGGCCTATGTCTATTACGAGGAAGAGCCGGGACGGCGGTCGGCGGCCAAGATGCTGACCAAAGACGAGGCGCGAAGGATTGCGGTGAATTTTGCGAAGCTGCCAGGACTGTTGCGGAAGGAGTAACGTGCAGCCCGGTATCAGCCTCGGTGAGTCATGGCCCTCTGGGCCGCGGTTTGGAGTTACGCACGGAGAGATCTAATGAGCAGCGACGATACGGCGAGATTCCTGAAGGAGTTTGGCCCCCGCAGAGACGCCATGCTTCGGCGGCTGCAGAAAGCTGCCGGCGTTGGGAAACCAAAACCGATGAATTTGGCCGACCTTGAAGTTCTCGCCGCCGCCCTAATGGAACTGCTGACGACTGCCTTAGCCAACATGCCCGAGCCAAGGCGCGGCGAAATAGTTAGGGGATTGTCTGCCGAGCTGGCAGCCGATGTTTCCAAAAAGCGCGAGTGGCTTGAACAGAGGCTTCAGATTCGCGAAGGCTCGATGCATTAGAGGGTTCAGCCTAAGTGACGGCTCGCCGCTTCCCGCCGCCCTGGTCGATCATCGTACGGGAGCAGGTGGCCATGCGCCCACCTAAGGGCTGTTCAAGAAGAGTTACCTTTAGGCTCGCTAAGCGGCCACATAAGGAGGGCCGCAAGAATGCAAAGCGCAGACCAAATACCGATAATCAGCCAAGCCCACATGTAATCGTCGTGTGTCATTTGATGATCCTATAGTGCGGCCGAAAAACCGAACCATAGTGGGCCAACCTGCGCTTTGATCAGGATCAAATCGAAAAGATGCGCCGCGGATCGCCGCAACGTGGCGAAGCTGCTGCAGCTGCGCTCCGCTCAACACAAGGCGGCGTACATGAGTGATCTTGGTGAGCCAGAAGATCCATCATGGCTGACAGACCTCGATTGGCTCGAAGTAAATAAGCTTCGCCGCGCCTACGAAGATGGCGGCGAAAAGGCTCTGGACAAAGCGTTGCGGGACCTGTTCGAGAAGGACATGCCGCAATTCGTCCGCATATCGTTCGCTTACGGGGCAGAAGATTTGGAAGGCCGAATTAAAGATGCCATTGAAGATGCGGGCTATACCTTCCAAGAATTCATCGAATTGGCCAAGAAGAAACAGCATTAGGCATTAAGTAGCAGCAAACTCTTATTTTAAATGTCCACCGTGTCTTTTCAGCACTAGCGGTGGCGTCATTCCGCGGGTTACTCATCTGCGTTTGTCATGACAAAGGGGGAGAGTGCCATGAAAGCACTCGCACTACTGACGGCATTGGCAGTGACGCTCTTTAGCGTCGCGGCCTCTGCCCAAACCTACGGAGTCGGCAAGGGCAAAGCTCCGCCTCCGCCGGTTGTTACCAAAGGCTAAGTTGCTAGAGCAAGCACTGGAAGGGACTGGCGCGATGGCCGGTCCCTTTCTTTATGCCGCTAGGTGAGCGAAGACACCAGTCGCAGAATTCAAACTCCTCGCCAACGTTTATTGCCGTAGTCGATCGGGCCGCTGAAATCAGCCTTCGGTGCTGACGACGTAACGCCGCCGCTGCGCAAGGCGTCACGCAACCGTCTCGTCAGCTGACACGCTATAACCCGTTCAAAGCCCGGTTCGGCTGGCTGCGTGTAACGCCCGCCATTACCGTCTTCGGCAGGCATACCTTTCGGGTCGGTCATCGTTACGACGTTATCGACATACGTGAAGTAGCCGAACGTCATCATGCCGGTCGGGTAAAGCTCCGACGGCCTCTTAAGCTCGACCGTAACGCGCTGCACTTCGGGAGGGGCCACGTCACTGGTAGGCGTCAAGGTATCTCTCCTTCAACGATCTATGAAATTCCTCATTGCGAGGAAAGCCGCCGGCATCAGCAAATCGATGGCGCAGTTTTTAGCTTCGCAAGCTCTAACTCATTCGTTCCGGGCGGCGCGTCAATACATGTAATGTTCATTGCCTCTGCAAGCGGCTCCGATACGAGATTGATGACGAATTCCTTTGTCGCCAAAATGTTGCTGGCAGTGTCTTTCAATCTTTGATCCGGATGCGCCAGAACCGAAATCATTGCGACCGCTGGATCATGCCCCATCACATTGAAAAGGCTGTACGGGGCCGCATTAATCGCACCGTCAGCCGAGACCGTCGTAACCAAAGCGATCGGCCGCGGCACCACGGTCCCGAGCAGTAGTTCATAGCGGCCCATGGCCGCCATTTTGTCGATATCGAATTGCATGATGCCCCCTTTGTGGGGGCTAATCCTGATCAGCCGAGCAGCGGTTGGCAATGTCCGCCTTGGGTCACAGGCGGACATTTCAGAATGTCGGGCCGATGTCCGCTTCACAGTACGTGATAGCCAAGTCGAGCAAGCCTATCGGATGAGGCGTATCATGTTCGGCTTACGCGGGCGTGATGCGTGCCTAGGCTGTTTGACGGAGCACGAGGCCTTGCGGAATCTATTTCTTATTCCACCAAGCCGCAAGGACATCAGCAGCGGCGACGCTAACCAGCGCGGCTCCGTCCACTTCCGGCACTGTTTCAAGCCATCGGCCAACAATCATGTAGCCGAGCGTGTACCCGAGCCAGCGAGGGAATTGTCCGCCCGCCCCGAAGAACCAAGCCCGGTGATCGTAGGCGGTCGAGGCCATCACGTCGGCGGCGGGAAAGAAGCTTAATGCAACAGGAGATTCAACTGCCCGCTCCCACGGCTCGGGAGGCGTGCCGAACAGGCGCGTGACGAACTGCCCGGCTAATCCTTCACTCACAAGGGCCTCGCCAAGACTCTTCCCATAGCCGGGTCCACTCTTCCGGAGACAATGATGGACTTCATGGGCCACGTGACGGCGAAGATTTCCGTCTGTCAGGGAGCCAGCAAAATTCGGGTTATCCGGGTCGAGTGTGAGCGCGAACAGGCTACGCCGATAGATATGTCCGGCGATGCCGATCTCGGGGATCACCTTGTCAGGAATTCGCTCCACCAGAATGTCCAGCCGTGGCGGCACCACTAACCGCGACACGGTAGCCCGAGCAGCTTCGATTTCTGCGGCAATCTGAGGACGCCACGGTTCCAGGTCGCCTTCCGCTTCGAGCCAATGGAGTTTCCATTCAGGCATGTCGGTTCCCATTGGGCTTTCCACCCAAACAGAGGGAACCAATTCTATATGAATTACCACTTTGACTTCCGAGGAAGAGCCAAAGGTGGCTTTATGCTGATACTGCTACGTTCCGGGCCGCATAGAACCTGACGCGAGTGTCAAAAAAGTCAGGAATGTTTACGGTCAAAGGACGCGCCTGTGTAATCGTCGTCGCTTCCGACGTGCGAGCTGATTGGGGCATTTGCGAACTGAAACAGCAAAGCCGCCGGGATATGGGAGCCGACGGCTTCGCCTTCGTCGAATGGCGTTTCAAGTTTGCGCCGACTGATACGCGGTCCGACCAGAAAAGCGGGTGCCAAAAAAGCAGACTTCAAGCTTGCTAGCCCACTCAGTCGCGTCTAGCACCAGCGGCAACGTCCCCAGCGAGCGCAACAACCGCCGCAGCCTCCGCATCCACCACAGCCTCTCCAACCGCACCGGCAGCCGCCGCACCTGCAGCCACGGCACCCGCACCTGCAGCCCCAGGCAACTTTTTCGCCAAACTGAGGCGCTGCAGTGTTTTCTTTGTCGAAGGCGTAAAACGTCGACAAACTGACGTCAGAAATTTCTTCCTCACCGAGGAAGAGTTCGTGATGAGACGCGGTGTTCTGCACCGGCACATCCACTGCCGATCCAGCAGTTGATGCGGACGCTCCGCCGGCCATCGCCAAAGACACTCCGGCGATACCCAAGGCGGGTGCCGCTCTGTTCCGGCTGTTTCGCTTTGAATTATTCTTCGTGCGCGGCATCAGAGTCCTCCCATGCGCTGTCTGACTTGTATGCAATGAGGCTCTCGACAGTGAAACCAGCTTAGTCAACGCCGCATATTGATCTGGATCAAAACAGCGAGTCTTGCGAAGCGTTCTCATCTTCACTTCCGGGTGAGTGAAGGCGTGGGCGTTCCCGCTTTGGCTCATAAGCGGACATTTCGCCAGGCCCGGAGCATTTCCGCTTCACCCCCAAAAGCAGACATCTGAACCCTACGCGCGTGTGCTGGAGACTCGCAGTCGATTGTCCCGCGCGCTAGTGTTGCTGTGCGACGATTATTCGTCCTATCCGCAAGTACGGCACCGGTGCGCATCACCCGCAACTCAAACGCCTCTCCGCACCGGGGATTGGCGAACAACAACCCGCCTGATTGGTCGTGCGGGACCAGGGCAGGCGCTCACGTAAATCCATTATCGGCCGTCTGTATTATACGTAAGTGTCGATTTCGATATCAACGCGTAATAGGCCGAGCCGCGGATCTCACTTGAAGATTGAGTGCCGTATCTGGCGACAGCTTGACAGTTTGTAGGAGGGATTGATGAAACTATTACGTACTACGGCTTTATCGGCGGCGCTGATGACTGCCGCCGTTCCGTCGCTCACAAGTCCAGCTCATGCTTGGGGTTGGGGTTGGCGCGGCGGATGGGGCTGGGGCGGCGCCGCAGCCGGGCTCGCAGCCGGAGCGCTAATCGGTGGTGCGATCGCGGCGTCATCCTACGGCTACGGTTATGGCTATCCGGCTTACAGCTATGGTTATGGCTACCCCGCTTCTGGCTATGGCTACGGGACCGGTTACGGCTACGCCCCAACTTATAGCTCTGGTTATGGGACCGGTTTCGGCTACGCAGCAAACAGCTACGCCCCGGCCTATAGCTCTGGTTATGGGGCCGGTTACACCTACCCAGCTTACGGGGGTTACAGATCCGCCTATCACCCCGTTGTCCGGCGCCATATCTACGCCACTGCAGCTGGCGTTCGGCATTATCGTTATACGCACTAAAGGCCCGCCAAAAGCGTAGTTGTAGTTATTGACTTTCGCCTGCGCGTCCTCTGGCGCGCAGGTTGTTATGTTGTCAATGACAACAGGTCTTTCGCTGCGGTCAATCCTTGTTCAAAGGCGCTTCAGAGTCACCGCACATGTCCGCTTTGGGTCATTTGCGGACATTCCGCCATTTATTCGATCACCTCTTCGGCAGCAACGAGCATCGATGTTGGAATTGTAAGGCCGAGCATCCTCGCCGTTTTTGCGTTGACGACTAGTTCAAATCTGGTCGGTTGCTGGACTGCAAGTGCGTTCGGCGTTTCACCGCGAAGTATTCGGTCGATGTAGGAGGCCGCGCCCCGAAGCAGATCGGTTACATCGACTCCGTAGGACATCAAACCACCTTCGGCGGCAAAGACACGATACGGGTAGATTGTGGGCAAACGATAGCGC
>JBAPZR010000345.1:0-2877 GCA_049285335.1 Xanthobacteraceae bacterium | reverse complement strand
GTTCAGGCTTGGGGTAAGAAGCGGACTTGAATCTGCGAAGTGGTGCCAGGGCGTCTCAATGTCCGCTATTGGCACAAAGCGGACATCCCGTCGCACTCAACCAATATCCGCTTTTGGGGGTAAAGCGGACATTAGGCGGAAGCGCTTCAATGTCCGCTTATGACCCAAAGCAGACATCAGCGCGCTGATTTTGCGGCAACGCACAACGCCGCATCGACCTCCGAGCCGTGTCGGCCGTAATTGCGCAGCACCGGCGCGCTCGATGAGGGGCGGCCAGCTGAGGCGACTTGCAGGCCGATCGTCCGCACGGGCACACGATTGGGCTAAGGCTCCTGCTTCACAAATGGAAGCTTCTTCCAGTTCATCGTGAAGGAGCGATAAATCGCGCTGGCGGATGTCTGCTTTGGGGCACGATCAGCCTGGTGTCAGTGATGCAAGTTGAACCGTGTCATATTTTGCCCGCAGCTTGGCGAGCGCATCCGGATCCGGCCTGCCGCCCTTGGCGATCAGGTCGCGCTATTCATCGAAATACTTCTCATGTCCTGGTGGCGCAGTGATCAGAAGCATCCGGCCGGGTGCGGAGCCAGAGTTTCCGAACGCGTGGGCTGCGCCCGGAGGAACAAACACGCAAGTTCCCGGTCCGCCACGAACGGTGCGCTCGCCGCAGCGCAGATCAAGTTCTCCTTCGAGAACGTAAAAAATCTCTTCGATCTTGGTGTGGTAGTGCGCGCCCGTGTTGAATCCCGGCGCAATCGTAAACTCGAACAAGGAGCACTGTTTGGAGTGTTCGGCCGTGATCAGGTAATCAACACGGGTGTGATGCAAAGTGACTCCGTGAGCCTCACCGTGATGCAAGATAAGCCCCTCGATAGACATCTGAGACTCCCATTAGCCACTGTTGGAGGATATGTGCACGCCGTGGCGGAAGCAATGACATGCGGGGCCCGCAGATGCGCCGATTCTCGACGGCGCATGGAGAGCTGGCATCTTGCGATCGGACATGACAGTTGCGCCGCCAGCCATTCCGTCACGTCCGCGTCACTTCCGCTTTACTGGAGCGACGAGCCAATCCATCTCATTCGACCTTGAGGTTTGACCTGCGGACGATATCGCCCCAGCGTACAATCTCCGATTTAACGTACGCGCCAGTTTTTGGGTGACATCCGGCAGCGCGACGATGCGCGCGATCTCACCTTGAAGCTGATTGATAATGACCTTGGGCGTTCGCGCTGGAACCAAGACCCCTTGCATGAACGAAGCTTCCTGCTCGGGCAGTCCAGCTTCTGCCAATGGCGGCACATCTGGGAGCGCAGGCGAGCGTTTGTGGCTAGTCACCGCCAGTGCCTGCAGTTTCCCTGCATTGATGCTCGGAACGGCGGCGCCAATCGAGGTGAACGCCATTTGCGTAAAGCCACCAATGGTCGAGGCAATAGCCGGCGGTGCGCTATTGAAGGGAACACGCACGATGTCGAGTTCGTTCGAGACCTTGAACATTTCATCGACAAGGTTGCCGGGCGCTGCATAGCTGTACTTGCCGGGATTCGCCTTCACCAGCGATAGCAATTCCTGCACGCTGTGAATGCCGCTTTGCTTTCGGCGGTCAGCGGCTTCGTCCAGCCAGTTAGCTGCACCCAGCCCGCGATCATCTGCTTGGTTTCCGGCGACCAGCCAAGTTCGGGAGCGCTTGTCGCGATCATCCGCTTAGCTGCTTCGCCGTAAGATTGCCAAGCCAAGATGGTGGCAACAACAATACAAGTCGCGACCACGTAGCGGACAAACCCTCCCGAGGCTGTCCTTTCCATCTCATTTTCTATTGCAAGGAGGCGACTACGAATCGCCTTTCGCTCCGAAGCTTCGCCGTCAAGGTGATGGCTGATCGCCGATAGAAGGTCGTCCAATTCCGGGGTCGGCGGAGGGCTTAGATGTAGTAGGGCGTCGACAGAGACGCGTAACCGTTCGTCCAACTTATCAATAGAACCAGCAGCAGCACCGGTCGACGGGCATTCGGTAGCTTTGGGAGCTTTTTGGTCAGCAGGGTTCATCAGCGCATCCCCACTTATTCAGCAAATGTATCGCGGCTTTATTGCGGCTCTTTCGTGCGATAACCGCAACTGGCTCTGAGGGTGGTTAAGCGGACGCCTGCCCACTGGGCTCAGCATCTCCTGGGCGCGGAATGCGCGCGACGGTCGGTAGGGCGAAATTGGCACGTCGCTCCATTTCATCGCGACGAATTCGCCAGATGCGGCCGACCAAAACGCCGAGCCAAAACGACGCTAAGATTGCTAAAAGCATTACCTCTATTCTGGCCATCGGAACATCCATCGGAATTCGGCAGCTTGCTGCGCAAGTGGTTACCAAACCGTTTGTGCTAAGCCAGGCTGGCCAGGGCGTGTACTCATAAACAGGTGAGCCAATGTCCGCTTTCGGGGGTAAAGCGGACATGAGAGCGCATTTCTTTGCTGCAGTGCAGTGCATGGCTCTCGCTCGAAGATCGTATTAGAGTTTCACGAAGGTGGTTCTCGGCCAGGGGAGTAAATCCCGTGAGGCGGCGTGAGTTCATATCGCTTCTCGGCAGCGGAGCGGCTACGTGGCCGTTGGCAGCGCGCGCGCAGCAGCCGGCTGGCAAGCTGCCGACCATCGGATTTCTTGGGACGGTTGCGAAATCAGCGTGGCCGGTTGAAGTATTTGACAAGCGACTACGCGAGCTTGGTTGGATCGAGGGGCGGACCATCACGATCGAATATCGTTGGGCAGAGGGACGCGAAGAGCGCATCACCGAGTTCGTTGCGGAGTTCGTCCGATCTAAAGTCGATGTCATTGTGACTGGCGGAAATGCAGTTTCCGCTGCAAAGCAGGCGACATCGACTATTCCTATCG
>JBAPZR010000344.1:0-1577 GCA_049285335.1 Xanthobacteraceae bacterium | reverse complement strand
AGACCGATCGTGGGAAGCGCCTAGCCGACAGTGTGCCGATCTTCTGAATTCAACATTGATGAAAGCCACAAGGTATTAAACTCGCTGGCACCTGGCGACAGCAAGGCATTCTACGTGGTGCTTATTGTAGGTTTATTGGCGGCGGGCGGTAGCTTGGCGTGGATCAATTTAAGCGCATCGGCGTTGCCATTCGGTTTGGGCTTGGGGCGTATATCGACCGGAAATTCTCACCCTGAACCTTCTGCTGTTTCTCCGGGTCCAGAGCAACAATCCAACGCGGCTTCCGCTCCGATGCCCGATGCCCAAAAGGGCGATCGCCTTCAGGTTCCAAACCCCATTGTTCGGGAGGTCGGTCGGGATGAGATTGCCGAAATCCTGCAGAGCACGAAACTTTCCACAGCGGTCCAGACTATCTCCTTCCACGAGCGACCATTGCACCATCGGCCGGCGGACAGGGCGAAGGAGCTTCGGACGCCACCAAAACTTACTCCTCCACCGGAGACGAGCCCAACAACAATCAAAGGCTGGACGCTCCGCGAAGTTTCCGAAGGCACGGCTGTCTTGGAAGGGCCCAATGGAATCTGGAGGGCGACGCCGGGACAGACGGTGCCAGGGGTTGGGACGGTGAACTCTATAGTCCGGTGGGGCAACAGGTTCATAGTCTCCACAAGCAAGGGTCTAATCTCAACGCCATAATCGCCCCGTGCTGAGAATGAATGTTGTAATGGACCGTCTGCCGAAGTTCTGCTCAACGAAGCCATAGAATTGCTTAGCGCCGACGCGATGATCGAGCGGGGCTGATGTCTGCTTTTGGCACAAAGCGGACATGTCCGTTGCACTCAGCGATGTCCGCTTTTGGGGGTAAGGCGGATATGCCGCAGACTTAAAGCGATGTCCGCTTATGACCCATTGCGGACATTCGCGCCCCTTGTCTGCAACCACTTGCCGATGATACGGGCTCGACGACTTGCATCGGGCGACGACTACAAAGCCGCGTTTACTGGCTGGTTTTGTCTTCGCCGGGCTTGGGCTTTGGCTCCTCGTCCGAAGGCGGCTTGGCTGCATTCGGGGAAGCGGATCTCGATGCGATCCTCTGGCCGAGATAGCGGGGCACTATTACGCGCTCGCCTTCGTTAAGGGCGGCGTTCTCTGATTTCCTATTCAGCTGGGCCAGCGCCCAGACCGGGACGTGATACATGTCCGCCAGCGAGTGCAGCGTATCGCCGGCATGGGCCGAGACGGCCATGCCGTCATCCCACAGCTCGATCGGACCAGTGGCCGCAAACACGACGCGGATTGGTACGGCCTCGGCCTCGCCCTCGCCCATCGACCTTATTTTGGCAGCCAATAGCTCCTGAATACGACTGAACTTGTCTAAATTGACGTGGATAATTTCGCTGCGGTCCTTGAGATTGTAGCTAGCGTAATGCCCGCGGAATCCAGATCCAGGGGTAAGGTCTCCGCCACCCAGAATGTTCGAGGATTGATAGAGGTTGATGTAGCGGTGCACGTTTGCCGGCACGCTCCCATCCGTGGCCCGCGTGGCATCGTAGGTAATGAGCAGACTTACTGGAACG
>JBAPZR010000343.1:0-14516 GCA_049285335.1 Xanthobacteraceae bacterium | reverse complement strand
GCGGCAGCGGCAGCGGCCGCTTCAGCAGCCGCCTTCATTTCTTCGGCATAGCCCGACGGCGGCACGACCGTAACAAGGGTAATGTCGCGGCCGCTCATGGCCCGCACGCCTTCCGGCAGGGTGATGTCGCTGAGATGCTTGGAATGGTTGATTTCTAGGCCGCCGACATCGACTTCGATGCCGCTCGGAATGGCATCGGCGCGGCAACGCACTTCCACACTGTGCGTGACGATGCTCACGGTGCCGCCGCGCTTGACGCCGGGTGACTGGTCGGCGTTGCGCACATAGATCGGGATATTGACGCGGATGGTCGCGCCCTCACCCAACCGCATGAAGTCGACATGCAGCGGCATGTCGCGGACGGCGTCGAGCTGAAAGTCGCGGGGGATGACGCGGTGCTTCACGCCGTCGATCTCGACGTCATGAATGGTCGTCAAGAAGTGGCCGGCATAGATGCGCTGGCGCAAATCGGCGAAATCAAGCGAGATCGGCAGCGGCGGCTTGCCGTCGCCGTAGATGATTCCGGGTACGCGGCCGGCGCGACGCTCGGCTCGGGCGGCCCCCTTGCCTGCCCGCGAACGTGCAGCCGCCTTGATCGAATTGACGGTCGCCATGGTGTATCCTCACTTAAGAACGTGCAATCACACGGGAAATGCCGCGTCAGCCTCCAGGGGTGCCGGTGAAGCCGCGGCCGCCGCGCTTATAGCGGCGTAAGCCCTGAAAAACAAGAAATGCCGGTAATCAAGGTGAGCCGGCCGGATTCAACAGAGGACCGGCAATCGAGACAGTGCTACTCGGGCGGCCGATCGATATTCGGGATTGCAGTATCGGAGGAGCCGGGCTCCTGCGCCGCGGGGGCCTTGACCGTCGGCGGAGCCTCTTTGGCGGCGTCTTTGGCCTCTTTGACCATGGCCTCCAAAGCGGCGATACGAGCCTTGAGCGCCTCGTTTTCCTCGCGAGCGATCCGTGCCATGTCCTTGACCGCCTCGAATTCCTCGCGCTTGACGACATCGAGGTCGCGCAGAAATCGCTCCGCCTGGTTGCGGAACAGTGTCTCGAACTCCCGGCGCACGCCTTGCGCGACACCCGCCGCATCATTCATTAAGCGAGCGACCTCGTCGAAGAACCGATTCGTTGTCTGGACCATTCTCGCCTCCGCAGCCTGTGAATGCATCCCGTGGCGCACACCCGCGCCTTCCTGCTATGCGCAAAGACAATGGCAATGGTGCCCGTCACCCGCAAGGGGTTTGGCCGCAAAGTTGCCGCAGGAATTGCGGCGTCATGACGGTGCCGGGCATAAGAGCGCGGTGACTGCAATGCGCGTTTGAGGAATTCCAACGATGTTCGTTCTTCCGGTCATTCCGTTTCCCGCGATCAATCCGATCTTGATTTCGATCGGACCGTTTTCGGTGCGCTGGTATGCCCTTGCCTATATCGTCGGGATCATCGCCGGCTGGTTCTATGCGCGCGCCATCATTTCATCCGAGCGTCTATGGGGCGGCCCGGCGCCGTTCACGGTGATCGACTTCGACGATTTCGTCATTTGGATCACGCTCGGCATCATTCTCGGCGGCCGCATCGGCTACGTGTTGTTCTACAATCTTCCGCATTTTGCCGAGAATCCGATCGAGATCCTGCAGCTGTGGAATGGCGGCATGTCTTTTCACGGCGGCGTTCTCGGCTGCATCGTCGCTATCGTGCTCTTTGCTATGCGGCGAGGCATCCCGGTATTGTCGCTCGGCGACGTCGCGGCGGCCGTCGCGCCGATCGGATTGTTTCTCGGCCGCATCGCCAATTTCATCAACGGCGAATTGTGGGGGCGGCCGACAGATGTCTCCTGGGCGATAGTGTTTCCGCACGGCGGACCGATCCCTCGCCATCCGAGCCAGCTCTACGAGGCGACGCTTGAGGGTGTCGTGCTCTTCATCGTGCTCGCTCTTCTCGTCCGTTTCGGCGCGCTCAAGCGGCCGGGAGTCGTGACCGGCATCTTTGCGATCGGCTACGGCGTCGCACGCATCACCTGCGAATTTTTCCGGGAGCCCGATGTGCAACTCGGCTTTCTATGGGGCGGGCTCACGATGGGAATGCTGTTATGCGTTCCGTTGATTCTCGCCGGCATCGCCGTGCTCGTCGTCGCTTTCAAGCGCACGGCCAAGCTCAAAAATGGCTGACGCGCACCCGCCGCTGCTCGACGAAATTCGCAGGCTCATCGCCGTCAGCGGCCCGATGCCGCTCGCCGAATACATGCGGCTTTGCCTGACCGACCCGCGCTATGGCTACTACATCAACCGCGATCCGCTCGGCGCCGGCGGCGATTTCATCACCGCTCCGGAGATCAGCCAAATGTTCGGCGAGCTCATCGGCTTGTGGATGGCGGCGGTCTGGCGGCAGATGGGCGAGCCGGAAAATCTGCGCATTGTCGAACTCGGCCCGGGCCGCGGCACGCTCATGCAAGATGCACTTCGCGCCGCCAAGGTGCTCAGGGGCTTTTACGACGCGGTCGTGCTTCACCTCGTCGAGATCAGCCCGGCGCTCCGCGCAATCCAGGAGCGCCGGCTCGCGGAGGCCGAGGTGCCGCTGATGGCGCACGACAAGCTCGAGGACGTTCCCGCCGGCGCGAGCATCATCATCGCGAACGAGTTCATCGACGCGCTTCCGGTTCACCAGGCTGTCAAGCAAACCGACGGCTGGCACGAACGGGTCGTGATCGTCGGAGCCGACGGCAATCTCGCGGTCGAGCCAGCGCGCGAACCGCTGGCCAACTTCGAAACATCGATGCCGCGCCCATTGCGCCAAGCGCCGGTCGGCTCGATCTATGAATGGCGCGCCGACGCGCTTGCACTCGAACTGGGCCGCCGGACGCGCAGCGAGGGCGCCGCTTTGATCATCGATTATGGGCATGCCCATTCCGGTTTGGGCGATACGCTCCAGGCGGTCGCACGGCATTGCTTCACCGATCCCCTGCGCGCGCCGGGCCACGCGGATTTGACCGCCCACGTCGATTTCGAGGCCTTGGCGCATTGCGCCGAAACCATGGGCGCACGCGTTCACGGCCCGGTACCGCAACGCGACTTGTTTCTTCGCCTCGGTATCGAGAAACGCGCGGCCGCGCTCAAGGCGGGCGCGTCGCGGGACAAAGCCGCCGCGATCGAGAGCGCATTTTCCCGGCTGATCGGGGGCGGCGCTAAGGGCATGGGCGAATTGTTCAAGGCGATCGCGTTCGGGGCGCCTAATCTCGGCCCTCTTCCCGGCTTTGAGACGAACGCATGAAAGTTGAGGCTTCTTCGCTTGCGCTCGCCGGCATCCACCACGCCTTCTTCACGCGCGCCGGCGGCGTTTCCGTAGGCCTCTACGAGAGCTTGAACGGCGGCACTGGCTCGCGCGACGTCGCCGCCAATGTCGCGGAAAACCGCGCACGCATGGCGGCGGCGCTCGGGGTCGAGCCGTCTCGCCTGCTCACCGCCTACCAAACCCATTCACCGGATGTCGCCGTCGTCGAAGCGCCGTGGCGGGCCGAGAACCGCGCCCGGGCTGACGCCATCGTCACGCGAATGCGAGCGCTTGCGATCGGCGTGACGACGGCCGACTGCGGCCCGGTTCTCTTGGCCGAGCCGCACGCGCGCGTGATCGGCGTTGCGCATGCCGGTTGGCGTGGCGCTTTGACCGGCGTCGTTGAATCCACGGTCGCAGCCATGGAGCGGCTTGGCGCGAAACGCGATCAGATTCGCGCCGCGATCGGACCCATGATCCGGCAACCCAATTATGAGGTCGGGCCCGAATTCATCGCGCGCTTTCATACCGACGATCCGCAAAGCCGGCGGTTTTTCTCCCCCGCCGCGCGCGACGGCCGCGCGCTGTTCGATCTCGGCGGCTATGTCGCGGCGCGGCTCGAGCGCGCGTGCGTGGGCCATGTCGAGGATCTCGGTCTTTGCACCTATGCCGACGCGGCACGTTTTTTCAGCTATCGCCGCACCACCCACCGCGCCGAGGCCGATTACGGCCGCCACATCAGCGCCATCGCATTAACGGGCGAATAGCGAACAGCCGTCGCGATCCCCTCTTCGTTGGCTGGGCCCTCAGCCGGTGAGCCATGGCGGCGAAGCCCTTGGGATCGCACCGGAAAAGCCGAGGAAAGACCTTGGATTGACGTTGATTCATGTTGCCAGCCCGATATGCGGCTTGTATCAGAGCTACGGCTTTGTTCGGGCATGATCTTTTCCAGTTGGGGGTCTTCACCCCAAGATTTTGGAGATCATGCGCCGCGGGTTAGGCGCGCAGGAGAGAGCGGGCATGGCGGGCAAAAATGGAGCGATCAAGCTCGTCGCCGGCAACTCCAATCCTGCGCTGGCCGAGGCCATTGCCGGCTATCTCTCAACGCCGATGACCAAGGCCGTGGTTCGGCGCTTTGCCGACATGGAAATCTTCGTTGAAATCCAGGAGAACGTGCGCGGGGCCGACGTATTCGTCATTCAGTCGACCTCGTACCCCGCCAATGACCACCTGATGGAGTTGTTGATCATTATCGACGCGTTGCGGCGCGCTTCGGCGCGGCGGATCACGGCGGTCATTCCGTATTACGGCTATGCCCGGCAAGATCGCAAACCCGGCCCGCGCACGCCGATCTCGGCCAAGCTCGTCGCCAATCTGATCACGCATGCCGGCGCCGACCGCGTGCTGACGCTCGATCTGCATGCCGGACAAATTCAAGGCTTCTTCGATATTCCGACCGACAATCTTTTCGCCGCGCCGGTGATCGTGCGCGACATCAAGCAGCGGTTCGACCTGTCCAAGGTCATCGTGGTTTCGCCCGACGTCGGCGGCGTGGTGCGGGCGCGCGGACTGGCCAAGCGGATCAATGCGCCGCTCGCCATCGTCGACAAGCGACGGGAGCGTCCCGGTGAATCCGAGGTGGCCAATGTCATCGGCGAGGTCGACGGCGGCATCTGCGTGCTGGTCGATGACATTGTGGATTCCGGCGGCACCTTGGTGAACGCCGCCGACGCCCTGCTCGATAAGGGCGCCAAGGAGGTTTACGGCTACATCACCCACGGAGTCCTGTCCGGCGGCGCCATTCCCAGGATTGTGAAATCGCGACTCAAGGAATTGGTGATCACCGACTCGATACAGCCCACCAAAGCCGTTACCGAGGCGAAGAATATTCGTGTGTTGTCGATTGCGACTCTGATCGGCGAAGCCATCAGTCGAACCGCCGCCGAGGAATCGGTGTCGACCTTGTTCGATTGAGCAGCCTATTTTGGCGGCCCGCAGCGTGTCGTCGAGCGCTCCGAGTCAACTTGTCGCAGACCCAGCTGTGGACGGCAAACTTTTCAGGATTGTGCCCGATGGGCAAATCACTTCATGAGTGCGGGTAATGTTGAGGGGACAAGGTCTTGGACGGGCTTTGGCGATTTGAATCGGGCCGATTATAGTCGGTGGACGGGCTGATTCGGGGCTTTCCGTCAACCGGCATGCAAAAGTCGTCCCTGCGTCAAAATGCAGCCGGCATTTAGAACGGTGCTGTGGCGTGCGTCCACCTCCTGCCACTGTGGAGACGGCATGGCACTTATTGAAACTGCTACATACGATCATCACGATAGTCCGCTCGACGTTGTCGAGCGTATGGCCGCCAGCAACAATTGGCCATTCGAGCGCGCGGGCGAAGAAGAGATCGGCCTTGTCGTCACCGGTCGTTGGACCAACTATCAGGTGTCGTTTACATGGATGAATGACATCGAAACGCTGCATCTGGCTTGCGCTTTCGATATCAAGGTGCCGGAGCCTCGGCTGCCGGACGTCCAAAAATTGATCGCGCTCATCAACGAGCAACTGTGGATCGGACACTTCGATGTCTGGGCGCAGAACGGGGTCGTGATGTTTCGCCATGCCTTGGTCCTGGCCGGCGGAGTCACGGCGTCGAGCCGGCAATGCGAAGCGGTGCTCGCCACCGCGCTTGATTCATGCGAGCGCTATTTTCCGGCGTTTCAGTTCGTTGTCTGGGCCGGCAAGTCGCCGCGCGAAGCCATGGACTCGGCGATGTTCGAGACCACGGGCGAGGCGTGACGCCCGCAAATCAAAGTCCGGATTCGCAAAGTCCGGATTTGCGCGATTTCTCCGGCCTTCTGGTTCTGGTCGGTGCCGGCAAGATGGGCGGCGCGTTGCTCGAAGGCTGGCTTCGGCTTGGTCTTGATCCACACAACGTCGTCGTGCTCGAGCCGGCGCCATTGCCACACATAACCGCACTCACCGGCCGCGGGGTGCGGCTTAATCCGGACACCGCGACGCTTCGCGATGCCAGCGTCATGGTCATTGCCTTAAAGCCGCAAGGAGCCGCAGAGGCGCTGGCTGCCTTGGCGCCGAACATTTCCGCTTCGACGCTCGTGGTCTCCATCATGGCGGGACGAACGCTGCATTTCCTCTCGGCTGCGCTTCCTCGCGCTCGGGCGATGGTACGGGCGATGCCGAATACGCCGGCCGCCATTGGGCGCGGCATTACCGTTGCCGTGGCGCGGCAGATCAATGCGGCGCAACGCGCACTCGCCGATCGGGTCCTCGGCGCAACGGGTGCGGTCGAATGGATCGAGGACGAAGCCTTAATGGACGCGGTCACCGCGGTCTCGGGATCGGGGCCGGCGTACATTTTCCTCCTCGCCGAGGCGTTGGCGCAGGCCGGAACGACCGTCGGCCTGCCGGCCGATTTGGCGGAACAGCTCGCCCGCGAAACCATCGCCGGCTCGGGCGAACTCCTCCATCGATCGCGCGAGCATCCGGCGGCTTTGCGGGAAAATGTTACCTCGCCGGGAGGCACCACCGCCGCCGCGCTTGCGGTCCTGATGGGTCCGAACGGTTTGCCGGAGCTTCTGACCAAGGCGATTGCCGCCGCCACGGCGCGCTCGCGCGAATTGGACGCCTGACGTTCCGCCGCCTTGGAACGGTGGGGCGCGCGACCTACATTCAATCTACGATCCGAAGCGGCCGCAACGCCACGCGCGACGGCCGCGGTCGCAGTGGTTGGATCGTCATGCATCTGCAATAGGCTCGAGGAGAGTGTCGTCATGGCCCGCAAATCCGCACGCAAATCGTCGGCTCGCTCATCGCGCTCCCCGACCGCAGCGCCGCCAGCGACCGACCGCGAAAAGATCATCGCGGCATTGCTCGATCTCCTCGCCGCGAAGCGATTGGAGCAAATCGGCTTTACCGAGATCGCCGAAGCCGCTGGCGTATCGCTTGCGCAGTTGCGCGGGGAATTTCCCTCCAAATTTGCGATCCTCGCCGCTCACGTCAAATCGATCGATCGCGCCGTGCTCAATGAGGATTTCGGCGATGTCGAAGAGGAGCCGCCGCGCGAGCGCTTGTTCGATGTCCTGATGCGCAGGCTCGAAATGCTGGCGCCGCATCGCGAGGCGGTGCGATCGCTTTTGCGCTCGGCGCGCCGCAACCCGCCGTTGGCATTGGTGCTCAATGCGATGGCCGTGCGTTCGCAACAGTGGATGCTCACCGCCGCCGGAATCAGCGCGTCAGGACCGCGCGGCATGATCCGCGCGCAGGGTTTGGCCGCTCTCTACAGCGGAGTTTTGCGCACCTGGGTCCATGACAACGATCCCGGTTTGGCGCGTACGATGGCATCGCTCGACCGTTCGCTCGCGCGTGGGCAACGCTTTGCCGGCCTACTCGACGATCTCTGCCGCGTATCCGAGCGGATTTGCCGGCTACGCCCCCGCCGGCGGCGTTCGGAAGATTCCGAGGACGCAGCTGCTGCTTGAGCGTGTTCGCGGCGTCCTTGGACTTTTTCTAAGTCGAAAGCAGCGACGTAAACTGATTTGATTTTGACGCTCGTTCGCGGCCCGCTGCGTGCAAATTAGAATATCTATAAAAAAGTGATTTTTTCTTTGCAACCCTCGGAAGCCTGGACTATTCACGGTTTAGTTCGAACGCATAGGCGCAACGCCCGCCCTCCGTGCAATGATTGTCTGTTCCTGCAACGTGTTCACCGACCATGACGTGCGCGCGACGCTTTCGGCGCGTGACGACGTTCCCCGCACCACGGGACAGGTCTACCATTGCCTGGGTTGCAATGCACAATGCGGACGTTGCGCGCGCACCATTCGCCGCATCATGGACGAGGCGCTGACGACCGCCGAACCGGCCTGTTGCCGGAGAGCGCCGGTTCGCCGCTAATCTTCTCTTTTTTCATAAAGCGTGAATAGTTAGGTTCTTAAGCCCGACGACGGTTTTCGGTCGGCCGCGCAGCGGCTATAATTGACCCGCCTGGCGCGCCGGGCGCGGACTTTAATTCAGGAGCGAAATTATGAGAGGCGAGCCCGGTGTCATCGATTATCTCAACAAGGGGCTGCGGCACGAACTAACCGCGGTCAATCAATATTGGCTGCATTATCGCCTGCTTGATAATTGGGGCTACAAGTCGCTCGCCAAGCAGTGGCGGAAGGAATCGATCGAGGAGATGGAGCACGCCGACAAGCTCGTCGAACGCATCATCTTCCTGGAAGGCTTTCCCAATATGCAGGTGCTTGATCCGCTGCATATCGGCCAAAACGTCAAGGAGGTCCTCGACTGCGACCTCGCCAGTGAAATGTCGGCGCGCGCGCTCTACGAAGAGGCCGCCACTCATTGCCACTCGGTTCGCGATTACGTGTCGCGCGATCTGTTCGAGAAACTGATGCACGACGAGGAAGACCATATCGACTTCCTCGAGACTCAGCTCGACCTCGTCGCCAAGCTCGGCCTTGAGCTCTATGCGCAGCACCATATCGGCGAGCTTCACGACTGACCGGCTTTGGCGACGCGGCCGCCTCCAGCGTAAAAAATTAATAGGGCGTTTGGCCCAAACGAGGCTTTTTGACCCGAGTGACGTCGGGCGCGCATGCGCGCCTGGCGGCCGCTTTCTTAGGTTAAGAACTGCTTAAGTATTGGTGACTAACTTTCACCTGACTGCCAACGCGCGTCACTTCCGAACGCGTCGAGACAAAGGTGAAAGCAAATGGCCACCGTCCCTATCCGGGCCTCTGCGATAGCCATGCCGAGCACAGCGGAGCGCGGCTGATGCGGTGGCTCCTTTGTGCCGTGGCCTTCGCGTTCGCGACGAGCGCGTTCGCGGCCGACTACACCCCGCCTCCTCCGGTGACGATCGGACCGGCGACCTACGCGCGCTGGGCCGGTTTCTATATCGGCGGACAGATCGGTTACAGCGACGCGCAGGCCGACTTTTCCAAAGCCAGCGAACCGCTCGTGGGCTATAGCCTGCGCGATCTCGAGTTAGAGGCGCAATCGATGCCCTCGTCGTTTCAGGTCCTGCGCAACGCCGGCGCCAATGTGACAGGCTTCGGTGGTTTCGTCGGCTACAACTCGCAATGGCAAGACTTGGTGGTCGGCGTCGTGGGAATACCGATAGCGTCAATATCAGCGCTACCGGGTCGCTGAACATGACCGATTACGGCTCGTTGCGGGCGCGGGCCGGATGGATTCTTGGTGATTTTCTGCCATACGCCTTTGGCGGCTTCGCGCTTGGGCACGGCAGCTATACGGTCGGCACGCTCGTGTCCGGGCAGCAGGTCCCAGCGGGCTCGCCTTTGCCATGCACTCCACCCGGCACCCCCTCGGGAAGCTGTGTCGATTTTTTCTTCCCGAACAGCACCGGCGGTAGCGGGGTTTTTTTCTACGGTTTCTCCGTCGGCGGTGGTTTAGATGTCGCGATCACGCCGAATTTCTTCCTACGCGGCGAATTCGAATACGTTCAATTCGCGCCGATCTCCAACATCACCGCCTCGATCAGCACGGTGCGAGGCGGCGCCGGCTTCAAATTCTGACAGCGCCCTGACGTCTTGCGGTCCCGCTTGACGCGGTCCGCTCGCCCGCTTATTTCCGACGGCGGGACACCCCTCCCCAACGAGGGGCGACTATCTGGAAGGATAGGCCATGACGTCAGCCATGCCCTCCGTGCGGCCGGTCGTGCCGCATTTTTCGTCCGGCCCCTGTGCCAAGCGCCCCGGCTGGACCGTCCAAAACCTCTCCGGCGCATTTGTCGGCCGCTCGCACCGGTCGAAACCCGGCAAAGCCAAGCTTAAGCGCGCGATCGACATCACTCGCGACGTGTTGCAGGTGCCAGGCGACTACCGCATCGGAATTGTGCCCGCTTCCGACACCGGCGCCATCGAAATGGCGCTGTGGTCGCTCTTGGGCGCGCAGCCGGTGACCATGCTGGCGTGGGAATCGTTTGGCGAGGGCTGGGTCAATGACGTCGCCAAGGAGCTCAAGCTCAAGAACCTGACGGTGCTGCGCGCTCCCTATGGCGAACTGCCGGACCTGCGTTCGATCGATCCGGCAAGCGACATCGTGTTCACCTGGAACGGCACGACCTCGGGCGCGCGCGTGCCGAATGCCGATTGGATCGCCGCCGACCGCACCGGACTTGCCATCTGCGACGCAACGTCCGCCGCGTTCGCCCAGCCGCTGGACTGGCCGAAGCTCGATGCCGTTACGTTCTCATGGCAAAAAGTGCTGGGCGGCGAAGCGGCGCACGGCATGCTCATTTTGTCGCCGCGCGCGGTGGCACGGCTCGAAGGCTACCGGCCGCCATGGCCGCTGCCGAAAATTTTTCGCATGACCAAAGCCGGCAAGCTCAACGAAGCGATCTTTCAGGGCGAGACCATCAACACGCCGTCCATGCTGTGCGTCGAAGATTATCTCGACACGCTGGCATGGGCGAAGTCGATCGGCGGCTTGCCGGCACTGCATGCCCGCGCCGACGCCAATGCGAAGGTCATTGCCGATTGGGTGGCGCGCGCATCGTGGATCGATTTTCTTACCCGCGACCCTGGACTGCGCTCCAACACGTCGGTCTGCCTCAAGGTCGTCGATCCGGCGGTGGGGCGCCTTGGAGCCGAGGCGCAAGCGGGTTTCGTCAAAGGGATCGCGACGACGCTCGAGCAGGAAGAGATCGCCTACGACATCAATGCCTATCGCGATGCTCCGGCGGGACTGCGGATCTGGTGCGGATCCACGGTCGAATCGAGCGACGTCGCAGCGCTCACATTGTGGCTCGACTGGGCCTACGCCAAAGCCAAAGCGGCGCTTGCCGCGGCGGCGTAAGTAGCGCTCCGGCGCGGATGAAAGAGGACGGATGAGAATGCCGCCCAGAGTTCTTATCTCGGACGCGCTTTCACCGGCGGCGGTGGCGATTTTCAAGAATCGCGGGCTCGAAGTCGATTTCCAGCCCAATCTCGGCAAGGACAAGGAAAAACTTGCCGCGACGATCAACGGCTTCGACGGACTGGCGATCAGATCCGCAACCAAAGTCACCGCCAAGATGCTGGAGCAGGCCAAGAGCCTCAAAGTGATCGGCCGGGCGGGTATCGGCGTCGACAATGTCGATATCGCCGCAGCGACCGGCCGCGGCATTATTGTGATGAACACGCCATTCGGCAACTCGATTACCACCGCCGAGCACGCGATCACGCTGATGCTGGCATTGGCGCGGCAAATTCCCGAAGCTGACAGTTCGACGCGCGCCGGCAAATGGGAGAAGAACAAGTTTCTCGGCGTGGAGATTTTCGGAAAAACGCTCGGCATCATCGGCTGCGGCAATGTCGGTTCGATCGTTGCCGATCGCGCGCTTGGCTTGAAGATGAAAGTCATTGCCTACGATCCCTATCTCTCGGGCGAGCGCGCGGTGAAGCTCGGCGTCGAGAAGGTCGAACTGGATGACCTCTGGCGGCGCGCCGACTTCATCACGCTGCACACGCCGCTCACCGACAAAACGCGCAACATCATCAATGCCGAAACCTTGGCGCAGACCAAGAAAGGCTTGCGCTTGATCAATTGCGCGCGCGGCGAACTCGTCGACGAGGCGGCTCTGGCCTCGGCGCTCAAATCGGGTGGTGTCGCGGGCGCCGCGCTCGATGTCTTTCGCGAAGAACCGGCCACGCAGAGCGTGCTGTTCGATTTGCCCAACGTCGTCTGCACGCCGCATCTTGGTGCCTCGACGATGGAGGCGCAGGAGAATGTCGCGCTTCAAGTTGCCGAGCAGATGTCCGATTACCTCTTGCGCGGCGCCATCTCGAACGCCGTCAATTTCCCCTCGATCACCGCCGAGGAGGCGCCGAAGCTAAAACCCTTTATCGCGCTTGCGGAAAAGCTCGGCTCGTTCGCCGGACAGCTCACCGAGAGCGGCATCAAACAGGTTCGGATCAGCTACGAGGGCGTGGTCGCTCAGATGAACACGAAGGCGCTGACCTCCTCGGCTGTCGCCGGCCTGCTGCGACCGATGCTGCAGGATGTCAACGTCGTTTCGGCCCCGCTCGTCGCCAAGGACCGCGGCATTGCGGTGGAGGAGACCCGGCGGGACGCCGAAGGCGACTACGACAGCCTGATCACGCTCACCGTGGTCACGGACCGGCAGACACGATCGGTGTCGGGGACCGTCTATGCCGACGGACGGCCGCGCATCGTCGACATCAAGGGCATCCGCATGGACGCGGAGTTCGCCCCGTCCATGCTTTACGTGACCAATCAGGACAAACCCGGATTCGTCGGCCGCTTCGCCACGCTCCTCGGACAAGCGGGCATCAATATCGCGACCTTCCACCTCGGACGCGAGTCGGCGGGCGGCAACGCCATCGCACTGGTCGAGATCGACGGCGTGGTTCCAGCCGAGATTCTCGCCATAGTGCGGCAGATTCCGCACGTCCAGCAGGTTAAGCCGCTGCAATTCTAAAGTCGGTGAGCGCACACTGCGACAATCGGCCCACGCGCCTGCGGCGAAGGCCACGCGCGGCTCGTCCGGCACATTATCGCCGCATGGTTGACGACAAATTTTCCGTAAAACCAAGGCCTTGAGGCGGGTATAAACCGTCTGGAGAAGCCGGTTTTCCTTGCTTCGGCCGGTATCATCCATTATCGGAACGATCGGCTGCGGCCGGTATCCGAACCATCCGTGTAGTCATCGGCCTGTTGGGGACCTTTCCTCATGGCAAATGTCGTCGTGGTCGGTTCCCAGTGGGGCGACGAGGGCAAAGGCAAGATTGTCGACTGGCTGTCGGAGCAGGCAGACATCGTCGTCCGCTTTCAGGGTGGCCACAATGCCGGCCATACACTGGTCATCGATGGCACGACCTACAAATTGTCGCTGCTGCCGTCCGGCGTGGTGCGGCCTGGAAAGCTTTCGGTGATCGGCAACGGCGTCGTGCTCGATCCGCGCGCGCTGCTGGCGGAGATCGGGCTGCTTGAAAAACAGGGCATCACGATCACTCCCGACAATCTGCGCATCGCCGAGAACACGCCGCTCATTCTGCCGCTGCATCAGGAACTCGACATCGCGCGCGAGCGCGCTTCCGGCAAAGGAGCGATCGGCACGACCGGCCGCGGCATCGGCCCGGCCTACGAGGACAAAGTGGGCCGCCGCGCCATTCGGCTGATGGATCTTGCCGACCTGCAAATGCTCAACGGCAAGATCGAGCGGCTATTGGCTCACCACAACGCATTGCGGCGCGGGCTTGGCATGTACGAAGTCGCGCCGCGCGCGCTCTATGACGAGCTGGCCGCGATCGGCCCGAAAGTCCTGCCCTTCATGGACTCGGTGTGGGCGCTGCTCGACGAGCGCCGTCGCGAAGGCAAACGCATCTTGTTCGAAGGTGCGCAGGGAGCGCTTCTCGACATCGACCACGGCACTTATCCGTTCGTCACGTCGTCGAACACGGTCGCCGCGCAAGCCGCGACCGGGTCGGGATTGGGGCCGGGAGCGATCGGATATGTGCTCGGTATCTGCAAGGCCTACACCACGCGGGTGGGCGCCGGGCCGTTTCCGACCGAACAGGTCAACGAGATCGGCCGCATGTTAGGCGAGCGCGGCAAGGAATTTGGCGTCGTGACCGGCCGGCCGCGCCGCTGCGGCTGGTTCGATGCGGTCCTGGTGCGCCAGACCGTGCGCACGAGCGGCATCCAGGGCCTGGCGCTGACCAAGCTCGACATCCTGGATGGCTTCGATGAGATCAAGGTCTGCGTCGGCTATCACCTGGATGGCCGCGAGATCGACTATCTGCCGGCCAGCGAACACGCCCAGGCGCGAGTCAAGCCGGTTTACGAAACCATTGAGGGATGGCGGGAAAAGACCGCCCATGCCCGCTCCTGGGCCGATCTTCCCGCCCAGGCGATTAAATATGTCCGCCGTCTGGAAGAGCTGATCGGCTGTTCGGCGGCCATCCTGTCCACCAGTCCCGAACGCGAGGACACGATCCTGATGAAAAATCCGTTCGAAGCATAGGGATGCAAGTTCCGTAAGCCGAGCGTAAACTGAGAAGATGGCAGACTATCACCCGCTGATCACGCGCGCCGTAGAGGGGCTCGCCACGAGTACGGCCGAAGCCCGCCGTTCGCTCTATGAACGAGCCCGCACCGCCTTGGTGGCGCAACTCCGCGGCGTCAACCCGCCGCTGTCCGAGGCCGAGATCACCCGTGAGCGCCTGGCCTTAGAGGACGCTATCCGCAAGGTCGAGGCCGAATCGGTG
>JBAPZR010000342.1:0-1751 GCA_049285335.1 Xanthobacteraceae bacterium | reverse complement strand
AATCTGGATCACCAGGGCCACGATGGCCGTCCGAGCTTGGCGAGGCTTCCATCGCCGCCACGCCATGTCTTGCTTCTTCTTGAGCTGTGCCTCGATGGCTTCCTGACGCAGCTCTTCTTTCGTGCATTCCTTCACCCCAGCGATGCTGGCCTTTAACTTGGCCAGCGCTTCTGGGCTCAATCTGCTGAGCCTCTCCGCGCGCTGTTCTTTGCGCTCCTGTTCACGTTGCTCATTTAACGCCTTGCGCTGTAGGCGCATAGCGCTCCGGTATTTCTTAATTTCAGTCCTGCGCTCATCGCAGTGGTTTCTTATCGTGCCCCTAAGCTGCGTCTCGATCTGCCTGCGCCTGAGGTCCGAAAGTGAGGCGTTGCGGTCTAGGTCTGCTAGTTCGTTACAAAGCCGTTCGAACTCCTGTGGCGTAAGTTCGGGATCGCCGCGCGACAAACAGTCGGCGACTTGAGTGCCCAGGCGCAGGTGCGTTGGGTTGATGCAGTCCTTCCGGTCGCATTTGTGTTGGACTTGTCGGCCTGCGAGAATTGGCCCGACAAAGACTTGGTAGGACATGCGATGCGCACGCCCACCAAAACCATTCCAGTACACTTGGCCGTAGCCCTCGCTCAGCGACAACGTCCATATCCAACAGTCATCGCCGAGACGCCCCGGCTCTTTCCTGACGTGGTCGAGCAGGTACTGCTTTATGTCGCTCAATTTACTCTCCGGACTGGCGTCACCGATCCTGTGTCCATTGTCACTATATTAATGACCGATCGTGGCTTTTTAATGGCGACATCTTGGTTTATCAAGCAAAAACAATGACTTGCTCGAGCCAGAACCCAGGTTTGAGCCCCCGAAACACACCAGAAATAGGCTTGCGGGCTGAAACATATTTTTCGGGTGAGGGATTTCGGCCGGAGGAAGGGAAAGACCGAATGCTGTCACAGCCAGCGAAGATGTCTGGGTCCTCGGCGACCGCAGAGGCAAGTTGACGATAGAGGCGCTCGGTTCTCGGCTGTATCTCGGAGCAATTGTCCTTGAGCCAAGCGTTCCATTTCCCCTTGGGTCTGGTGCTCTCGACGTTTTCCTTTGCTCGATTGAGAGCTTCGCCACACTCAATGGCGTACTTGAGCGCCTGACCCTCGGCTTTCATGACAGCCTTGTACGCAGTCATGATCTGCCCGACGAAGGCGAGGGCGTTGTTCTTTGCTGGGGTGGTTGTCATCGAACCGCCCTCCCCTCACTCGTCGATCCAACAACTCGGGAAGCGATGTAAGTTTCGATTGCTGTGAGGTGGTAACGGATACTGCGGCCCAGGCGAACGAACTTTGGTCCGTCGCCAGCAACACGCCAGCGTTCCAAAGTTCGTTGACTGAGCTTCAATAGCGCCGCCGCCTCACGTTGCGTGAGCAACGTCATGGCACACTCCTAGTGATGTGTTTGAAAGCGGCGAGCCCTCTCAGCTTTATCGCTGAGGTTTGTCGTTGTGCAAATTAATGCCAACGAGAGCTATCAGGACCGCTGACCACCCAAAATACCACCCGAAAACGCGGGGATGGGGTGGAGCGTCACTGACCCGTCTACGCCATAGGTCCGACAATAAACGACGATGATGGCGAACAGATGTCGGCTAAGGCGACAGACGCCGCCATGCGCCGACAACGCGATCAAATGTTCGTTGCGCGGGAAGCTGATTCTGGAATCGACTACTGGTACCCCAGCACGTTTAATGAGAATCAGTGTGGAGTGGTTTACGC
>JBAPZR010000341.1:0-2720 GCA_049285335.1 Xanthobacteraceae bacterium | reverse complement strand
GATCAGGTCCCGGTCAAAAGCGCGCATTCGACAATGCTCTGGCCCAAGTGGGTTGTCCTGATCGCCGGATCGACCGGCTCACGACAACCGGAAATCTCTGTTTGTATGGGACTGCGTGGTGGGGCTGAGAGGACTCGAACCTCCAAACAAGCGGTTATGAGCCGGCGTCGCGGGCTGGGAGGACTCGAACTTGAACCAAACGATCATCAGCGGCTAGCTCCGGATATTGAACAACGGGCGCGCTTGTGGGGATTTCGTGGCTAGCGAAGTGCCCGAAGTAGGCGGCCTTTTCACCACAGGGCAATCAGCGAATGGTTGTTCATCGACACCCTGGGAGACTGTGACCAACGATCCAGCGCGCGCCTACTGTGGTAAAGGAACCCACTCGGGTCTTTGTTAGGAGGGGCGCAGATGAGCATTGCTCTAGCAGGCCGCAGGATCGCGGTGCCGGAGACGCGTGAGCTTGATGTATTCGCCCAGATGCTGGAGCGACACGGCGCAAATGTGGTTCGCTGCCCGTTGGTCGCCATACGGGACGTTCCAGACCCTGCACCTGTTGTGGCATGGCTTCAACGGTTCACGAGCAATTTCCCTGATGATTTCGTACTGCTAACCGGCGAGGGGCTTGAGCGCCTTGTCGGCTTTGCGCACCGTGCCGGCATGGAGGAGGTGTTCATTACGGCGCTTACTAGGGTGCGCAAGATCACACGCGGCCCGAAACCGGTGCGACGATTGCAAGCATTGGGCTTGCAGACCGACCTGGCCGCAGAGCCACCGACAACGGCGGGAATTATCGCGTTGCTTTCCAATGAAGACCTCGCTGGGCGCAGAGTCGCGATCCAGCTCTATCCCGACAATCCGAACCTTGAGTTGCTGGATTTCCTGCACGCAGCGGGGGCGAACCCTGATCCCGTGCTCTGCTACCTCTATGGCTCCGAGGCTGAGGACCAACGCGTGATCGAACTGATCGATGAAATGGCTGCTGGCCGGGTGGACCTTATTGCCTTCACCAGCTCACCACAGGTCCGGCGCCTGCGGCAGGTGGCTAAGGACAGCCTGCGCGAAGCAGCATTGCAAGAAGCTTTTCGGCGCACGACAATCGCTGCCGTCGGACCGATTGTCGCCCGCGCGATCGAGCAGGCTGGGGGACACGTCAGCATTGAACCGTCCGATAATTTCCATATGAAGCCGTTGGTCAATGAGATCGTAGCTACAATCGGTTCCTCCGTCTCAAAAATAACGGGTCTCTCGCCAATTCGCAGATAGTCTGAAAGCGCGTGACCCTGAAGGCCGATTAGAGAAGCGGACAGCTGCCCGACCTCGCCAAGCCGACGGAGTGACCCGAAGGCGACATGAGCCGAGCGCGGCGTCGGTTGTGGCCTGCAGTACCGCTTGTCACAAAGAAACGCAGGGAGAACGAAGGGGAGTGTTTTAGCAAATTCGAAATCCGCGGCAACCGAACATGGAGTTAGCCCCATGAGCAACAATGGATTAATCACACTGCCGAGCGTTCATAGTGTGAAAGACACAATCGACTCACCTGCCCTTTTCAACCCCAACGCGGTCACGCTGTTTTTCTCCGCTCCCACCAAAGGGCTATGCACGTAACCCAAGCGAGCGATTACCCGGTAAGGGTGCGTGGATGTCAGCAGCGGACTCCCGTTGCTGTGCGGCTTGCGCTTCGAGTTCTTTAGCGAGTCCTTGCAATTCTTCACCCATGTCCATGAGTTGAAATCGGCCCGGATTATTTAACGAAAGGCCATCCGCCAGCCGCAGGCATAGTGCCGCCTTTTCTCGGAAATACTTCGCGTCGAAAGAGTTCGCATCCAGCGCTAGTGCCGTGGTAGCTCCGGCAACTTGGCGATATTCGCCGCAATCCGCCGCACCCTGCTTTAATATCTTGCGCCGGCCGCCCGTTAGCAGATAAGCTTACTCACCACCTGACTGACGCGGTGCCTATTCTTCATACACGCGCTCCAGTCAGTGCCCCTCGGCTTGGCCCCGGCGACTGGTCGGGGCTTTTTATTTGCGTAAAAGTTCTGGAGCTTGGCAATGTTGGCCACGGCCCGCCGCGTCTCATCGCGCGTGAGCATCTGCCTCGGTCTTATCACGTGCTGCATGCGGTGCGCAGCGTTCATTTATCTAACTGACGCGCGTCGGGGGGATTGGTTTCGCGCAATCCGCAGATTTTGCGCCGCCAGTGCCGCTCAATGTTAGTTTCTGTCAAGAAAGTCAGACCTATCCACTAACACATCAAGGGCTGCGGAACAGTGCCGAACTCCCGGTAGTTTAGACCTAATGAATGATCGCGCGGGAACATGCAGAAGAAAGGCGGCAAATTGCGTGCGAGCCGCTACATTGGCGACCAACAAGGAAACTCGGCTCATATATCTCGACTTGGCGGAGCAATGGCGTGAGTTGGCGAAGCAGGCGGAGGAACTTGAAAAGCGATACAAGTAAGCCCTCAAAACCTCAGATCATACCACCGACCGTGCCGCTGCAAATTCATTGTAAGGATGGCAAAGCCTGAAAGCTTCGGTCGGCAGACGGCTTCTCTTATACGCCCTGGTCAAGGGATTGGGCGATGCCGTCCGCCACAATGACAATTCGGTTGCAGATAGATACCGTCGGAGACTTGGATTGATCGCCAAAGAGTTTGATGCCAATCCTCCCGTCCGCGACGCTCTTGAGCGGTTACTTTGGGCCAGCGAACAGTGGTT
>JBAPZR010000340.1:0-3486 GCA_049285335.1 Xanthobacteraceae bacterium | reverse complement strand
ACCATACGCTATGCCGTGCGCGCTTACAGCCTCGATCAGCCCGCCGGCCAACGCTATCGAACGTCGGCAGAGACAATTGCGGCATCGGGTGAGGGACGATGAGCGTTCCTGGATCGGCAACAGCGTTCGACTCCGCCAGCAAGGTGGTCGACCTAAAGGCGCTGCAGGCTGAGGTCGACCTCGGCGCGCCGATTGCGGAACTCGATCGCGATCTCGTTGGACTCGCACCGGTCAAGCAGCGCATTCGCGAGATAGCGGCGTTTCTTTTGGTGGCGCGCGCGCGCCAGGAGGTCGGACTCACCTCCGATCCGCCCACGCTGCACATGGCCTTCACCGGCAATCCAGGCACCGGCAAGACCACGGTGGCGCTGCGTATGGCGAACATCCTTCATCGTCTTGGCTACATACGCAAAGGCCATCTCGTTTCAGTCACGCGTGATGACCTTGTCGGTCAATTTATCGGTCACACTGCGCCGAAAACCAAAGAGGTCCTCAAGCGCGCCATGGGCGGGGTGCTCTTCATCGACGAGGCCTACTATCTGCACCGTCCGGAAAACGAGAAGGATTACGGGCAGGAAGCAATCGAGATCCTTTTGCAGGTGATGGAAAATCAGCGCGAGGATCTGGTGGTAATCCTGGCCGGCTACCGCCAACGCATCGAAAGCTTTTTCGTATCGAACCCCGGTTTTCGGTCGCGCATCGCACATCACATCGATTTTCCCGACTACGATGCCGGCGAGCTCCTCGCCATAGCCGAAGTGCTGGCCGTTCAGAGTGAATATCGCCTGAGCCCGGCTGCGCGCGACGCGATGGTCGATTACATCGCGCGACGGCGCGAGCAACCGAACTTCGCCAATGCCCGTTCGATTCGCAACGCGCTTGACCGCGCGCGACTGCGCCAAGCCATGCGGTTGTGCGCCGGCAACGGCGTGGCAAGCCGCGAGGTCCTACAAACCATAGAAGCCGAAGACATACGAGCAAGCCGCGTGTTTGCGACATAGGCCCGCTAACACGCGACACAGGAGAGGAAACCATGCGCGAGCAGCTCGCTCTGGATGAGTATCTGGAAGCCTGGGCGAAGACCGGCGATCTCCACCGCGCCGCCGCATCGACGGTGACGGTACTGGCGGCCGCTTGCGGCGACATCGCCGCGCTTATCGCTGCGGGTTCTTTCGTCGGTGATTTCGCGGCCCGTCTGCGAAACGGTGTCGGCGGAAACTTTCAGACCGAGCTCGATTTGCGCGCCCAGGACGTTCTGGTCAAGGCACTTGCACGCGCGCCGGTCGCTGCCGTTGTGTCCGAGGAAATGGAGTCGGCTTTGCCGCTTAGTCCCGGCGCTCCGATCAATGTGGCACTGGATCCGCTCGACGGTTCGTCAAATATCGAGACCAACGTATCAATCGGCACTATCTTTTCCCTGCTTCCCGCTCCTGCCGGCAGCGGCGGAAGCGAGCCGGCGGCATTTCTGCGCGCAGGCCGAGAGCAGCTCGCGGCCGGCTATGTGATCTACGGACCGCAAACCGTACTCGCGCTCACGCTTGGCGCCGGCACCGACCTGTTTACCCTCGACCGAGCGCTCGGACAGTTCGTCCGGACCCACGCCAATGTCCGTGTGCCGCCGCAAGCGCGCGAGTTCGCCATCAACACGTCCAACTACCGCCATTGGGACACACCGATACAGACCTGGTTCAACGACTGCCTAGCGGGCGCCGACGGTCCGCGCGCGGAGAACTTCAACATGCGCTGGATCGCGTCGATGGTCGCCGAGGCGCATCGCATTCTCGTTCGCGGCGGGGTTTACCTTTATCCTAGCGACGCACGGCAGGGCTATCGCAACGGCCGACTACGGCTGATCTATGAAGCGAACCCGATCGCGTTCCTGATGGAACAAGCCGATGGCAAATGCTCGACTGGTCGCGAGCGCATCCTCGACCGGGTACCGCGCCTTTTGCACGAGCGCGTGCCGCTCGTTTTCGGAGCACGTGAGGAGGTGGAATGGATCGAGCGGTATCACATCGGCAGCGCGCCGAAGGGCGAAACCTCGCCGCTATTTGGGCAGCGCGGTTTGTTTGTCCGAGAAGCATAGTGATCCGGGACGTGGCGCCGTGTCAGTCAAACACCCCATTATTTCGGTCACGGGATCGTCCGGCGCCGGCACCACGTCGGTGCGGCGGACCTTCGAGCAAATTTTCCGGCGCGAAGCAATTTCCGCAGCCTTCATCGAGGGCGATGCCTTCCATCGTTACGATCGCGCCGGCATGAAAGCGGCGACCTATCAGGAGCGGAAAAAGAACAACTTCAACTTCAGCCATTTCGGTCCTGAGGCCAACCTCCTGGAAGAGCTTGAATCGCTAATTCGCGAGTACAGCGAGCACGGCACAGGTCGCACGCGGCACTACGTGCACGACCTCGAGGAATCGAAAATTTTTGACCAGCCTCCGGGGACGTTTACGCCCTGGGAGGACTTGCCGAAACAGACCGAGCTTTTGTTCTACGAGGGCCTTCATGGCGCCGTGGTCACTGACCAGGTGAACACTGCCCAACACGCAGATCTTAAGATTGGCGTCGTCCCGGTAATAAACCTCGAATGGATCCAAAAAATTCATCGTGACCGGGTGGAGCGCGGCCACTCCGAGCAGGCGATCGTTGAAACGATTCTGGGGCGCATGCCCGATTACGTGCACTTCATCTGCCCGCAATTCACTCAGACCGACATCAACTTCCAGCGCGTACCGACCGTGGATACGTCCAATCCATTCATCGCCCGGTGGATTCCCACGCCCGACGAATCGATGGTGGTGATCCGTTTTCGAAATCCGCGCGGCATCGACTTCGCCTATCTCGTCACCATGATTCACGGCAGCTTCATGTCTCGCGCAAATTCCATCGTGATTCCTGGCAACAAGCTTGACCTCGCCATGCAACTGATTTTGACGCCGATGATTCTCAAGCTCGTCGAGAAGCGGCGGCGCGCCCATTTGCAGGAGCCCGACCGATGAATGTGATGACGCCCCAAATTTCGCAACGGCTTCATCAGCCGATCACTGCCGCTTTGCGCGCATTGGCGATGGACGCTGTCGAGAATGCTAAATCCGGTCATCCGGGTGCGCCGATGGGTCTAGCGGAAGTCGCCGCCGTACTCTGGCGCCGCCATCTGCGCCACAATCCGGCGAATCCCGTGTGGCCCGACCGCGATCGCTTTGTGTTGTCGAACGGCCACGCCTCGATGCTGCTCTACGCGCTGCTTCATCTTACTGGCTATGATCTGCCGATCAGCGAGCTCAAGCGCTTCCGCCAGCTTCACTCGAAAACTCCAGGCCATCCCGAACTTGGCGTCACACCGGGAGTGGAGACAACGACCGGTCCGCTGGGTCAGGGCTTTGCCAATGCTGTGGGAATGGCGATCGCCGAAAAAACCCTCGGCGCCCAGTTTAACCGCCCGGGTCACACCATCGTTGATCATCGCACCTTCGTCGTCGTCGGTGA
>JBAPZR010000339.1:0-5434 GCA_049285335.1 Xanthobacteraceae bacterium | reverse complement strand
ACATTCGATGTTTCACGCGCGGCTTGGAGCCAAGCATTGAGTTGCGTTTTAACACCTTTCGCCGCGCTCAAATCGCGGTTAGACCTTTGGAGGAGCAGTAAAATAGGTGCCGCGTCCGCTCGCGAGTAGCTTACCGGAAGCGTCAAAAACAAACGACTCCGACGACGAAAACTGGCTTCCGGCCTTCACGATTTTGCCGCGACAGGAGAGGTCGCCCGGCAATGCCGGGCTGTGAAAATCGACCCGCAGATCGATGGTCGGCACGGGACGTCCTAGTTTCTTGATCATTGCCCAGTCGGCGGCCAAATCGATCAAAGCAGCCAGCACGCCTCCGTGTGTATAGCGTCGTTCCGGATTGACCACCCACTCCTCGCGCCACGTTGCGGTCAACTCAATCCCGTCGTCAAAGACGGCATTTACTTTGAGCCCAAGCCACTGGTGATAGGGCGCGCGCGTGATCATCGTCTGCACGCGTTCGATGGTCATCTCTTGGCTCATCAATCTGCGCGCCTGTAGTCAGGGTTCTACGACGACTTTGCCGAAAACCTCACGGTCGCGAAGGAGGCGCAGTCCTTCAATCGCCTGATCCAACGGCAGCACCTTGTCGATTACGGGCTTCATCTTGCCGTCTTCAATTAAGGCCATCAGGCCCCGCAAATCCTCGTCATAGAAGCTATTCGATCCTTGAATGTTGATCTCAAAGCTCCAAACATAACGCAGGTCCTCTTTAGGATCGTAACCCGCCGTAGCGCCGCATACCAACAACTTGCCACCGCGCTTCATGCAGCGCAGGGAGGGGACCCACGTGTCACCGCCGGTGAAGTTGACGACGACGTCAACTCCGCCCTCATAGGAACGGCGTTGTGGCTTGCCATACTTCTCAATTGCCCAATTTGACCAATCGATTTTGGTGTAATCGATCACTTCGTCGGCGCCCATTTCCTTCAAGCGATGCAGCTTTTTTTCGCTGGATGCGCAAGCAATCACTTCGGCCCCCAATAGTTTGGCAATTATAACACACCCCGTTCCGACGCCGCCGCTGGCGCCAAGCACCAAAACCTTGTCGCCCTGTTTGACCGTGTTGTGTGTGACGAGCATGCGGTGTGCGGTGCCATAAGCGACCGGAAGCGAAGCCGCCTCGGCGAAAGTAACCGTATCTGGGATGGCCACGAGCTGATCAGCAGAAACCAAGCAGTATTCAGCCATGCCGCCGTCCAGCACCTCACCCATCAGACCCTTTTTCTTATTGACGGGATTCACCAGAACGCGATCGCCAACCTTCCAATTAACGATATCGTCGCCCAATTCCGTGATCTCGCCGGCGATATCGAGACCAATGACTACCGGCAGTGGCACACGGATGCCTGGCATTCCCTTGACGGTAAATAAGTCATGATAGTTGAATGAAGAGGCACGCACTCGTATCACAACGTAGCCGGCTGCCGCACGGGGGATCGGATAGTCGCTGGTGAGCTCGAGATTCCTGAGGTCACCATGTGTCTTTAGGATCAACGCTCTCATTGTTTGGTCACCCAACAACCCCTCCCTCTAAGCTTGCACTCCGAAATCGAACATTAGCTCGCGGAGGCTGGCGAGTGTAACGACATGTCATTTCCGACCTTACGGCTGCCGGCCCGTATTGGTCCTCGCTTTTCCAAGCACCTGCGAAATCTCACCAGCCTCGCGGGTCAGTAGCGGTGCGAAAGTTAAAATTTGGGCGTCAGAAAGACGGACACTAGGACCGAACACACTAAGAGAGCCGACGACCTCCCCTGAGCCTTTGAAAAACGGCGCGGAGACCGCCACTGCACCCTGGATCAGTTCCCCCTTACTGACCGCGAAACCGTGGTGTTTAATTTGTGCTAATTCTCGCACCTGCATCTTCGTCTCGGTCTGCAACCTGCCGAACTGGGCGGCTGGCAGGTAGGCAAGGATCGCCTTGCCACTTGCGCCCAGCGTGAGGCTTTCACGGTATCCAACCCCTCGCCTGAAACTCAACGCCTGAGCGCTTGGCATTTCCGCAATGCACACGCGAGACATGTCCTCGCGAACAAATAACGCGACTGTTTCCGAAGTTTTTTCCCATAGCCTGCGCATCATCGGCTCGGCTACCGAGCCAAGGTCGAGAGCCGATGTCCACGCGTGCGCGAGTTGGGCGACGGCTGGCCCAAGCCTAAACCGTTTTGGATTGTGAGACGAAGTCAGAAATTGCTTTGTCTGAAGCGTCCATAGCAGGCGGTAAAGCGTCGGGCGACTGAGATCGACGCGGCCCAAAAGATCGCTGACGGTCAGCGCATCATCACGCGGTTTGAAGGCGAGAAGAATGTCGAGAGCACGTTCGACAGCACGAACGCTGTCCTGAGCAGTCTTTGAGTGTTTTGCCAACCCGTTGGCTCCGCTGAAATAAATCTCCGGCCTTGTCGGACCGTTGACTGCCCCGTGGCGTAGTCCGTATCATAGAAACGCTTATCACCTGGTGGACAAGCCCGCAAGAACGAGCCCGCAAGGGAGGTCTCCACATGAATAAGGAAATGGCTGAAACGCTGGTTCGAACAGGGTCTGGTACCCGGATGGGCAACCTCATGAGGCGCTACTGGGTGCCCATCCTATTGTCGCGAGAAGTCGCCGAGCCGGATGGCCCTCAGGTGCGCGTTCAGATTCTCGGCGAGAAGCTGCTCGCGTTTCGCGACACCGAAGGTAAAGTTGGCTTGATCGACGAATTCTGTTCGCATCGCGGCGCATCGCTCTATTTTGGTCGGAATGAGGAAAACGGCATTCGCTGCGCTTATCACGGGCTTAAGTTCGCCCGCGATGGTCGATGCACAGACGTGCCTTCGGCACCGCAAGCGTGCAAGATAATGGGCATCAAAGCTTACCCCTGTATCGAGCGTGCAGGCGTCGTGTGGGCGTATATGGGCCCGAAAGACAAACAGCCCGCACCGCCGGAGGTCGAATGGTGCACGCTACCGGAGAGTCACGTCTTCGTCTCGAAACGCTTGCAGGAATGCAACTATCTCCAGGCGATGGAGGGCGGCATCGACACCAGCCATGTGTCGTATGTGCATCGCTACGAGGTCGATGATGATCCGATGCACCAGGGCACGAAGGCCAATGAATACATTAAGGCCGACGGCAATGTGATTTTCGAGATTGAGAACACCCCCTTCGGTTTGACACTGTATGGCCGCCGCAATGGTGAACCCGACTCGTATTACTGGCGCGTGACCCAGTGGTTGTTTCCCTGGTTTACGCTGATTCCGCCTTTCGGCGATCACGCGCTCGGCGGCCATGTCTGGGTACCGATCGACGATCACAATTGCTGGGCATGGAGCATCAATTTCCATCCCCGCAAACCGTTGTGCACAGAAGAGCGGCGCCACATGGAAGATGGTAAGGGCATCCATTGCGTCTACGAGCCCGGCACGTTCCGGCCATTGGCGAACAAGGATAACGATTATCTGATCGACCGGCGCGCCCAACAGGAGAAGCGTGCTTATAGCGGCGTATTCGGATTCGCGATCCAGGACGCCTCGCTGCAGGAAAGCATGGGGCCAATCCAGAATCACGCGAGCGAAAAGCTTTTGCCAACTGACCGCGCGATCGTAATGGCGCGTCGCTTTCTGTACGAAGCGGCAACATCATTGGAGAAAGATGTCGAGCCTCCGGCGCTTGACGCAAATCAGCAGCGCGTACGCGCGGCCGGCGTTTTGCTTGAAAGAGGTGTTCGACCGCAGGACTGGTCCAAGCTCCACTTGGCCGACGGCTTGAATCAGCCAGTCTACACGCTGTGATCGGCTCAGCGAGGATGTACCGGGTCAAAGGCAAGGTGGTGCTGATCACCGGCGGCGGCTCGGGCATCGGAGCAGCTACAGGCGAACTTGTCTGCGCCGAAGGTGGAAGCGCGATGCTCATCGACGCCGATGCCGAATCGCTCGCGAACACGACAAAGGCCATTGTCAATCAAACTCCGGACGCACACGTGGCCACTTTTGTAGCTGACGTGGCACAGGCTTCTGAGGCCATACGGGCCGTCGAATGCGCTCTTGAGGAGTTCGGTCAGATTGATGTTTTGGTGAATAACGCCTCCATGCGCAATTACTCTGCGCTCGCGGAGGCGAGCCCTGACGAGTGGCACGCTGTTGTCAGTGTTAATTTGGTTGGCGTCGCCAATTACTGCCGGGCGGCGCTCCCGGCGCTGCGCAAGAGTCCGCGCGCGAACATTGTGAATGTCTCGTCGTGCTACGCTATAGTCGGGCGCAAAGGCATGGGCCTTTATGATGCAACCAAAGCCGGCATCCTTGCCATGACGCGTACACTGGCATTCGAGGAGGCAACGCATGGCGTGCGCGTCAACGCCATCTGCCCCGGATCGACCCTGACCAATTTTCATGTCGCGAGAGCCAGGGCTGCCGGCAAGAGTATCGAGGTCCTAAAGACCGAACATCAAACGACCTCGCTGCTTGCCCGCTGGGCTACGCCGCATGAGATAGCTTGGCCCATCATTTGGCTAGCGAGTGACGAAGCATCCTTTGTGACTGGTGCAACGCTAATGGTCGATGGCGGCCTTTCTATCATGTAGTGGCCTTGTCGCTATGACGGAAATCAGACTTCGGGTGATGTAGATTACGCCTCCGATACACTCAAACGACTTGGGGAACCTGGATGAAACTTCCCCGTAGAACTTTTCTACATCTGGCAGCCGGTATCGGCGTGGTACCGGTTTTGTCGGGCCTCGCGCGGGCGGAAGCATATCCGGCGCAGCCGGTGCACTTGCTAGTTGGCTTTGCTGCCGGTGGCGCGCCCGACATCCTGGCGCGGCTCATCGGGCAATGGCTGTCCGATCACCTGGGCCAGCAATTTGTCGTGGAAAACAGGCCTGGAGCCAGTGGCAATCTCGCCGCCGAGGCCGTCGTCAATGCGGCCCCCGACGGTTACACGCTCCTACTGTTGACGCTCGCTGATGCCGTCAACGCAACACTCTATCCAAACCTGAGTTACAACTTTGCCCGCGACCTCACACCCGTGGCAGGCCTCAGCCGTGATCCCGATGTGATGGTCGTCAACCCGACGTTTCCGGCCAAAACGGTGCCCGAATTCATTAGTTATGCCAAGGCGAACCCCGGCAAACTCAACATGGCATCTCCTGGCGTCGGAACGTCACCACACATGGCCGGTGAGTTGTTCAAGTTCATGACTGGAATCGAAATGACCCACGTCGCCTACCGCGGCTCAGCGCCTGCGCTGACTGACCTGCTGGGTGGCCAAGTCCAGGTTTACTTCGCGCCTATTTCCGCCTCGATCGAGTATGTCAGGACCAATAAGCTGCGGGCGCTGGCGGTGACCACGGCAACACGCGCGGCAGCATTGCCAAACGTTCCGACCGTGGGCGATTTCGTACCGGGCTACGAGATGAGCGCCTGGTACGGCATCGGCG
>JBAPZR010000338.1:0-3333 GCA_049285335.1 Xanthobacteraceae bacterium | reverse complement strand
CCACTATCCTTACCGTTGCCTTCGATCGGTGTGGTTTGTGACTCAGGGCGCTTCTTCTGAACGAACGACAGCGCATCGATCGCTTTTTCGTTTCGTCGCGATGTTCCTTCGAATCGAGCGTTCTCCTCAATTGCCAATGTTCGATACAAAATATCGCCCTCAACGACACCGGGACCGCCTAGCCTGACGCGGTTGGCACGGACGGTGCCCTTAACGTAGCCATTGATGATGTCCGCTTTACCCCCAAAAGCGGACATGGTTCGGCGCGATCACGAGGTCCGCTTTGTGCCACAAGCAGACATCCTCGCGCCGTCGTTCCAGAGGCCCACGCTGTCATGCGAATAGCCTCATATTCGAGACAAAGCACGTAGGCCCTGTAGATCAAAGACGGGCCGAGCGTGTTACCTGAAACACTGGGCCTAAAAGGGGAAGACCCTTTGGACGTCATATGATAAACCGTCGTTCGACGATTAAGGGAGTACAGCATGTCCATATCTCGACGGGTCGTGATCGTATTAGCTTGTTGTGGATCAGTTGTTGCGGCTGGCCTCGCTAATGCATCGCCCATATCCTTTACTGTGCCGCTTACCGGCGCAGAGATGGTGCCGCCGGTCGAAACCCCCGCTAAAGGAAGCGCGGCTATCAGTTACGATCCGGCGACACGCGTGGTCACTTGGACAATCACCTATACGGGTCTTGCAGCTCCGGCGACCATGGCACATTTCCATGGACCGGCAGAGAAGGGTAAAAATGGGCCGGTCGTCGTTTGGTTGTTCACGAAGGGCAGTCCTGCGAAGAGTCCTTTCAAAGGCGAGGCGACGCTAACGCCCGAGCAGGCGCAGCAGTTTACCGCCGGGGAATGGTACGTCAACGTGCACACGCAAGCGCATCCGGGCGGCGAAATCCGTGGCCAGGTCGTGCCACCAAAGAGCTGATCTAGCTTCATAGGTAAGTTGCGAGTGCGGCCGCAGCCAGCGCGCCGCAGCCCAAGATAAATGCGGCGCGTGCGGCGCTCGCGAGCTGCGGGGCTTTTGTGTCTGCCGGCAGGCTCTTGCAGCCGGTGATCATCGGCGTCACGAGGTCGTGCCGCATCACGGCCGCGTACAACAGGATCGCCAGCACGTGAAGGATCGCAGCGACCAATAAAGCGTCCCAGAGGTACGAATGCAGATCGGTGATGAGGTTGGCAACGACTGCGGGGACTATTTCAGTCAACGGTCCTTCGTCGGCCACGTCATTAGAGACATAGAGACCGGTGAGTGCCTCAGCGAGCAAGAGTGCGAGCAAGAGTAAGACCATCCAGCCACCAACTGGATTATGGCCAACCTGACGATCAGGTTCGCGACGCAACAAACTGGCGAGATAACGCGCCGCCGCACCTGGCGAGGCGAGAAAGGTCGAAAACCGCGCGGTCTCGCTTCCAAAGAAGGCCCACAGCAAGCGGAAGAGCACCAAAGCGAGTAGCGTCTCGCCGGTCCAGGCGTGCCAGTCCATCCAGTTTACTCGCCAGCTGACGTAGCAGGCGATCACCAGCGCCGCCGTGAGCCAATGGAACAAGCGCGTGGCGGCGTCCCAGACAATCACCTTGTGCAGCCAAATCTGTCGCTCTCTCAACTGGCTGTTTCCTCGGATCTAACGAGCGAGGAGGGCCGCAATCTTTTCTAGAAGACGGGGAAGTTCGACCGGCTTGGTGTCATAGTCATCACAGCCCGCCGCCAGCGCCTTTTCGCGATCGCCCGCCATAGCGTGCGCCGACAGCGCAATCACCGGAATGTTCTGAGTCCGCGTGTCGGCCTTAAGCCGCCGCGTTGCCTCCCAGCCGTCAATCACCGGCAGGCTTAAGTCCATGAGAATGAGCGCCGGCGTCTCATTTGTCGCCATTGCGATCCCTTGTTCGCCATCACGGGCCGAAACAACCTCGTAACCCCGCCGTGTAAGACGATTGGAAAGCATATAGATATTATCTTCATTGTCCTCGACGTAAAGGATCTTCACCATTGTCAGCTACCCACTGCACTCAATTCCGCCATAACGGCATAACGTCCAATCAGATCACGCACCTGCCTGAGGAAATCCTCTCGATTGGGAGCCGCTTTCTGCAAGATGTGTTCGACCCCGCCGTCGAGACGGCGACGGTCCTCAGGGGTAAGATCGGCGGCAGTGACGACAATCACCGGCGTCGAAGCAAATGCTGGAGCCTTGCGGAACTCGGCAAGGAATTCGAAGCCATCCATTTCCGGCATCATCAGATCAAGGAGGATGAGGTTGGGACGTTCGGATTTCAATCGGTCCAATGCTTCGCGGCCGTTGCCGGCAGCCGTAACCGCCCAACCTTCGCCGACCAGAAGCCGCCGCATCATTTCGCGATCGGTCAGATTGTCTTCGACCACGAGCGCGCGCGGCGCCGTTGTCTTAAAGCGGTCCAACAGCTGCGCGAGCTGCGCGCGATCGACCGGCTTGGTCAAATAGCCTGACGCGCCAAGCGTGATGCCTTTCTGTTTTTCATCGGAGATTGTCATCAAGATAACCGGAATGCGGCGCAGATCGCCATCCTGCTTGAGCGCTTGTAGGACGCTCCAGCCGTCCAGATCGGGCATAAAAATGTCAAGGGTGATGACCGAGGGGTGCAGCTCGCGCGCAAATTCCAGCCCTTCCCGGCCCCCGGCGGCGGTGACGACGTCGAAACCCTCGCGGCTTAAATAGCGGCGCATCAGGTCGCGCACGGTGGGATCATCATCGATGACGAGAACGCGGTTCGTGCGCGCAGGGCGAACGTGTTCGGCCTTCGTGGCTGCGGTCGGCACTGCCGTAGCACCGGCGACACCTGTTCGGTCGACGCGATCGACCGGCAGGCGCATACTAAAGGTCGTGCCGACGCCGACGTTACTCTCAACCTTGATCGTACCCCCCATCAAGCGGCAGAGACGGTCGCTAATGGCCAAGCCCAATCCGGTGCCGCCATACTTGCGGGTCGTGGAGCTGTCGGCCTGGCTAAATTCCTGGAACAGCTTGGCGAGCTGATCCTCAGTCATTCCGATGCCGGTGTCGGCGACGCGCGCCGCAAGAAACTCCTCGCCATTGCTTCGGCTGCGACTGACCGAGAGCGACACCCGGCCGCGTTCGGTGAACTTGCAGGCATTGCTTAATAGATTGAGAACGATCTGTCGCAGCCGTGTCGGATCCGATCGAACGGTGCCGATGTCAGGCGGACATTCGACGACAAAGCGGTTGCCGTTCTTGGCGGCGAGCGGTTCGACCTCGCCGACTAAATCGTGCATCAACGCCGCGACATCGATTGTCTCATAATTGATCTCAAGTTTTCCGGCCTCGATC
>JBAPZR010000337.1:0-2039 GCA_049285335.1 Xanthobacteraceae bacterium | reverse complement strand
GGGACAACCGGTATGGGATGAGTACCGGGGTGTGTGGAGGTATCCTCCCATCAGGGTCTGCGAATAGCCTACTCACCAAGCACTCGCCCTGCGATGTGCGAGGCAGGAGAGGATTGGGGGCGCTGATGCCTAGGCGTCGGATGGCTGTTAGGCTCACTAAAAACGAAATTCAGCTATTGAAGGAATTGACCGCCGCTGGCCAGCACGGACGAATCATTGCCGCACTGGCCTCGAGTATCGAAGTCGCGCATTTGATTGGTGCGCTGTACATTGAGCGGGTCCCACGTACGAAACTGTACGTGATTACCGAGCGCGGCCGACGAGCACTTGACGAGGCGACGGCCGGGCAAAGATGAGCCGCTTCCCTCCGCCCTGGTCGATCGATTACTGCCTAGCACCGTGTCGTTAGACCGTCGTTAAGCAAATCCGGGGATACTCCCATGGAGCTTCGAGTGGGGTTTTGTTTTGGTTTGGTTCGTTTGTAGGCGCTGTGGCGCGACTTTGCAGCTCGACGCTATGCATTGTCCCGGCTGCGAAGTGCTGAGTATAACCTCACCACTGCCACGAAACATTCCGCACCACGTTAGCGGAAGCGATCGGTTAATTAGCGACCTTCTTGATGCCGTGCTGGTGAGCGCTGCGTCTGGTCCAACCAAAACGGCGACGGCTCGGTTCCGAGTAATCGAGGGCGGAAAGAGCTGAGAGCGATCACGCGCTCTCTAGAGGCCATCGAATAGGTGGCCTCTTTCTGATGCCAACCCGTCCTCGCCAACCATCGGGGCCACGCTAAGGAACCTTTCGCGAACATTCGCATTAACTTTAAACGGATGGACACCTTTCGGCTGGGACTTGTCGGCGCGTAATCTCCCCTAAGGACTACATCCTAATATTCAGCTTGATATCGTCTCGATAACGATATCAACGGATGGTTTGGAAAAAGGGGATTTCGGTGAAAATGATTTTCGTAGCTATGGCTCTGGCCTTCGCATTTGCCACTGGCATGGCGATAACAACGATCATCGCGCAGATCACGTCATAAAAATCCCTTTTGCCTCGCGTGGCGGATCGCGGCCAACGTGGCGAAGCTGCGGAAGCTTTTGCAGAAGCAGTAGCTCGCTGACTAAGCACGAGCCGATATAAAATCCCGTCCGGTTCTCGTCCCCGAGACCCCGGCCCCAATCTCATCCCTGGTCCCCAGACTGAGTGGGGTTGGGGTCGTCACCAGACCCTCTCGACCGCGCCACAACATGGATTGGGAGCAGATTGGGTGGTGTTTAATTGGTGGCACGGCCACCCTGATAATTCTCGCCGCTCTTTTTGGGTAGCTTTAATCTGAGCGCGAGAGGCCCCGAATAGGGGAGAGCCGGGACGGCGATCGATGGCAAAGATGCTCACGAGGGATGAGGCACAGCGAATTGCGGCCAACTCAGCGAAGCTGCCGGAGTTATTGCGGAAGCATTCGGACTTACAATGAAAATGCCGGGAAGCCCCCGAGACTCCCCGGCACTGCTCGCAAAAAAAACCTCGACCCAATCAGCATCCCCCAGAGCTGGCCAGCCCGAAGCGCCGGCATGTTCTGTTTTGGATTGGAAATCGTCAATCTTTCCTCTGTGGACAAGTAGGCGATATCTCAGGATCGTTGTCGGACGGCTACAAAGCCGGGATTGTGTCTTCGGGCGTTGCCCAAAAAGCACACAACAAATTTATCCATGCGGTCAAATTGCGTGAGCTTGGATTTCGATGCTGAAATATCTGGGGCAGGTGAGTTCGGGGGCTGCAATGACGGGTCAGAGGACAGATACGCCTACGCTGGAAGCCGATATTGAAGCCGCTGTTTCGGATGCACTCGAAACGAAAAATACCGGTTCGGAAGCCGAAATAGTGGACCGCGCAGGGAATGCTATCCTTGGGTTGGTTAGCCGTGCGGCCGACGCGGCCGCAGCCGACCTCAAAGAGGCACGAGAGGCCGCTGAGAAACTTGCAGATCAGCTAAGAGCTGCTCACGAGCAGCTTCAGGCTGCTCACGATCAACTTCGAGC
>JBAPZR010000336.1:0-2832 GCA_049285335.1 Xanthobacteraceae bacterium | reverse complement strand
AGCTAACAAGTGTGTATAGGCGGCCAGGGCGATCGGTTCTTTGACCACCTCTATATTCGTGACGGCCGGTAGTCGCTTGTCGCGCGCTACTCTTTGACTCCGGCAGCTTCGCCACGTTGGCCGCAACGCGCCGCGCCTCGTATTGCAGCACCCAGGGCCTGCTGTTTCTCAATACGATTCGGGGGGCGGTTCAAATCATGCGGCGGGAGGATCGTCAGGATGATGGTTAGGATGGAAGAGATTTTGGAAATCCTGAAATCAATCCAAGCAACTCAGGCTCAACATACCGAAGCCTTCAAAGGAGTTTCAATTGCGCTGGAACGACTTCGCAACGACGTGAACGCTCTAAAACATGATGTCGAAGCTACTCACGAGGACCTGAACCGTTTGCAGGCAAGCTACAATAATCTTGCTGTGAGAGCAGCGGTTCTCGAACAAGGTTTGGGCCGGCCTCGATTGTAACCATTTGTTAACGATAACTTTGCTTGATTAACAGATAATTCACCTTGTTGAAGCGGTATCGGCTATAAGACCGAGACTACTCTCGCTCCAGAGAGGCAGGCCCCGATCTCGCACCCCATCCCCCGATGTACCCCAGCGAGGTCGGGGCCACTTTTTCCACAACTGTGGACTTTGGTTACGAACTCTCTCCGTGGCCTTCGCGAGTGTCAGTCGCTACGGACCAGAAGATATAGCCAAGGCTCAACCCAAGCCCGACACTCATCGCGATAATTAATATGATAGACGTACCCATCGACAGTGTTCCGAACTGTTAGTGGTTAGAATGGAGCGGAAGGCGGCGAACCTCTTCGGCTCCGTTCGCTTTGCTACTCATGCAAATTACACCCGATTGATCTGCTGACGTCCCGTAAGCCGGCAAAATTTGCTCATTGCCCTTAACAGTTTCTCAACACATTTCAGGCGCTCTTACATCTGAACATCGATTTGGCATGTTTGACACGGACGGGGGACTACAATGGGCATCTTTCGAAAGAGAGAGCCAAGCCATTTAATTCCGGTTAGTCCGGATAACGCCGCGAGTAAGGACTGGGTAATCCTTCTAGAGGCCGGCACAATCGTTGGCCCGTCGCCTGAAAGGCTGCGGGTTGCAAGGTCGACGCAGGACAAGAAGATTGTAAAAAGATACCGGCTCTTCCTGAGGACGAGACACTTCCTTGATGTCGAAGGGTACGATCCGCGAATTCACGCCGTGTATTTTTGTCCTCAACTCTACAAATATGATCCTGAGAAAAAGCTCGTGCCTCTACAAGGAGAGGAAATGGGTGGAATGATTGCGCATGCTCTTGCGGGTGGAGTTAAACCTCGGCGACCATGGTATGAGCCCTCGGAGAAATTGCCCGATCAACCGGTAATCAACACCCCGAACGATCAGTTTGAAACTCTGGTTGTAGAAATGCCTGAGGCGAAAGCTAAGGCTAGAAGCGCGTAGGTCCTTTTCCTGTAGCCATGATGGACCTCCTCAAAAATGTACTCCTGTATTAGTGCGGACTTTGTACGGCCTGCAGCTGCCGACGGTCTAGACCAGCCTCGCGAGCATTATTCTAATACTTCAAACGTCGCGCAGTTGATTTGTTCGATCTATAACGCGCGTCAAGATCTCAGTAACAGGTAAAATAATCTGATTTGGCGCGGGCAGTGCAATTTTTTCTGTTGACGTCTTCCAACACCAAAAAACCAACTTTTGCTTTCGCTTATTTGGAAGTACTATTGCGTACGCTTTGTAGTTACTCGCGACGGCTTCTGCCCAGATTTGTTGCAGGTCGTCTTCGACTTCTCGGATAACGTCTCTGGCACTGGACGGAGTCAGTCCAAGTTTTACCAATTCAAATATCAGTGCAGCCCTTTGCAATTCGTATTTTGAAAAACGACCACCGCCGAAAACCGCTCGATCTATTGCGCCGATCTGAAGCCATAGGTTTATAGTCGTCAGGTCCACGCCGATCGTTGCGGCAACTTCGGTCGCGCTGAAAAGGTTGGGACTCGAAATCTCGGCGGGTTGGATGGATTGCGCCATAGCCGTCATACTTTCACGGCTTTTGCGCAAGAAACTCTGTCCACTTTTTAATACGAAATACTCTGCGCTCAGTGTCGGCTCTGTATTTGTCGCGACACCGTTTTGAGCAAAAGCTTATCTGGCCTAGCCTGTAGCGGATTAAGCCAAACCGCCCGTTACATTGGCTACAACGCTTCATGCCACTTTATTCTAGAGTAGAGGGCTGCGCCGTCGTCTAGCCGCGAAGAATTATTTGACGAGAAGCGATTGGCAATTCCTCAAGCGCGAAATCGCTATAAATTTGGCCGTCAACCTTAGGCATTAGGGTTACGGCGGGAAGATTAATTGCCGATTGCGAAGGAGTTACGTGCGACCGCCGTGGTGACAGGCGAGTTGCAGTACGTTCTGCCCCAGCGGATGTCGAAGGGCCACCGGTTCATGCTTCCCTCTGGCACCGCGTGCCTCGCGACAGAAGTAAGTGGATCCGATTGAAACTTAAGCATTTGTTAACCATGCGCACCACCTAATCGAAATCAAATTACTCCCGCAGCGAGACCAAGCTGCAGCAAGGGGGATGCGGATGTCTGACGCGTGGTATTACGCCGAGGTAGACATACCTGTCGGCCCCATTTCAATTCTGGAGCTCAAGCGCATCCTACACCGTGTCAAAGATTGGAAAGAGCGGCTCGTATGGCACTCGAGCTTCAATGACTGGTGTAAAGCGGGGGCGGTACCGGATCTTACAGCGAGAGCAAACTTGCTATGGGACGATGAGGCGCGCGGCCTCTGCCTGCGCGTCTACGGCGACGGCTCGAAAT
>JBAPZR010000335.1:0-3093 GCA_049285335.1 Xanthobacteraceae bacterium | reverse complement strand
AAATAACTGTCGTCAATCCGCGTGCCCGCAACCGCAAAATTTTTAGAGAAATCATTGCGAACATTGCTCAAGTGGGCCTCAAGAAGCCGATCACTGTAACCAAGCATACCGATCCGGACGGCGAATTCCGCTACGACCTCGTGTGCGGTCAGGGCCGCCTTGAGGCCTTCAAGGCATTAGGGCAAGGCGAAATTCCCGCGCTTGTCGTAACTGCCGACGAAGAAGACTGCGCGGTAATGAGCTTAGTCGAGAATTTCGCGCGAAGGCAGCACCGTGCAATTGATCTGCTTCATGACGTCGAAGGTCTCAAGCGCCGCGGTTATGACGAGCCGGAAATTGCTCGCAAAACTGGGCTGACGGTCGAATATGTTCGCGACATTATCGGGCTGATTGAGAACGGTGAGCTCCGCCTGTTACGTGCTGTTGAATCTGGCCACATTCCGGTGAGCATTGCGGTTGACATTGCCCAAGCGGAAGACACAGAGGTACAAGATATTCTGCAACAGGCGTACGAGAAAAAGCTTCTACGTGGCCGCAGACTTTTGGTTGCGAAACGGTTGATCGAGCAAAGACGCCGCCGTGGAAAGGGTTTCAGATCAGGCGATCAAACGCGCCAGCAGCCCTTGTCCTCGACAGCACTTATCCGCGCTTACCGTGAGGATGTCGATCGAAAGCGAGTCTTGATTCGCAGAGCGAATGCGACGCGCGATCGCCTCATCTTTATCACCGAAGGGATGCGCAAGCTGCTCGCCGAAGAAAATTTCATAACGCTTCTGCGCGCAGAAGGATTGGATACCCTGCCAAAGAACCTCGCTAATCGCATTCAAGCCTGGGCGCAAGCCTGACTATGCCAAGGAAACCTCACGCCGAAGTTCAGGTTGGCTTCGAAAAAGAGACCCGGCGCATTGCTATCGCCGACATTCAACCGCTGAAGGTAATATCACCAGCGATAAAAAAGTCTCCGAAATATGCGCAGATCGTCGCGTCAATAGATCAAATCGGTATTGTCGAGTTGCCGGTCGTCGCCCCGGACCGTAAAGATTGTGGGAAATATTTGCTACTTGACGGCCACCTCAGGCTCGAAGCACTCAAAGATAAAGGCGAGACCGAAGTCGCCTGTCTAATCTCCATTGAGGATGAGGCTTTTACTTACAACAAGCGCGTCAATCGCATCGCGATTATCCAAGAGCATCGAATGATAATAAAAGCCATTGAACGTGGAGTATCGGAGAACCGCATTGCCAAAGCTTTGAATCTCGATCTCGCAAGTATCCGTCAAAAACGTCGTCTACTGCAGGGCATTTGCAGCGAGGCCGCCGACATCCTCAAAGACAAACACATTGCGGTTCACGCATTGGCGGAATTAAGGGAATTAGGCCCACTGCGTCAGATTGAGGCCGCAGAACTAATGGTGGCCATGAACAAGTACACAGTCGGCTACGCCCGGTCTTTAGTTGCCGCAACATCGCAGGATCAACTTGCGGAAGGCTATAAACCTAAGGCGATCAAAGGACTGACCACCGACCAAATGGCGCTGATGGAGCGGGAGACAGCAAACCTGGATCGCGAATTTCGAATTGCCGAGCAGTCTTATGGCATCGACCATTTGGATCTCGTTATTGCTAGCGGCTACATCGGTAAGCTTCTCGGCAATGCCAAAGTGGTGCGGTATCTGGGATTGCATCAAAAAGAGATCCTGCTTGAATTCCAGAAGCTCGTAGAGCTGGAGGCCGCTGCTGCCTAAACCTTTATCGCCGCCAGCGTCGTGTTAGGAAATCGTTAGTCACACGTCCTCGACCACAGATGAAGAAGCGCCCGCCGATTTTTCGACATTGCGCGCGCGCATCCGCAAGGCTTATTTGGACATTGCCGGCAACAAGCTTAACACGCGAGTTCTACTCAGCGATCTACGAGAAGAACTGAAGGATATCGACCGCACAACGCTCAACGACGCGCTAGGTCGGATGCACCTCGAAGAAGGTACGACGCTGTCTGGCTTAAACAACCCGCAGGAGATCACACCGGCAATCCCCGACGGTGGGCTCACCTTCAAGGGAGAGCCCATGTACGTCCTATGGATCACCAGATGAACACGGCCCTCCGAGCGCTCCGAACAGCAGACTTTAATTGGCCGCACGATCTCCAGAGCGTCTGGTCCGATCCGGCGTTCCAGGTGGACGAATTGCATGAGTCGCTGATCGACCGCGTTGTCGATGATTTCTTCGCGCGCACGAAGAAGGTGACCGGCAATCCGATCGGCCAGGTCGTTCTGGGCGAAGCGGGCGCTGGCAAAACCCATCTTATCGGAACGTTGAGACGCCGTGTTTGGCAGGCTAACGGCTGGTTTGTCCTCCTCGATATCATCGGCATAACTGATTTCTGGGCGACTGCTGCACTTGGGTTTCTCAATTCGCTGCACCAATCGATGTCCGACGGACGCACTCAATACGAGGCGGTCTTGAGTGCGATTGTAAAATCCGTTCCGCATGATGCGGCCACGGGCAAGGCAATCGCGGAATGGGAGAAAAAGCGGGAAAAAACGGACCTCGATAAGATTGCTCTCTTTTTGAAACTCCTGTGGAGGGCCACCGCCACCGTTGTACGTAGCGCCGGCCTTGCTATTGGACACACGGATAGCCGGTATGGGACGCATATCGGGACGTGTGGACATATCCCGCCGTCAGAGTTTGTGAGTAACGCTCACGAAGCTACCCATCGCTTGGGGGCGACAACGACCGTCGGCAGCAGGGCTTTGACGCAGATCAATGCACCGGTTGCGATCCCGTTGTCGGGATTACAACTGCGTCGTTCGCAAGAAACGACGCTTTCCCAATCCAAAATGAATGAGGCCGCCTAGTCGGTGGCCAAGGCGCGCTACCATGAACGAAGCGAGGCAGATTGTTTTTCACTCAGCCAGGCAAGTAGACCCTGACCAGAAATACTTTGAAAGGCGAACGCGACGGGCTGAGTACGGCAAATATTTGTCGATCGTAATATTGGTGACTATGCTAATTGGTGCTCTCGCCGTAGTGCTCGATTTATTGCAGGCTCCCGTGCCGACCCTAATATCGGCTTTGTAACATTAGCTCCATC
>JBAPZR010000334.1:0-19983 GCA_049285335.1 Xanthobacteraceae bacterium | reverse complement strand
GATCTCGACGGCGCCGATAAAGTGGAACGCGTGCACCTCGCGGAGGCGCTGTCCTACCGCGCGCTCGCCGACGAGATCAGGCGGGCAGCCTAGATCTCAGCGGTCAGTCGCGACCGGCTCTCATCCCGCACGCGGCAATTTTCAAAAAAGAGATCGGTCAGCGCGCCCAGGAAGGGGCGTGGGGGCCACAGTTGGAGCTTAGACACATCGTAAGTTGTATTTAATTGTAATGCAATCGATTTTCTGGTCGGCTTCCGACCTGCCTGCTGGGCTCTCTCAATGTCGACGCTATCAGCCTTCATCCATAAGCAGCGAATGCGCTGGTACGGACGGCATGTTGACCGGCGTCATGAATTGCGTCGTCGCCTAGCGTACTTTGTCACAAAGCATGGCTTTGAAATCGGTGACTATTCGGTCGGCGACCCCACCATTCGTCTCTATAACGCTTCGCGGCTGAAAATCGGCAAGTATTCCAGCATCGCACTGGGCGCTACATTCATTATCGGCGGCAATCACGCCACTGAAACTGTCACCACATCTTTTCTCGACAGAATGAAGGGTCCCGGTCCAGCAGAATATCCCTACACGCACGGCGATATCGTGATCGGCTCAGATGTTTGGGTCGCAGCGAATGCGCTGATCCTTTCTGGCGTAACGATCGGCGATGGAGCCGTTGTCGGCGCAGGTTCGGTCGTCGTAGTGGACGTGCCGCCTTATTCGGTCGCAGCCGGAAATCCAGCGAGAGTTTTGCGCAAGAGGTTTCCAGACGAGACTATTGCCGCCTTGCTGGAGGTGCGGTGGTGGGACCTTAACCGCCGGGAGATCAACGCATTGCGACCGTTGCTATTGAGCACCGATGCCAAGAAACTCGTAGACGAGTGCCGCAAAACACGCACGAGCTGATTGGGCCAAAGTTTTTGCTCGACATTTTTGAATGGGTACTGAAGCCGCGATCGATTCGGTGACGCGATTTTCGAAAAACGGCCCGCCGGCAATCAGCCCGAGCCATTGCCATGGATCACGCCGCGCATGCCGACCGCGGCCAGGAATTCTTGACGCGTCTCGGCGTGATCGCGAAACACCCCGAGCATGCGGCTCGTCACCATCGTAACGCCGGGCTTATGTATGCCGCGCGTCGTCATGCACTGATGCGTCGCTTCGGTGACGACGGCAACGCCATGCGGCTTCAAGACGGCATCGAGACACGAGGCGATCTCGGCCGTCATCTTTTCTTGGATTTGCAGCCGGCGCGCATAGACCTCGACCAGCCGCGCCAGTTTGGAAATGCCGACGACACGGTTGCGCGGCAGGTAACCGATATGCACGCGCCCGATGATCGGGGCCATGTGATGTTCGCAATGCGATTCGAAACGGATGTCGCGCAGCACCACGACTTCATCGTAGCCGCCGGTTTCCTCGAAGGTGCGCTTGAGATAATCGCGCGGATTGTCGTTATAGCCGGCGAACCATTCCTCATAGGCGCGCACGACACGCCCGGGCGTGGCGCGAAGCCCTTCGCGGCTGGGATCGTCGCCCGCCCAGCGGATGAGCGTGCGCACCGCCTCCTCGGCCTCCGCGCGCAACGGCCGCTCCGGCCGGTTCGCTGCGGCCGTTTTGCCGCGTTCACTCTTGGTACCGACAGCCTTGTCCATGAACCTACTCCGGGCCGAGCCCGCTCCAATTCCTTTAAACGTTGCCCCAAAATCCTTGCGCCAAAAGTTACTTTAACAAAGCATCAACCCTTCCTCCAATCACACCCTCGGCCCGCGCACCATGGCCCACAATGGCAAGTAATGGGCAAGCCTCGTTGGGCAACCTTTCCTCGGTCACGTTTTCGTTGGTCAAGCTCCGTTCGCTGAAATTTTACTAACACATCGATAAACCAGAGCCGACGCAAGCTTCCATGAGCGCACCCTTTCGCGCCGAACGGACATAACCACTATGCGGCGTCGTGCCAACCTGCCGTTATCGGCCATCATGACACGCCGGCTATGGTTGCTGGTCGTCCGGGCGGCGTTTCTCACCGTGACGTCGTTTGCGATCGCCTTCGGCTTCCTCTCGGGAACGATGGCGAGCGGCCCGCACTACGACCCCCAAGCCTTCGCTGTGGGCACGGCTGCATTGTTCGGTGCGGCATGTGGCGCGTTGGGCATTCTCGTGTCCCGCATCCGGCAGATGAAGCGCGATCTGCGCACGCTCGAAACGCGGCTCGACGAGGCGGAAGACCGCAATTGGGAAGCGAGGGAAGCGCAGGAGCGCGCCAAAAGCTTTTTCGAAGCGCAAGGTGACGTCATTGTCCGTCGCGACGGTAAGGGTGCGATCACTTACGCTAATGACGCGTTCTGCGCGCTTGCCGGCGTCGGGCGCGAAAGCCTACTGGGCACCGCTTTCACGCTTCCTGTGGAGGAACAAGGGCCGACGACGCTTCTGGCCGACGGCACGCGCATGCACGACCAGAAAATCGCCGCGCCGGAAGGCGCCCGCTGGATCGCATGGCGCGAGGCGATCGTGCGCGCCGACGGCGACAGTGAATTGCAAAGCGTCGGCCGCGACGTGACGGACCGTGTCCTCGCCGAACGGGCGCTGGCCGATGCCCGCGATCAGGCGGAAGCGGCGAACCGCTCCAAGTCGCGCTTCCTGGCCATGGTCTCGCACGAAATTCGCACGCCGCTTAACGGCCTTCTGGGCATGGCCGATTTATTGGGCGACACACCGCTCGCCGCCGAACAGGCCACCTATTTGCGCGCAATGAAAACCTCCGGCGCCACGCTCGCGGCCTTCATCGAAGAACTACTTGATCTCGCAAAAATCGAGGCCGGCCGTTTCGACCTGGCGGTAGAGCCGTTCACTTTGGCGCGCTTCATCGAGGAGACCGTCGAACTTTTAGGTCCGCGTGCCCAGGCCAAGGGCCTCGAAATCTGCGGCTATGTCGACGAACGGCTACCGTCGCGCGTGCTCGGCGACGCGACGCGGCTGCGGCAGGTGCTGTTCAATCTTGTCGGCAATGCCATCAAGTTCACTGAAATTGGCGGCGTTTCGATTCTGGTCGAGCCGGCAGTCGAAGCGGGTCGAATCGCCATCGCTGTGCGCGACACGGGCATCGGCATTGCCGCCGGCGATCACGGCCGAATCTTTTATGAATTCGAGCAAGTCGACGGCGGATTGACGCGAAAGTTCGACGGCATCGGTCTCGGGCTGACGATTTCCAAACGCATCATCGAGCGCATGGGCGGCGCGATCGATGTTGAAAGCGCGCCGGATCGAGGCTCGACCTTCCGCGTCATCGTTCCGCTGCCGCACGCGCAGTATGCCGACGATCGGCCGCTGACAATTCCCGATCTCGCCGGGCAAGACATCCTCATTGTCGCGCCGGCCGCGATCGAAGCCTCGCTATTGGCACGACGCCTGCAGCGCTGGGGTGCACGTGCGACGATCGTCCCGGACGAGAATGTTGCGGCCGCGGTCGTCCCCGAGCAGCCCTGGAGCGCGATCCTCGTCGACCACGCGCTGGGCACCCCCGCGAGCGCAAGATGCATGCGCATCGCAGCCACGATCGCGCGGCGGATCGTCATGGTAACGCCCGTGGGACGGGGCGAATTGGCGGCGCTCAAGGAGGCTGGCTTCACCGGCTATCTGATCAAACCGATTCGCGCCGCCTCGCTTGCCGCGCGGTTTTTGACCGCCGACGGCTTCGACAACAGCGTCTCCGACGAGGCCACCGAAACGCCGGAAACGACGATCGCCGGGAACGGTCTTTCGATTCTCTGCGCCGAGGACAACGAAATTAATGCGCTGCTCATCCGCGCGCTGTTGGAGAAACTCGGCCACCGGCCGACCATGGCGGGAAGCGGGATAGCGGCGATCGAATGCTGGCGCGCCGCGCGCGAGGCGGGCGCCCCGTTCGATGGTGTGCTGATGGACCTGCACATGCCTGGCATGGACGGGCTGGAAGCCACGCGCCGCATTCGGGCATTGGAGTCCAAAGATGCGACCTTGCACACGCCGATCATCGCGCTCACCGCAAACGCCTCCGCGGAGGATCGCGAAGCGTGCCTCGCCGCCGGCATGGACGACTTTTTGGTCAAACCGCTCGATCGCGAGCGCCTCGTCGCGGCGCTGATCGATGCACCGGCGACGCGCGCGGCCTAGGTCACGACGCAATCCGACGGCGCGCCTTATAGCCGGCGCAGCGCGACCTGTTCGACCTCGTGGTTTTCGCTTTTTTTGAGGATGAGATCGGCGCGCGGGCGTGTCGGCAAAATATTTTCGTGCAGATTGACGAGATTGATCCGATTCCAGATCGAAGTCGCGGTTTCGATCGCCTCGCTGTCGGACAGCCGCGCATAGCGGTGGAAGTACGACTTCGGGTCGGCGAACGCGGTGCCGCGCAGCGTCAGGAAGCGTGTGACGTACCAAGACAGCAGAACATCCTCGTTGGCATCGAGAAAAACCGAAAAATCGAAGAAGTCTGAAACGAATGGAACGGCTTTGCCGTCTCTCGGGAGTTGCCCGGTCTGCAACACGTTCAATCCCTCGACGATCAGGATGTCTGGACGATCGATCTCGATCCATTGATTGGGGATAATGTCGTAGATGAGATGCGAATAAACTGGAGCGCGAACGGGTCGCCGGCCGGCTTTGATGTCGGCGAGAAAGCGCAACAGCGCCGGCAGGTCGTAGCTCTCGGGGAAACCCTTTCTCTCCATCAAGCCTTCGCGCTCGAGCACGACATTGGGAAACAGAAACCCGTCGGTGGTAATGAGATCGACCTTGGGCACATTGGGCCAGCGGGTGAGGAGAGCCTGCAAGACGCGCGCGGTAGTCGATTTGCCGACCGCCACTGAACCGCCCACTCCGATGATGTACGGCATCTTGGCGTCTTCGGTGCCGAGGAATGCTTGTTGGGCGCGAAACAGCCGCTGCGTCGCCGCCACATAGAGCGATAGCAGTCGCGACAGCGGCAGATAGATTTCCTCCACTTCCGACATGTCGAGCCGGTCGTGCATCGAGTGCAGCCGGGTGACTTCGGCCGCTTCGAGCGTCATCGGCGTGTCTTCGCGACGGGTCGCCCATTCGGCGCGCGAGAACACGCGATAAGGCGAAACGTTTTGTTGGGTGCGCTGATCCATCACGATGCTCTTCAGCCGCTCTTGCGGGCCGCCTTTTCCTCAAGGCCCGACTGGCGCGTGCGCGCTCCGAGCTCGGCCTCGACATCGTCAAGCGCTATGCCACGGGCGTGCAGCACGACCAGAAGGTGATAAAGCACATCCGCGGTTTCGCCGATCAGCCGGCTGCGATCCTCGCCGACCGCGGCGATCGCGGCCTCGACGGCTTCCTCGCCAAATTTTTTGGCGCAATGGTTAATACCGCGATCGAGCAGCTTGCGGGTATAGGAAATATCCGCGCTTTCGCGGGCGCGGGCCTGGATGCGCTGTTCCAGATCACGGAGGGTGAATGTCGGCATCGTCAAGTCTTTCCGCCCGCAGGTTCTTTCACCTGCGTTCCTTATCATTTCCGCCGCCAAGCGGGGAGAGGCCGATTACGGATCGAGCCGCACAGGCAGGCCCGCCCGGGCCATATAGTCCTTGGCCTCGCGGACGGAATGCTCGCCGAAATGAAAAATCGAGGCGGCAAGCACGGCGCTGGCATGCCCGTCGCAGATACCGTCGACGAAATGCTGGAGATTGCCGACGCCGCCGGAGGCGATGACCGGCACCGAGACGGCAGTCGCGATCGCGCGCGTGAGCGCAATATCGAACCCCTGCCGCGTGCCGTCGCGATCCATGGAGGTGAGCAAAATCTCACCGGCGCCGAGCGCCACGACCTCGCGCGCATAGGCCACCGCATCGAGCCCGGTCGGGTTGCGGCCGCCATGGGTGAAGATCTCCCAGCGTTCCGGCTCGCCCGGTTCCGATACTTGTTTGGCGTCGATCGCCACGACGATGCATTGATCGCCGAATTTTTCGGCGGCTTCCTTGACGAAGCCGCGGCGCGCCACCGCCGCGGTATTGATCGAAACTTTATCGGCGCCCGAGCTCAACAGCGCGCGGATGTCGTCAATGGTCCGGATACCACCGCCGACGGTGAGCGGCATGAAGCAGGCCTCTGCTGTCCGCCGCACGACGTCGAGCATGATGCCGCGGTTCTCATGGCTCGCGGTGATGTCAAGAAAAGTAAGCTCATCGGCGCCGGCCTCGTCATAGGCGATCGACGCCGCGACCGGATCGCCGGCGTCCCGCAGATTGACGAAATTGACGCCCTTGACGACCCGACCGTCTTTCACATCGAGGCAGGGAATGACACGAACCTTGAACATGTTCAGGCCGTCGCCCGCGCGTCGCGCAGCAGCGCCAGCGCCGCCGTTGCATCAAGCCGTCCGTCGTAGAGTGCGCGGCCGGCGATCGCGCCGGCAAGCTTTTGCGCACGCGGCGCGATAAGCGCTCGCACATCCGCGAGCGAGGCTAGACCTCCCGATGCGATCACCGGCAACGATATCTTGTCGGCGAGGGCAATCGTGGCATCGAGGTTGAGGCCTTTGAGCATGCCGTCGCGATTGACGTCGGTATAGATGACGGCGGCGACACCGGCATCTTCAAAACGCCGGGCAATGTCGACGGCGGCAAGCGCCGAAATTTTCGCCCAGCCTTCGACGGCGACCTTGCCGTCGCGGGCGTCAAGCCCGACCGCGATGCGGCCGGGATGAGCGCGCGCAGCGTTGCTCACCAGCGCCGGATCGCGCACCGCCGCCGTGCCGATGATCACGCGCGTGACGCCCCGGCCGAGCCAAGCGTCGATCATCGCGCGGTCGCGGATGCCGCCGCCGAGCTGTACGGGGATTTTCACAGCGGCGAGGATGCCCTCGACCGCGGCGGCATTCATCGGCTTGCCGGCAAAGGCCCCGTCGAGATCGACGACATGGAGATATTCGAAACCCTGCTGCTCGAACGCGCGCGCTTGCGCCCCCGGATCGCGGTTGAACACCGTCGCGCGCGCCATATCGCCTTGCCGCAGGCGCACCGCCTCGCCGTTCTTCAGATCGATGGCGGGAAACAGGATCACGGTTTCCACTTCAGAAAATTCGCGATCAGTCGCAGGCCAAGCTTTTGGCTTTTCTCCGGGTGAAATTGCGTGCCGACGATATTGTCGCGCCCAACGATCGCGGTCACAGCGCCGCCGTAGTCGGCCTGCGCCACCAGATCGCTGCGCTGCGACGGATTGAGCGCGAAAGAGTGCACAAAATAAGCGTGCAATCCTTGCGGCCCAAGCGTCAGCCCGTCGAGCAGCGGGTGCGGCCGCGCGATATCGAGCGTGTTCCAGCCCATGTGCGGGATTTTCAGGTCCGGATCGCTCGGCGTGATCCGGTCGACTTCGCCGGCAATCCAACCGAGCCCATCGGTCACTTCGTATTCGCGCCCGCGTTCGGCGAGAAGCTGCATGCCGACGCAAATGCCAATGAAGGGATGCCCATTGCGGCGCACCGCTTGGTCGAGCGCTTCGACCATGCCCGGCACCGCATCGAGCCCATGCCGGCAATCGGCAAAAGCGCCGACGCCCGGCAGCACGACCCGCTCGGCCCGCGCCACGACGTCGGGATCGCCCGTCACGACAATCGGCTGATCCAATCCGGCGTCATGGGCGGCGCGTTCGAATGCTTTCGCGGCCGAATGCAGATTGCCCGAGCCGTAATCGACGATGGCAACGCTCACCGATGCCCTCCCGGCTCCGGAAATAGCCCGATGACCCCGGAACGCTCGGCGGAAAATGAGTCTGTCGGATCCGGCGAAGGAGCAGGAGTTTCCGGCGGCGCCGCGCGCTGTGCCGCAGTCCGGCGCACCCAGGCATCAAAAAAACGCCGCTCGGCCTCTTCGGCATCGTGGCCGCTGACGACGCCGACATTGCGCCAGCCGCGGCCAGACAGGGTAAAACGCCGCAGCGTGCCGGCCTCAAGCCCGACGAAAAGCGATACCAAGGCGCTGACCAGCATGATGCTGAAGGTCGAGGCGCCAAGCACATGCAGTGCCGCGTCAATCCCAGCCAAAACCAAAACATAGACGGTCAGCACCAGCCACAAGCGATGACGCAGCATCCACAATGGCGTGAGCAGAAAAGCCCACCAGGAGAAGCCGTCGCGCACAAAGACAAAGCGATCCGTCACCGGCAAGTTGTCGGCGGCCGAGAGTGGCGGTTGGTACACGGTATAGACGGACATCGACTGATCTTTCGACTTAGTTGCCGAGCGTGCCCTTGGTCGACGGAATCTCGTTCGCGGCGCGGGGATCGACGGCGACGGCGGCACGCAACGCACGCGCCAGACCCTTGAAGCAGGATTCGGCAATATGATGGTCGTTGGCGCCATAGAGCGTGGCGACGTGCAATGTCACGCCGGCATTGACGGCAAGCGCCTGAAACCATTCCTGCACCAGCTCGGTATCGAACGGTCCGATTTTGGCGCGAACGAATTTGACGTCGAAGACCAGGAACGGCCGCCCCGAAATGTCGAGCGCGACGCGGGTGAGCGCTTCGTCCATGGGCATTTGGACGTCGGCGTAACGCGTGATGCCCTTCATGTCGCCGAGCGCTTGTTTTAAAGCCTGGCCCAGCGCAATGCCGACATCCTCGGTCGTGTGATGATGATCGACGTGCAGATCGCCCTTGGCTTTGACGCGCATGTCAATGCGCGAATGCCGGGCCAGCAGATCGAGCATGTGATCGAGAAAACCGATGCCGGTCGCGATCGACGACTGGCCGGTACCGTCGAGATCGATAGCGACCTCGACTTCGGTTTCCTTGGTCTTGCGGGCGACCGCGCCCTTGCGCATTTTTGTCTCCACGGCTCGATGCGGGCTTTTATCAGGGCCGGCTCTAACCCGCCACTGGCGAGATCGTGCAATTGCATTGGCGGCGGCCAACTCTTAAATCATGCCTTGAGCAGGAGCTTTCCAGCCCGGGTCATCGGGTCCAAGCCGTCCGGTTCAAAGTATCGAGTTCAGATCATCGAGCCCAGTTCATCCAAGTCCATGGCATCCGCAGAATCGGGCCAATTTGGCCCCTGGCACGGCACGACGATTCTGACGGTTCGCAAGGGCGGGCTGGTCGCTATCGGCGGCGACGGACAGGTCTCGATCGGCCAGACCATTATCAAGGCTAATGCCAAGAAAGTTCGCCGGCTTGGCGGCGGTTCGGTCATCGGCGGCTTTGCCGGGGCTACCGCGGACGCATTCACGCTGTTCGAGCGGCTTGAGTCCAAGCTCGAGCAATATCCCGGGCAATTGACGCGCGCGGCCGTCGAACTGGCCAAGGATTGGCGCACCGATCGCTACTTGCGCCGACTTGAAGCCATGATGATCGTCGCCGACAAAGACGTATCGCTGGTGCTGACCGGCACCGGCGATGTGCTCGAACCTGAAGCGGGCGTGGTTGGCATCGGCTCGGGCGGCAACTATGCGCTTGCGGCGGCGAGAGCGCTGCTGGAAGGCCCACTCGACGCCGAAGCGATCGTGCGCCGCTCGCTCGACATCGCTGCCGACATCTGCGTCTACACCAATCGCAACGTGACCATAGAAACGTTGAAAGCGTGACTGACTTTTCACCCCGCGAGATCGTGTCCGAACTGGACCGTTTCATCATCGGCCAGGCGGACGCCAAACGCGCGGTCGCCATCGCCCTGCGCAATCGCTGGCGCCGGCTGCAGCTCGACGACCGGCTGCGCGAAGAGGTGTCGCCAAAGAACATCTTGATGATCGGCCCCACGGGAGTGGGCAAGACCGAGATCTCCCGCCGCCTAGCCAAGCTCGCGGGAGCGCCGTTTCTGAAAGTCGAAGCGACGAAATTCACCGAAGTGGGTTATGTCGGTCGTGATGTCGAGCAGATCGTTCGCGATCTGGTCGAGGTCGCTATCGCGATGATGCGCGAGAAGAAACGCAAGGACGTTTATGCGCGCGCGCAACAGGCGGCCGAAAGCCGCGTGCTCGACGCTCTGGTGGGAGCCAATGCCAGCTCCTCCACCAAAGAAGCGTTCCGCAAGAAACTGCGAGCCGGCGAGCTCAATGACAAGGAGATCGACATCGAAGTAGCGGCCGCGGGAGGCGGCTTGCCGCTGTTCGATATTCCGGGAATGCCCGGCGCGCAGATGGGCGCCGTTTCGATCGGCGATATTTTCGGCAAGCTCGGTGGCGGTCGCACCAAGACGCGGCGCGTCACGGTTGCGGATTCCTACGATATCCTGATCAACGAAGAATCGGACAAACTGCTCGACAACGACCAGCTAACGCAGGAAGCTATCAAGGTTGTCGAGAACAATGGCATCGTCTTTCTCGACGAAATCGATAAGATTTGCGCGCGCGAGGGCCGCGTCGGCGCCGACGTTTCGCGTGAAGGTGTGCAGCGCGATCTGTTGCCCCTGATCGAGGGCACCATCGTCGCCACTAAGCACGGCTCGGTGAAGACCGACCACATCCTCTTCATTGCCTCGGGCGCTTTTCATATCTCGAAACCGTCCGATCTGTTGCCCGAGTTGCAAGGCCGGTTGCCGATCCGCGTGGAGTTAAAACCTCTGACCCGCGACGACTTCCGCCGCATCTTAACCGAGCCGGAAGCTTCGCTGATCAAGCAATACGTGGCGCTGATGGCGACGGAAGGCGTCACTTTGGAATTTTCGCAGGACGCGATCGATGCGGTCGCCGACGTCGCCGTGGCGGTGAATTCAAGCGTCGAAAATATCGGCGCGCGGCGGCTGCAGACGGTGATGGAGCGCGTACTCGACGATATCTCGTTCGGCGCACCCGACCGATCGGGAGAGACGTTCAAAATCGATGCCGCCTACGTGCATCTACACGTCGGCGACCTCGCCAAGAACGCGGATCTCAGCCGATTTATTTTGTGATCCAAATGCAGGCGCCCAGTTGAGCGCCGCTCAATCGACAGCGGGTATTTTCAATCCGCCCTGCTGCTCGCGATTGATTTCGCGGATCATCGCCATCCATTTCTCGACTTGAGCGAGCATGCGCAAGTCGAAAGCGCCGATGGAATTTGCCGAAGTGATGAGACTCTCTGACATGATTGTATTCCAGTAAAATTTTACTCAGCGACACCGGTTGTTCGCACGGGAATTTGACCAATTCTTGCGCTTCTTTGGGCTTTCTGCGTGACAAAGTTAATTCGAGCGCTCAGGCCTGCCGTTATTACGGCTTGGCGATCGGCGCGTGCGCGCGGCGCCGCATACGAAGATAAAGCGCGCCTTGACCGCCATGGCTTGGATGCGCTTCTTCGAAGCTGACGACAAAGCGGCGGAACTCCGGCAACGAAAGCCACATTGGCACGCTCCGGCGCAACACACCGCGTTCACTTGGCGTTTCGCGCGCAGTCTTCCCCCCGCCTTTGCCGGTCACCACCAACGCAAACCTGACATCGTTTGCTTGCGCGCGGCGCAAGAAGGAAAGGAGCGCAGCGTGGGCTTGGCTTTGTGTCATGCCATGCAGGTCGAGGCGTGCGTCAATCGTCTCGCGGCCGCGCGCCACGCGCTGCCGCAGTCGGCGGTCGAAAGGTGCAAGCGGTGGAGGTTCGTTTGGTTGCGCGGATTGTCGTTGCGATTCTTGCCGCTCCGTCTTCGCCGGCGGCGCGGCGGAAACACCGCCGTCAGCTTCGCTCGCGGATTGCGACCGTCGCAACGGCGTGATGGCACGAACCACGCCCTTCCATAACGTGTGCTCATCATCGCTAAGGCGACGCCTGCTCATTGTCGGTGCCGTTTGGACTTTGATTTTGGTGTCGAGACGGCAACAGGCGTAGCGCTCCGCGCGACCGCGGGCTTCCCCTCAGGCAGCGGCACGCCATCCACAGTCGGATCGACCACCGTCGGGTCGTCCATGCTGCTGAAGCTGACGCCCTGTGTGCTCGGGCGTGCCATCGGCAGCGGCATATCCTCGCCGGCCTCTACCGGATCGAGCTGGCGCGGGATGAGCATCACAAACTCGCCGGGATTCTTGATCCGCCCGGCCATGCGCGCGGCTTCGTCGCCGGCGCCGAAATAAATGTCCGCTCTTGCCGGGCCGACGATCGCCGAACCGGTATCCTGCGCGATGACCAGTCGCTCGAACTTGGTCGGCACTTTCTGGTTTGCAATCGGCAGATCGGCGTCGATGAAGAATGGCGTCCCGTAGGCATGCAATGACCGATCGATCGCGATCGAGCGGCCCGGCATGAGCGCCACGCCCTCGCCGCCGACCGCTTCGTCCTCGGTTGCGAGATCGGTGATGCGGAAAAAGACATACGATTTATTTTGCCGCCGCACCTCCTTGGCCTGCTCCGAATTGGCTTCCATCCAATCGCGGATGCTTTGCATCGACACCTGGTCCTTGTTCATAAGCTTTTGATCGATAAGAACCCGGCCGACGGGCGTATAGGGCCAGCCGTTGTGGGAATCGTAGTTGACGCGCAGAATCGTTCCGTCCTCAAGCCTGATGCGCGCCGAACCCTGGATTTGCGCGAACAGAACATCGACCTGATCGTGCAGGTAACAGATTTCCAGATGCCAGCCGTCGAGCGCGCCGTCCTCGATTTCGCCACGCGTGTAATAAGGCACAATCTTGCGGCGGCCGAAACGGCGCCCTACCAGCACGCCCTTACTCGGAAAGGCCTCACCCAGTCTGCGCCGGCCTGAAACAACGAGATTGGGCGGACGGCGATAGAGCGGCGCGGTGAAGTTCCCGGTGGGAACGCGCGAACCCGCTATGATCGGTTCGTAATAGCCGGTGAGAAAACCGTCGGTGTCGCCGAGCTTGTTAATCCGAACCGGGCTGAAGTGATCTTCGAAAAATTTTCGCGCGCCGTCTTCGTCGAGCGGAATGGCCTCGCGGGCCTGTTCGCAAATTTCCCTCAACGCGATGGACATTGCAGTCGATTCGCGAGCGCCGACGCGGCGCTTACTGTCGAGCGTGCGGCAGCTCCCTAGAAACGCGGCGAAGGCAGCGGCGTGATCGTCATTCGCCCAGCCATCCATGTCCGACCAGTCGACCGGCTCGTATTGCGTGTCGGGAAATTGAATGGGGGCGCCGGTCTGGGCAAAGGCCACGCCGGCGAGACCGCACAGGCTGGCCAATACGGCGATGACACGAAGACATCGATGCGCCGCCGCCGAACGCAGCCCCTTTGCACGCATCATTGTCCGGCTTCGGTCGCGATGACTTTCCAGTTGGGATCGCGCGAAGAGATATCGCGCGCGAAGGTCCAGACGTCGGTAACGTCGGTGACCCTCTCGGCGTTGCCGTCGATGACGGCGCCGGCGCGATCGCGCGTGGCAGAAACAAGTTTGGAGACAAAACGCACGGTGATCTGGGCGGTGGCCCGGTTGCGCAATTCCGCTGCGGTGATCGTGGAACCGTCGATTGAAACAAAGCGCGTCTCGGCGGTTTCACTGCGGCGCTCCCGCTCGGTAATCGCGGCGTCGAATCCGTCGAAGACTTCGCGGGACAGCAAACTCCGCAGCTGACGGCGATCGCCGCTCGCGAAGGCGGTCACGATCATCTCATAGGCGGCGCGCGCCCCGGTGATGAAATGTTTGGCATCAAAGCTCGGATCCGCGGCCGATATGGCGTCGAGGCCGGCGGCAACGGCCGATCCGGGTTCGGCGATGTCCTTCCAGCGTTCGGGCGACGGCGGGACGGCGGCCTCGCTAGGGCGGGCCGCGGCGTCTGGCCCACGCGGTGGCAGCGTCACCACTTTGTCGCTTGCTGGGCTGCGCACGGCATCCCGCGCCGAATAGGGGTCGTAGGGCGGGCGCTCGCGACCGGTGCGTTGGCCCAATACACTGCGCAGGCGCAGGAAAATAAACACTGCAAGCGCCAGGAAAATGATGGTGTAGATATCGAACACGTCGGGCATTCTCTCGACATCGCGCGCAAGGGGCACAGTGTTCCGGGGAGCGGTTCGAACCGCCGCAGGGGACCCGGTCCCCCCGCTCTATGTAGGCGCGTAAGCACCACCATCCAGTGGCCGCTCGCCGCGATTATACCGCGCCGGGCGAAGATTAGACGATCGCCGCGCCGAGGCCAATAATGGAAGCTCGCCCCGCCGCAAACGCCGGGCGGCCCCCACACCCCAGCTTAAATGCAATAGCCGGCTACCCTCCGCCGCGGCGACGGTTTGAACGCCACGCCGCCTCGGCATTGTTCGCGCTCTCTCGTCGTGTTAGCCAAGCCCACGCTGAAGTCCGGAGACAACGATGTCGACGACGAACGGCGGCCCTACGCCGCAAGCTCCCCAGCCGCAAATGCCGGTCCCGCAGATTGGCGTTCTTGTGCAATATACGAAGGATTTTTCGTTCGAAAATCCGAACGCGCCGCGCTCTTTGTCGCCGAGCCCCCAACAACCGGCCATCCAGATCAACGTCGGCGTCGACGCCTCACCGCTCTCCGACAACGATATCGAGGTCACGCTGCGGCTTGAAGGAAAGGCGGAAGCGCAGGGCCTTCTGCTGTTTGGCTTCGAACTGCTCTACGCCGGGGTATTCCGCATTCTCAACGTGCCTCCCGAAAGCGTCCAACCGCTGGTTTTGATCGAGTGCCCGCGCCTATTGTTCCCGTTCGCGCGAGAAATTGTCGCCACGGCGACGCGCAATGGCGGCTTCCCGCCGCTCATGCTCGAACCGGTCGATTTTGCGTCGCTTTACCGCGAGCGCATGGCGGCAGCACAGCCTGCGGCTTCGCCACTCAATCTCGGCTGATTTCAATCCAAGCTGACATAGTCGCGCCAGATCGCATTCTCGCCGAGGCTGGCTATGAATTGGCGATGCGCCGCGTATTCGTCCGCGGTCAGTCGCGGCGGCAGCGGCGCGGGGCGCTCGCGCAACACAATGATTTCGCCGCCCGCATGCAGGAGCGCGGTGGATTGCGACAGGACGAGTTGCGCCTGGCGAGCGCCAATAAGCTCGACATAGACCTCGGCCAAAAGCTCGGCATCAAGGAGTGCGCCATGTTTGGTTCGCCGTGAATTGTCGATCGCGTAGCGCGCACACAGATCATCGAGCCGGTTCGGCGCTCCGGGATGCTTGCGGCGCGCGAGAAGTAGCGTATCGACCATCCGCTCGCGGTTGACCGCGGGCTGTCCGACGCGTTGCAATTCGGCATTGAGGAAAGCGAGATCGAACATCGCGTTATGGGCGATCAGCTGAGCATCGCCCAGAAAATTCACGAGCTCTTCCGCCCGGTGGCCAAATAGCGGCTGATCCTTGAGGAAGTCGATCGTCAGGCCGTGAATCTTTGCGGCCTGTTCGGGCATATCCCGCTCCGGATTGAAATACCCGTGGAATATCCTGCCGGTCGGGAATCGGTTGACCAGCTCGATGCAGCCGACTTCAACCAGACGATCGCCCTCCAGGGCGTCGAGTCCGGTGGTCTCGGTATCAAGGACGATTTCGCGCATTGTTTCGGTTTGCCGGTGCGAATCATCACCGTTGCCGCATCTTAGCGACCCTTTGCAAAATGTCTCGAATCTGCGCACGCGTGTGATCGAATGCCTGTGAACTATCCACGACGAAATCGGCGCGACGGCGCTTTTCCTCATCCGGCATTTGCTTTGCAAGCAAGGCAGCCAATTTCTCTTCCGTCATGCCGGGACGATCCAAGGCGCGCTGGTGTTGGATGTCGGCAGGTGCCGAAACCACCACTACGGCATCGCATCGCGACTGCGCGGCCGTTTCGAACAAGAGCGGAATGTCGACCACTGCGACTGGCGCCCCACGCGCTTGTGCCTCAGCCAGGAAACTTTCGCGCGACTCGGTCACAAGCGGATGAATGATCGCCTCAAGACGCGCGAGCGCGGCATCGTCGTGGAGTACCATGGCGGCGAGCTTGTTGCGATCCACCTTGCCGGCGGCTGTCGATCCCGGAAACGCCGCCTCAATCAACGGCACCGCCTCGCCCTCGTAGAGGGCGTGAACCACGGCGTCGGAATCGTGCACGGGCACGCCGGTCTCGGCGAAGAACTTAGCCGCGGTCGATTTTCCCATGCCGAGCGAGCCGGTCAGGCAAAGCACGAATGGACGCTCGGTGCTCATTGGGCGAGGCATCCCCTACGGCGCAAAAAATCCAGCGCTTGCGTCAGCGGCAGACCAAGGATTGTGAAATAGTCGCCCTCGATGAGGTCGAACAATTGTACGCCAAGGCCTTCGATTTGATAGACGCCGACGGTTGTCGTCACGTCGTGCCCAAGCGTATCGAGATAGGCTTCGAGAAACCGGTCGGAGAAGGGCCGCATCGTCATGCGGGCCACGCCGACATGTTCATATAGCGCTTTGCCGTCCTGCACGAAGGCGATTGCCGAATGAAGTTCGTGGCCGCGGCCGCGGAGCGCGCGCAGTTGCTCGCGCGCGGTATTGCGATCAGCCGGTTTGGCGAAGCGTTCGGCGCCGAGCGCGAGCGTCTGGTCGGCACCGAGCGTTAGGCGGCCGGGCCGACGCTTCGCCGCAGCCATCGCCTTTTCGCGGGCGAGAAGACCAGCGACCGCGCCGGCGGATTGCAGATCGGCTTGCGCTTCCAAGCCGCGCTCGTCGAGATCGGCGGGACAGAGTTCGACCCGCACGCCGGCCGCGGTGAGGAGCATTTGTCGTACCTTGCTTCGCGACGCCAGCACGAGCGGCTCTTGCGCGAGCCATAACGCCGGTGGCATCTCACAGCGCCCGTTGCCGGCGACGTTCGCCAAGATGCGCCAGCACCGCCGCGGCCGTTTCCTCGATCGAGCGGCGCGTCACATCGATCAGTGGCCAGTTGTGTTTAGCGCAAAGCCGGCGTGAAGCGGCAATCTCCTCGGCTACCGCCTGGCGGTCGATATATTGATCGCCGTCACGATGGACCTTAAGCCCAAGCAACCGGTTTTGCCGGATTTGAACAATGCGCTCTGGCGTCGCAAACAAGCCCACCACCAAGGGATGGTTCAAGCCTTCAAGGCGCGCGGGCAGCGGCATGCCGGGCACGAGCGGCACATTTGCGGCCTTGACGCCGCGATTGGCGAGATAGATCGAGGTCGGCGTCTTCGACGTTCGCGACACCCCAACAAGCACCACGTCAGCCTCTTCAAGGTCGTCGGCGTGCTGCCCGTCATCATGCAGCATCGTATAGTTGAGCGCATCGATGCGACGAAAATAGTCGGCATTGAGCGTATGCTGCGCACCGACTTTGTGGGTGGATTCGGCGCCGAGATACGCCTGGAACAGGTGCAGCACCGGACCCAAGATCGACAGGCACGGCAGGCCGAGGGTGCGGCACTTTTCTTCCAGACGGTCGACCAAGTTCTGCTCGAGAAGCGTATACAAAACGATGCCGGGCGAATCCTCGATTTCCGCCAATACGCGGTCGAGTTGTTTCTCGGTGCGAACCAGCGGATGCACATGCTCGACGGGCATGACCTTCGCGTATTGGGCAGCCGCTGCGCGCGCCACCGTAATCAAGGTTTCGCCGGTGGCGTCGGAAATCAGGTGAAGATGAAAGTACCCTGCCGCTTGCGCCATAGATCCATCAAAGTCGGCTTAAGAAGCTGTTGATCCCTGGGGAGAAGGCCACGGCTTTTGCCATCACGCAAGCGGGAGACAGGGATAACTGCGCCTATCGTCCACATCCGTCCCTTGCCACCTTCTATGACAATCACGAGCCCGAGCACCGTTGAAATGTGGACATGGCCTTAAGACCCGAGCCAGAACTTTCGTGGAACGACCGTCTTTATTGTCGTTCTGGCAACACAGCCTATCTTTAGCCACCTATGGGGATATGTGGGTAAGCCGTGGATGAAATGTGAAGGCCAATCTATGAGTCCAATCAACTGTTCAAGCACTACAACAGATTCTAAGACTCTATTTTGTAGAGGAAGGAAACGCATCGGGACTGTTCTGTGATCAAGCCAATCGTGCGCGCATTGCAAGGCGAATGCCAGTCGGTCCCGCCCATCTGGCTGATGCGCCAGGCAGGTCGATACCTGCCGGAATATCGGGCTATCCGTCAAAAAACCGCGAACTTCTTCGATCTTTGCTTCACGCCGGAATTGGCGGCGGAGGTGACATTGCAACCAGTTCGAAGGTTCGCCTTCGATGCAGCGATCCTGTTTTCGGATATTTTGGTCATTCCGCATGCGCTCGGCCAGCATGTATCATTCGAGCAAGCCGGTGGACCGCGGCTTGACGCGCTCAAGGAGCCGGCTGCCTTAGGGAAATTGCGTCGGGAGATCGATCAGGCGGTGCTTGCACCGGTCTACGACGCGATCGAGCGCGTGAAAATTAAGCTGCCCATTGAGGTGGCGCTGCTCGGATTTTGCGGCGCCCCATGGACGCTCGCAACATACATGATCGCAGGGATGGGGACGCCCGATCAGCTTCCCGCGCGCGCGTTTGCTTATCGCCATCCGGAGGCTTTTGCCACGTTGATCAATCTGTTGGTGGATGCATCGGCAAGCTATTTGATCCGACAGTTGCAAGCTGGCGTCGACGCCGTGCAGATTTTCGACACATGGGCCGGCATTTTGCCGCAGGAAGAATTCGACACCTATTGCGTCGAACCGTGCGCCAGAATCGTCGCCAAAGTACGCAAAGCGATTCCGGCCGCCAAAATCATCGGTTTTCCGCGCGGGGCGGGCACGAACCTAAAGAAATACGCTGCCGTATCCGGCGTCGATGCGGTGGGGCTGGATTGGATGATCGACTTTGGCTTTGCGCGCGACGAGATTCAAAGCCGGCGACCGATTCAGGGTAATCTCGATCCGCTCGCGCTTTTGGTTGGCGGGAGAACCCTCGATGCGGCGATCGACCGGATCATCGAAGCCTTCGGCGGCGGACCGTTTATCTTCAATCTCGGCCACGGCGTATTGCCCGACACGCCACTTGCCCATGTCGAGCGTTTGGTAAGCCGCGTGCGCGGCTCGGCCTAAAGCGCGGTCGATCGCTATGTACCAATGGATCAAGGCCTTTCACATCATTGCCGTCATCGCCTGGATGGCGGGAATGCTCTATTTGCCGCGGCTCTTCGTCTACCACTGCGCGGCCGAAAAAGGCTCGGTGCAATCGGAAACCTTCAAGATCATGGAGCGGCGTCTGTTACGGGCCATCATCAATCCTGCCATGATCGCGACCTGGCTACTGGGACTTTGGCTGGCCTGGTACGGACCTGATTCTCGGTATGGATGGTTCGCTTCCGGCTGGCTTCAGGCCAAGCTCGTGCTCGTTCTCACCCTCTCGGCGCTGCACGGTTTTTTCGCCCGGTGGGTTAAGGATTTTGCCAAAGACGGCAATCGGCATTCGCAGCGATTCTACCGAATTATCAATGAGATACCGACCTTAATCATGATCGGAATCGTTATTCTCGCGGTCGTGAAACCGTTCTGATCGAGGCACGTTTGTCATACAAAATCTGTTTCGGCTCTTGCTTGAAGAGCGGTCTTTTCTTATCTTCGGGCCATCCCACCCAACGTAGGCGGATGCAGTTGCGTTCCGGCTCCAGCAAACTGGAGCCACGTGTGCATCGGGGCGGGGGTCCAAAGCCCCGTTTTGCCAAAGACCTGCGATCTTCCTGCCGCCAGCGACGCCCACCACTGAATTTCGCCGCTGGCCCAAATTTCCACAGGACATTTCTATGCGGGAAATGAAACTACAAGAACTCAAGACCAAGACTCCGGCGGAGCTTGTGTCTTTTGCCGAAGAACTCGAAGTCGAGAACGCCTCGACTATGCGCAAGCAGGAGCTGATGTTCGGCATCCTCAAACAATTGTCGGCGCGTGAGACCGACATCGTCGGCGAAGGCGTCGTTGAGGTCCTCCCCGATGGCTTCGGCTTCTTGCGATCGCCGGAAGCAAATTATCTGCCCGGCCCGGACGACATCTACGTTTCGCCTTCGCAAATACGCCGTTTCGGCTTGCGCACCGGCGATACGATCGATGGGCATATCCGCAGCCCCAAGGAAGGCGAGCGGTACTTCGCGCTTCTCAAGGTCAATTCGCTGAATTTCGAAG
>JBAPZR010000333.1:0-1661 GCA_049285335.1 Xanthobacteraceae bacterium | reverse complement strand
GGTTTTGACTGTTTCTTCCCGTCGCTACCGATTTCCTCGATGCGGGTGACTTCGATTTCGACGTCGAGCTGCCATCCGCCATCGTAACTTTCGGCTTTAAAGAACCTTGTAGGTAGTGCTTCCGATCTCCGCACGATTCATTTCTCCTATGTCTGTGCGAATGCATTTCAAACTCGAGTTCCAGTTGTCGTGGATCATCGGTTCGTCTCACTGGGCGTCATCTCCTTTCAGTTCAGTTTCGATGATGGTCGTGATCAATCCCCGACCCAGCTCCTGCGCGCTATCGAAGCGATAGCCGCCGATGAGATTGATCGGAGTTGATGTGAATCTTCCGGCCGCCGCGGCGGCGACTGCTTCCGCAGCACCCAACAGCGCGCAGTGCATAGCGCTGGCGCTGTAAGGCTCCCCCGTTGGGGCAACTACACCCCAAGGTCGATCGGGTTTTTTGCTGTTGCAGGGTATTGAAGTGACGGAGGAATTTTGGCCGTTTCGTAACGCCCCGCTACCTGGGTAGCCGACCGTAACGAAACCCGCTTTCAAGCCGCGCAGATAGCGGTGCTCGGCCTGCCGACATTTCGCCGAACAGAACAGCGGCGCCCGACCCGTGACCCTGCGGTCCGTGGTGAATAGCCCGTTGCAATGTTGGCAGGTGTGGAGTGCACGTTGACGGACGTGCCGCCGTTGGTTAAGTACCCTCACGTTCAGCTTCCTTATGTGACGGCTGATTGCGTCAGCCGGTGGTGAAAAGACAAACAGAAACAGCCGCTCCGCATTTGCGCGGGCGGCTGTTTCGCTTAGGACTTGTTGTCTGGTGTGTAAGTGCCGTTAGCGAGTGCGATCAGGTGGCGGCCGCGGTAAAACTTGCGCGAGCTTTTGCCCTCGCCAAACTTACGCGGCGGGGCCCAGCGGCCGGAATCTTCCAAACGCTTTACATGTGGTTTCGAGTAGAGGGGCAGGCCGAAGAGTGGAAAGTCGCGGTGCTCATACCAAGCATCGGGGTCGAGTTTTTGAACGACCTTGGCGGCGGCCTCACCGATTTGTTTGAACGTCATAAGAGCAAATCCTGTTTGGATTTGCTCTTTTTCGCTTATTCATGAGCGAGGTTGTATCTGTATTCAGTCCGGCTAATGGCGTTAGTCGGACCGCTTGATGGACGATAGCGCCTCCAAGATTTGGGTTCTGCCCCTGTCGTACAGGTCGCCGATGATCCCAATTATTTGCTTGGGGCGGTAAGGTACCGTGCTGGCCTTCAGCGTGGCGTATCTGGCTGCCATGCTAGCGTACAGCATCGGCGTCCATTGCCGTTGGGTATGGATAGGCCACACGGCGGGCGTGTCCTCGCATGTGGACGTGTACTGAATACCGTAACCGGGACTGCCCTTCTGAATGAACACCTCGCGTGGGTGCTCGCGCGCGAGCTGCACCAGGGCGGGATCAATCACGGGCTTGTCGTCGGGCATCACGCGCTCTTTCGCAGTGGCGTGACGTTGTTGGGCGGATCGATTACGTCGCCCCACTGCTCCATCGCCGCGCGGCGCTCATCGATATAGGCGGCGTACTGGTACCGGCTATCCACGCCCTTGCGGCTGTGGGCTAAGATCATGCTGGTGACGGCTTCGGGTATTTTCAGATCATAGGCGAGGCGAGTGGAAATTGTCCTT
>JBAPZR010000332.1:0-2962 GCA_049285335.1 Xanthobacteraceae bacterium | reverse complement strand
GAACATTATTTCAGATCGATGCGCTCGGACTAAAAACGGACGTAAGAGACTTTAGCTGTGATGGCGCGAATGGTGCGTTCGTGCTGCTTTTAGGCGGCCGCAGTTGCCGCCGTTCAGGTTTTGAAGGGTTGTCGATTTTCGGAAACTCGGCGGATTGAAAATCGCTCCGGTTACCTAAGAACAAGCGCTACGAGTTTTGCCCTCCTCTGGCATGAGGGGCGCTTGGCGAGAGAGATACGCGCCCTAATCCTCAATGCCCAACTCCCTAGCTAGATTCTCTAGCTTTTCTGGTCCGTAACTCGTCCCGCCAATCATGATGAAGTATTCCGATCGCTTACTCTGCGCGATGGACCTGAACCGCCGCACCATATCTTCCAAACGACCGTCTGTCGTAATTTTGTCCACCCGACCGATTCTTCTATGATGCAGTGTGGCCTGTGTATCCTTGTCCATGGTCTCCCGACCTCAACCGAACGCCACGTCTTTTAGAGCAGTTGTGTAGCGGGATTGCAAACCAAGGTCACCTCCAGCAAAAATCGAGCAAGGGGGAGGCCATCGTTTAGATGCTCGTGTGCAAGACGGTCGGCGTCGAGCTGGTCCTTCCTTGGTCAAGTGCCGCGAACCTCATCACAGCGTCTTTTGTTCGTCTCCGCATTCCTTACACTTGTACGCAACCCGGACCTGTCCTGGCGCCGCTAAGACACGATTTGGCGCGCCGCACTTTCCGCATATGGCATCGATACGAGTCTTGCCCTGCTTTACGGCGACCGTTTTCCGCTCCATTGCCTCTTTCACCAGACGCTCGGTCTCCTCGCGCATCGATTGTTTTGACATTTCACGCTTTCTTCCTTTGCTGCCACTTCGGTCATACAGCCCATTTCAGCGCAGCTGACCGGATCAACGCTCCCGGAAAGGCAATATCGCAAGCTGATTGTTTGCAGCCCGCTAGGTGCGCGAGTCTGAGCTAGAGCTCTCGCTGCCGAGTCGGCGCATTGGGTGACGGATGTCGCCTCGTTTATTTTGCTGGCGGACATAGGCGATCAGCGCCTCCGGACGCTGCATCTTAACTTTGAGGGCGGCGATCAGTGCGTCTTCCGCGTCAACGACAACGTGTCCCGTTTTCCCTTGAAATTTAAAGCCAACCGCAAACTGCACCTGTGCTCTCCCGATTTCAGTGAAAAGTAGCACAATTCAATTGGGCGTGTGGAGTTGACTTAGCTCCCCAATCGCTGTCGCCGCAAACTTCGTTCTAACTTGGGCGACTGGCGTGGAATACCGCGGAGTCGAACGCACCGAATGAGCGCAGGGATACAGGTTGACAGATAACAACCGCTGCAATCCTCGACTTTGCTGCGGTGCATGAGTCCGCTGCTGGCCCTGAACTGACCTCACGCGATGTCCTCTGTTCGGTCGATATGAGGAGCAAAGCGGACATATCGCAGACATCAGATTTCAGTCGCGATTGGACCCATTGCAGACGTTAAAGACAACGTAACGCGGGGTAGGCCTTTAGCCCTTGCCTTTCTCGTTGGCAGCTTGTCGAACACCATGACCTTCGAAACGAAAGCCTTGACATTACGCACAGGCTTCAGGTCGCAATCTGCAGCGAGCGCACTAAAGTTCTCATTGATGTAGCTCGAATAATACGGCTCGTGATAATTCTGCGGAAAGAGTTCCAAGATCCCGTCGTAATCGGGGCGATCGCCACGCTGGAGTGAATCTAGGATTACAAAACGGCCTCCGGGCTTGAGCACCCGGGCACACTCGCGAATTGTGATGCGCCTTACCTTTGGCGGCAATTCGTGAAACAAGAAAACGTTGGTTACAGCATCCTGGCTGTTATCTGGTAGCGGTAACGCTTCGGCCTTGCCCACAACGAAGTCGATCCGCGTCCAGCGCTTCAAGTGATGCTGTGCATGCTTGAGATAAGCTTCCGACATGTCTAATCCGATGGTCCGAAGGCGCGGCCAGGTCTGCTTAACGAAATCGAGGAATCGCCCCGTGCCGCAACCGATATCAAGAAGCCGCAATTTGCGCTGATCGCGTCCAGCAAATGCCTCGTGGAGCTGCGGCAATGCCTGCCGTCGAATGGCATTGGCCGCTCCGTTAAGCAGCACCTCGACTTGGGTGTCGTATCTTTCAGCGGAATCCTCCGTCATCCAGCCGCCCGACTGAAAATGGAAATTTTGCAAATAGTAGGAGGGGCGCTTTCCACGCGTTTCCTTGCTGAGGACTTCGTTGTATGCCCGGCGCTCCCGGCGTCGATGGATTTTTGGAAGATCTTCGAAGAAGAGCCGCGAGCGATGGATCATTGTTAAAAGAGATCCGTCGTGATCGGCAGGAACGGGGTAAATGCCGGCCTCCACATTTGCGAGGTCCTGCATAAAAAGCCTAATCATTTCCGAATAGATGTAGTCGCGGTCTGGTACTGGCGCGTCGGTAGGGGGCCGCCGTGGTGCTCGCGATTGCGAGCCTTCTCTTTGACGCGCGGCCTCAGAAAGCCGGCGCAGGGCGAGGCCGTGCCCAAGGTACCAGGCGACGCGCGGCAACTGGCTAATGCCATAAGCGAAACGGGTGACCACGCTGGAAACTGGCGAGCTCATATATCTCGTCCCTGGTATGCGCGTTAGTGGAGGAACATCCTCCGTGCCGCCACTTTAACCGGCAAGCAAAAGTTTATAAGTTCGTCAGATTAAAAGATCTGACGCTCGGCAGCCAAGTTCGCGCTCACGCGATGGGGCGCGGCAGATTGCGGCATCGCTAAGCTGCGGAGGCTGCTTCGAATAGCCTATATTGCTAGTTGGCGCCGGTTGTGCCCGTCGTTGGAGCATCTTTTTTGTGCGCGCGCGGGCTATGGCCCTGTGCTGGCACGTACATGTAGATGCTTCTTCCGTGGTGTGCGGCCGCAACATTTGCCGGTGCCGTAGCCGATGCCGGCTGAGCACTGGATGATAGGTTATCC
>JBAPZR010000331.1:0-3779 GCA_049285335.1 Xanthobacteraceae bacterium | reverse complement strand
CTCGTGGTCCGTGAATTCGAAAATTCCCTCTTTTTTTGGTCGGCGGTTTGGTTACTGTGATCTGGCAGCCAGTTTTGGATCTCAATCCTGTTGACGCCTACGTCGCCAAATCGGCGGGCGTGTGTGTACAGCTTGAGGATATGATCAGCTGCACCGATCTGCCCCTTAACGGCCTTTGCGATGAGCATTTTGAGCGCGAGCTCTTCACGGGTCGCTGACTTGGCAACGCCTTTTTCCTGGTAGCAGATGGATGCGCCCAGCACACGATTGATGATGTCTGCAAGGTCGATCGACCGGCGCTTTGGCCGGCCCTTGGGATTACCGGATTGGCCGGCCCTAAATTGTGACCCTTTAGGCGGCTTTCGGTAACCAATGTCGTAATCATTCATTGGGACCGTCCTTTGCCAACATAGCGACGGCGCGCGTGTAGGCGCTCTCAACGAATTCTAGGTCGAGCTTTCGCTCCATATTCTCAAGCGCAAGGTCCCGATATCGTTTAAGAATGCGCGCGGCTCGGACATTGCCCGCCATTGTCTTTTGCAGAAGCTGGAGCACAATGGCTTCGAGTGCGGGGGCCCGCTTTTGCTGCCCATCGATCGTCAGGCCCACCGGATCAAGCAACAACCGTTCGATAGTCGCCACGGCACCCTCGCGGGGCTTAAGCTTTCGCCTTCGAGGATTGCCGCTCTGACCCTTCTTCCATCGCGTTTCGCGAGGAGGGCGCTTGTAACCAACGGGATAGCCCGACGAAGCGCTCATGGTTCGACGCTCCGCTGCAGTTTGATCTCGTCGAAGGTGACGCCGTCACGATTGCGCGCCTTCTCACCTGTCATGCGCTGCCACCGCTCGACTGACGTATCGACATAAAGCGGATCAATTTCGATCCCATAACATCGTCGGTTCGTGCGCTCAGCGGCAAGGATCGTTGTTCCACTCCCAACGAAAGGGTCCAAGATGATGTCGTTACGCTTCGTCGAATCAAGGATAGCGTCGGCGACGAGAAGAATCGGCTTCACAGTTGGGTGGAATTTCAGGCCGCCGCGGGGGAATGTGTTCATGCCAGGGTAGTTCCAGACGTTGCTCCGGTTGCGCCCAAACCGGCCCAGCTGGACGTTGTTGAGGTGCGGCTCTTCGCCGTTTCTGAATACAAACACAAGTTCATGCCGGGACCGGTAGAGCGATCCCATTCCGCCGTTAGTCTTCGCCCAAACACATAGATTGATTAAATCAAATCCAGCTGCTCGGCCCGCGGCTTGCATTTCCGCCATATGGCGCCAATCCATGCAGGCATAGATCAACGCGCTTCCGACGGCATGGTCGCGAATCAAGGAAAGTGCCGTTTTCAAGAAATCGCTGAATTCCACCTCGGACATTTCGCCGGTAGCCATTGGAAATTCGCGGTGCTTGATCCGGCCCTTGCCGGTGACGTGGCCATCAACCGGTACGTTGTAGGGCGGATCGGTGAAGGCCGCGGTGGCCTTCTCTTTGTCAAGTATGGTGTCGTAAGTGCGCTTTTCGCACGCGTTCCCGCAAATGAGCCGATGTCCGTCAAGGATCCACAGATCACCGATTGTGGAAACCGGAGGGCCACTTGGAAGTTCGAAATCGTCGGCTCTTTCCGCATCGCCGCTTTGGTCGTGTGACTGTATTCTGATGTCAATCTCAGGAGCCTCGAAGCCAGTTGCTTCGATCTCGAAGTCGAGTGCCAACTCCGAAAGCTCCATAAGGTGAACAGCCAGGGCAGCGTCATCCCACGATGATCGATCGGTTAGCTTGTTGTCGGCGAGCATATAAGCCTGAGCCTGGGTTTGGCTTAGGTGATCGAGGTGAATGACCGGAACTTCGGTAAGGCCCAGATACCGCGCAGCTTCGTAGCGCCCGTGGCCGGCGACAATGTGTTTGTCCTTATCGATCAAGATCGGCGCGTTGAATCGAAATATCTCAATGCTTCTGGCAAGAGCTCGAATCTGTGCGTGGGTATGTTTGCGTGGATTACGCGGATGTGGCTTGAGTTCAGAAACGGGAAGTAGGGAATAATTAGCCAGCAGGTCGCATGCAGATTTGCTAGCCGCAAGACGCCTTTGCGGCTTCTCTTTGACGTCGTCTTGTTGCCTACGTGCCACCCTGAAAATCCCCTTCACCCACGGAACGCAGGTGAAGGTCGCCCAAAATTATAGGAGTAGCTACGGAGATGAATTATGCAGATTTTGCAGCCAATTATTTTACATCGTGACTAAGTAATTGATACGAATGAGAATGTTCGACGCAATGACGACGAATCTCTTGCCGAATTTTCTCAGTTTCCTGCAATCGTGCTCGCTTGAAATGGTAGCTCCAACTGCTGAGCGAATTTGAGCCCCAGCTTTTTGTCACGGCGCCTGACGCGCGCCAGTAGGCGTCCGCCGCTGCCGCCGCTTTAGCGTTGCGCGGTGCCGGATATTCGCCGTGCAGAAACTTCCAGACCTCAATGATAATGGCTGCGCAAAAGACCTTTGGAGTGAACCCATTAGTCGGCAATGCCTTGCCCCTTCCCTTCTTTGCCGCCGCTTTCGCGGAAATTCTAGGCGACGCTGCGGCCAACGCGACGGGGTCGCTAATTACATGTAGCGTATGGTCAAGACCTCCTCTATTTTCTATTTGAATGCTGCCTTCGCTCTCCAAGAATTCTCGTGTTGGTGTGTGCTCTAGAGCTCGCTGTAGAACGGCGGCAGCATTACCGACCTTAAGAAGGTTTTCGCGCATGTCGGTCTTGCTTGGCAGTCTTTGGTGAACGGCGTGATCTAGCGAAAGGCTTGGGAGCCAATCGCAAAGAAATACGACCAACCATGGGGGCATATCGGCTGATGCGATGTGCTCCGCCGTTTCTGTTACTTTCGGTGGCACGTTTCTCGTCATGATTCGATAATTTACCGAAATTTGGCTAGGCAATTAAGCCGAATACGTCCTAGACGATTCGCGGTCACCATCGGTGGGGTATGAGCATGCGGTCGCCGGCTCTCACAGATTGGGGCTGTCACGAAAAGCCGTTGCAACGCCAGCATTGACAATGCCTTTCTGTGGCGGAGATGCCGGGTTTCGCCGCGATCACTTTGATCTCAATCTTATCGTCATAGGTGTAGTCCGTGCTCAATGCATGGAACAATCGATTGAAACCCGAAGGCCAATGCGAAATATGTAGCGCGGTCATGCCGCGCTGACGTTAGGTGATTCTCTCCGCAGATCAATGCGGATGGAGCGGTACACACACAGGGCGAGGAAGACCATGCCACGCGACGCCGTTAGCTCAGAAACGTATTGCCTGCTTCTGAGCGCCGAAACACGCGGTCGCAGAGCCGGCCGGAGCGAAAAACGCGGCGCCCTGCGGCGTAGGATGCAGGTGCGGGTGGGCTCACGAACAGCGACCGCTGGTTTCTTGATCCGCTTGTATCGTTGCCCCTAAATGGTACAGCAAAGTCGTTTCAACTCGCGTTCCCATTGTCCGGATCTGTAGCTGACGAGATCGACGCAACCGTCGTCGGACCATTCAATGTTCAAGACCTTGTACTTCCGCCACACATCCAGGCCGTACGGTAGATTTCCAAATGACGCCTTACAGTTTAGTGCAGCGACGTACTTCGCGAGCGCCGACGGTGGTGGCACGCGTTGGAACGGCGTCCGGTAGCCGATGACGAGGCCGTTGGCGCCCTCCCTAAACATCAACAGGTGTGGGCCACCGTGGCTACGTTCCCAAATTCCGCGCGCCTTCACCAGCCTTAGCGCCAAGTTGCGAAGCTGAATTG
>JBAPZR010000330.1:0-2271 GCA_049285335.1 Xanthobacteraceae bacterium | reverse complement strand
GATGAAGGCGAGCCTGTAGCCATTGGAGATGCCGTGATCGCTCAGCGCGCTAGGCACGTGTTCGACATGAACCAGACCGAGTCCTGCGAGCAGGCTGATCGCCGTCTTTATCCGGTTGCGATCGAGCTCAGAATATTCTGAATTTTCTCATAACTGATATTCTTCATGTTGGTGTCTTCGCCGCGTCGAGCCGCTAGTTCACGGTAGCGCTGTTGTGAACCAGCACCCGTTAAGAATCCAGGTCATTGCGGGGTAGGAGCGGCCACCGCCGGCCGGAAGATATGTCGGGATGACGCGGCTCATCGGCAACACGTCCGTGCTCATCGCGGAGCTTCTCAATAGATGTTAGGCAGCGCTCTGCCAGAGCGGCTTCTGGCCCGTCTCCCACCGCTAACGCAAACAACTGTTGACGAAATGACGCCAGGGATACGCTGAATTCCTCGTAGGCTCCCTCCACCCAGCCTTCTATCGGGCGCTGGCCCAGCGCGACTTTGCGAACGGCGTGCGAAAGCCCTCCATCATATCCTCGCCCGTCCACCGCATACCCTTGAATCAGCGCCAGGGCGGTTGTTGTGTCCGCAAGCTCAACGAGAGCTGCTTCAATGATCGACTTCGGCCGACCAGCACGCATCTGCCCGTACCGCCGGAGCATTTCATTTTTGATCGCCGGAAACTGCTGCGCGAAATGCGCTAAGTGATTTACCAACCGAAACGTGCCTGCACCGGGCACGTTGGTCAGCCGCCCGTCGCAAATGAGCGTAATCAGCGATCGTGCGGATTCCTCGCTCCCGATATCGATTATTGCTTGGAGCCAATCATGGTCGGCCATCATACGGGCATCGCGATCAGCAAGCTCCAAAAGAACCGCCAGCGCGACCTCATGCGGGCTTTGCCCCAGCGCCGAGAACAGACGATGCAGCCCACGCGGATACCGTCGATACTGCTCCGGCAACTTCTCGATCACGCTAAGCACAGCTTCAGGATGGTCGGAAAACGCGAAAAGCTCCACCCAGCCCATGACCTCGCCGCGATTTTCTTCCAACCGATATAACTGGGTTTTTCCCGTTTCCAACAACTCGTGAAGCCCGGCTGCCAGCGCACTTCCAGGCACGACCTCACCGGCCATCGCCGATGCCAGCAGAAGGCGCTGCTTCGCCTCGAATGGCACGGATAACTCCATGAGCGAATCAATCTCGGCTCGCTTCGACCCATGTGGCAGCCCAAGGCCGACCACTGCCAAGCCAATCGCGTGTTGCTGAGCTGCTGCGACTACATCGCGAAACCTATCGCCTATTCTGGCGCTGGTCCGACCGTGCGGTTGATCACGCCGTGCTCACCGGCCGTTTGCATACAGTATTCGGCTGGAGGGTGCAGGTACCAAACTCGTCGAATGAGCGCTCCCTGCGGAACTTCCCTATGCAAGCCAATGGTGCCGAAATGCTGCGCCTGGCCTGCTGTCTGGCGATCGAACAGGGCATCGAGGTGTGTGCGCCGGTCCATGATGCCGTGCTGATCTGCGCTCCTCTCGATCGGTTGGACGTCGACGTCACACGAATGCAGGACATTATGCGTGAGGCCTCGCGCATTGTGCTCAATGGTTTTGAACTCGGCACCGACGCGACGGTGGTGTGTCATCCGGACCGGTACATGGACGAACGTGGCACCGTAATGTGGCAGAGAGTAATGGCGTTGGTGGATCGCGTCGAAGCTGTCGGCCATGGGAGCGTCGCTCTCCCGACTAGTCGGTGTTGTTCCGCGCACAACACCGCTTCGGTTTCGACAAATAGCGTCGCGCCATGACAATCGCCACGCAATGGATGATAGGCACGGCCGGCCAGAGACGATCGCGGACGACTATTGTCATGGGCGGACTCGAAGGTGTTGCTTCAGGCGCAACGCATACTCTCTATCTCTCTAATATTAATAGATGAAGGCAACGGTGACGCTACTAGAACGAAAGATTTGGAGTACCCGTCACGGAAGCTTCATTGCGACGGGGGAAACGATGGACGTTGATGCAGACGCGCTCACGCCGGAAGCTAAAATTCCCGGCAGACGTTTCCTGAAGGGACCTATTCCCTGGTCCTGGATCGCCGCTGCGGCCATCCTACCGAGCCGGGCATTACTAGTGGGTCTCTGCTTATGGCGGCTCGCCGGCGCAATGAAGAGCGACACCGTTTCTTTCGGCACTCGGATCTCCGGCCACTTGGCATCGATCGCGCGACCAAGTCACGTGCACTCCGAGCTCTCGAACAGGCAGGCTTGATCAAG
>JBAPZR010000329.1:0-6948 GCA_049285335.1 Xanthobacteraceae bacterium | reverse complement strand
GTGCATTATCCGGTCACTGCCGAGCGCAATACCGGAGGAAATGCCCATGAATCCGACTCTTAGGCTGGTTAAGCCCCGTAACGTAAACCGGTCAGTCACACCGACCAGGGTGCCAAATGCCGAGCTGCGGACGCGCGAATACTTGACCCCGGCCGAAGTGGAACGGCTCATAAAGGCCGCTAAGGCTGGTGGTCGATACAGCCACCGGGATGCCACCCTAATCATGGTCGCCTTTCGCCATGGCCTGCGCGCCAGTGAGATCGCGGACCTTGAGTGGTCCCAAGTCGAGTTTGGCCGCAACGCCACGCTCCACGTCCGTAGGGCCAAGAACGGCAAGCCCGGGGCGCATCCGTTAGATGGTGACGAGATCCGAGCCTTGCGCGAGCTACAGCGCAACACGACAGGCGGCTACGTCTTCGAACCGGAGCGTGGCGGCTCGTTCACCGCAGACGCCGTCAATCGGCTTATAAAGCGCATCGGCGAGCGTGCGGGCTTTGCCTTCCCCGTTCACGCCCACATGCTTCGGCACGCCTGCGGCTACGCGCTGGCCAATCTGGGGCGCGATACTCGAACTATCCAGGATTGGCTTGGCCATCGGTCGATCCAGCACACCGTTCGCTATACCGAGCTTTCGCCGACGCGGTTCAAGGGCATCTGGCGCGCGAACTAAAAACGTCGCGACTGTCGCAACTTTCCAAGCCCGGCTCAACGGCCGGGCTTTTCACTTTCAAAGGTTCAATAAATGGATTTCTTCGAAGGCGTGACCGTATTTGGTCCGCCGCACCGCCGCCATGGCGGGTTTCTGGCCAGTCTTGGCCTCGCAAATACCACCGCAAACCATCCGGCCAGCGCCGGAAAACGACGAAAACGAAAGGAAAGTCCGCAAATGTTGTTTGGTACCGTCAAATTCTTCCACGAAACCCGCCAATTCGGCTTCATAACGGCCGATGACGGCACGGAACACTTTCTCGGCCGCGCCGAGCTTGAGCGAAGCGGTCTAGGGCATGTGCACCTCGAGAAAGGCCTGCGCTTGGCGTTCATGCCGCGCCCCGATCGCAAAAACCGCGGCTCGTTCGCGAGCGAGATCCGGTTGGCGTCCGGCGATGACAGCGAGGCCGCCAATGACTGAAAATGAACCGCTACCAACGCCCGCGCCCCGTGATGCTGCCGGGAGATTTATCCGGGAGATAGGGGCAGATACGACCGGGATATCGACGGTGGTGAATAGGGATTTGGACGGTGAACGAAACACTGCCGACGAACCGTTGCCCGAGTTCGCATTGGACGGTCGAACCAAGGCCGCTCGGCGCTTTCGACGCTTGGTCAAAGCGTTCGAACAGGACCTTGGCGGCGACCTCAGCCATGCTGATCGAAGCCTGGTCCGGTGTGCCGCTACGCTCGCCTTGCGGGCCGAGCAAGTCCAGAGCGACCTGCTGTCCGGCAAACCGGTGAATGACGAAGATTTGGTGCGCCTCAGCAGGGCATCAGCCCACATCATGCGGGAATTACGGGCGCATCGGGCGGCAAAGAAAGCACCGCCGCGCGAGACATTCCGAGAAAGGATCTTGCGGGAGAAGCGCGAGGAGCAAGAGCGCAATGAAGCATAGCATTCCACATTGACCGAATTCATTAAGGTGAAACGAGATGCCCCGAACCAAGCTCTCCAAGCTCATTAATGCCACCAAGCCGATCACATCCTTGGACTTCCTTCGCCGGCTCAAGTGGATTGACGAAACACCGTTGGTGATCGAGCCGTACCGCGCCGAGATATTCCGGCAAGCCTTCGACGAGTTCGACGAGAACGGCCGGCCGAAATATTCGCTGATCCTAACGGGCCGCGGCAAGAAAAACTTCAAATCCGCCGATCTGATTCTCGCCGCGCTCTATTCGTTGATGTTTCGAGAAGCGCCACAAGGCAGCGACGTTTTGATTCTAGCCAACGACGAAGGCCAAGCCGCCGACGATCTCGGCCTCGCTAAGAAGCTGGTTGCCGTAAATCCCGGCCTCGCTGACGAGATCGAGATCCGAGCGAAAGAGCTGGTCCGCCGTGACGGCAAAGGCTCAATAAAGATTCTGCCGGCCCGCGACGTTGCAGGCAGTCACGGCAAGAGCGCGTGCACGATCGCCTATGACGAGCTGCACGGCTATCGTGATTATGACTTGATCGAAGCGCTTAGCCCAGATCCGACCAGAGATACGCTGACCTGGGTAGCATCCTACCAAACAATTTACGCGCAGCCTGGAATTCCTCTGTTCGATTTATTCCAGGCCGGCAAGAACGGCACTGATCCAAAGATGCTGTTCAGTTGGTATTCCGGCAGCTTCTGCACCGATCCAGACTTCGCCAATCTTGAGCCTGAGCTTCGCGCCAATCCGAGCATGTCAAGCTGGAAAGATGGCCGAGCGTATCTTGACGCACAAAAGCGGCGTCTGCCGTTCGCCAAATTCAGACGACTGCACCTCAACGAACCCGGCGCGCCTACGGGCGCATTTCTGGATCAAGGCAAGGTATTGGCCTGTGTGGCTTCTGGCGTCAGACGGATTCCGTGGCAGCGCTGGAACAAATACATCTCTGGCGTCGATATGTCGGGTGGTTCGCTCGACAACGCGGTGCTCGCGATCACCCACAAAGATCCGGATGGTCGCGTCATTCTCGATTGCATTGAAAAGCAGGCGGGCGCGGTCCCTTTCAATCCGAGAGATGCGGTCAAGAAATTCGCCGGCATTATGAGCGATTTCGGCTGCACAACTGTTTACGGTGATCGATTCGCAGGACAGACTTTCAGGCGTGATTTCGAAGGTTACGGCAAGAAATACGAAGTCATAAGACCAGACGCCTCAACGGAGCTTCTGGAAAAACTCGAACCACTGATCAACGCCGGCGAAATTCAGCTCCTCGACGACCAAACACTAATCGAGGAGCTATGTACCTTGGTCATTACCCGCGGCGGCAAAGTGCTAGCTGAGAGCGGCTCGCACGACGACTTCGCTGTGGCCCTCGCTACGGCAGCCTATGTCGCTGCCGGGCGCGAGCGGGCGCATGTCCATTACTCAATGGTTGCCGTTAGTCTTGACGGGTCAGGTCCAGACTTACCGGTGCGCACCGTACAATCTTACGAGACCATGAAGGCAGAGGCGAAGCGACTCAAGGATACACTGTTCCGCCCGTCGCATAAGAAATATGCGATCGTCGAAGACCCCGAGCCGACTCCACCGTCACTTCAAGTGGACCCAATCCGATTTGGCGACCAGTGCCGTCGACCCATGCGCCGACGACCGTCCCCGTTCCCCCGCCCCATCTAGAGCGACCACTCCCCTCTGCACCTGAGAGTGACAGCGGCGGCGGTTGGTGGCCATTCGGTGGCGGGAAGCCACCGCTACCAAACAACAGCCAATATTTAACCGACGGATATTGCGAGGAGCAAGATAATGATTGATCCAATTTCTAGATTCTTCGCCCGCTTCCTCAGGAAAGAGAACGAGGCCGGCACATGGCCCAGACCAGCGGTCGGGCTTCCGCCGAAACGTCTTTACGAACGTGAAGGCTTCCACGTCAATCTACCAGGCGCGCGCGAGGTGCGAAGCTTGATTTAAGTCAAGGCAGGCCACGCTTTTGTTTGGTCAGAGTTCGTTTTTCAGCACGCCGCGTCAAGGCGTTATCTCCGCATGAAAATCGGATCATGGAGGGTGTAATAATGAGAAAGAGTACGCTGATCAGTGTCGGTATATCGGGATCGATCATCGTCTTGGCCGCTGGCGCCGCGATCTCCGCTCAGGACAAGTACGCCCTCGAAGTACCGGGTGGACTCGCATTCTCCGAGTTCAGGGGATACGAAGACTGGCCCGTCATCGCCATCAGTGAGAACGGCGGCAAGATGGCTGTGATCATGGGCAATCCGGTCATGATCGAGGCCTACAAGCAAGGCGTTCCTGACAACGGCAAGCCTTTCCCAGACGGCGCCAAAATGGCGAAAATCCATTGGATCCCGAAAAAGCAAGACGCGTATCCCGGTCAGCCAACGGTGCCGGGCACTGAGCATGACGTTGATTTCATGGTGAAGGACAGCAAGAGATTCGCGGACGGCGGCGGATGGGGATATGCCCAGTTCGATTATGACACGGCGTCCGATACGTTTAGCCCTGCCACCGAGGCAGACACCCCGCCGCAGGCACACGACGCGAAGTGCGGGTTCGCGTGCCACACGATGGTGCAGAACCGCGATTACGTTTTCACGGAGTACGGATACAGGTGAGCGTGGAGCTCGCCGCAATGTCCGCTAATGGCGCAAGCGGATAGTGCTGCGCGAACCGGAGATCGCTTGGCCGCCAATGCCATTTTTTGTCGATCTGAGCCGCTAGATGCGACGCGCGCCTACGCACCCTGAAAGCGAGAGTCGCGGGAGATTAACCGATGGATACGACGAAGCAGGATGAGGAAATCAACCAGAATCGCCGCCGGCTTTTGGGCGCGGCTGCGCTAACCCTTACCGCCGCCGAACTTAGCGTTATCGGCGCGGCGGATGCCGAAACCAAACCGGGACCACCGCCGGTGATGAAGCTCGGGACCAACGCATCGTTTGCCCCGCCGAAGCAGATCGACGCCGGTGTGCTCAATATCGGTTATGTCGAAGCCGGGCCGCCGAACGGCTCCCCCGTGATCCTGCTCCACGGCTGGCCCTACGACATCCATGACTACATCGAAGTTGCGCCAATCCTCGCCGCCCAGGGCTACCGGGTAATCGTCCCGCATTTGCGCGGACATGGATCCACCCGCTTTCTCGACACCGCCACGCCCCGCTCCGGTCAGCAAGCGGCGATCGGCGTGGATGTGATCACCCTGATGGATGCCCTCAAGGTCCCGACCGCAGTGTTAGCCGGTTACGACTGGGGCGGCCGCGCGGCCTGCGTTGTCGCCGCGCTGTGCCCGCAGCGCTGCACCGGGCTGGTTTCGGTCAACGACTATCTCATTCAAGACATCGCCCACGCCGGGACGCCGCTCCCGGCTAAACTCGAATGGGGCATCTGGACTCAATTCTATTTCGCGACGGAGCGCGGTCGCGCCGGCCTGGCAGCCAATCGAAATGATATCGCGCGCCTCCTGTGGACCAATGAATCACCTACCTGGCACTTCGACGATGCGACCTTCCAGCGAAGCGCCGCTTCATTCGACAATCCGGATTATGTTGACGTGGTGATCCACTCCTATCGGCATCGCCTCGGCCTGGCACCCGGCTATCCGCAATATGCGGATGTCGAGGCGAAGCTCGCGACGCTACCCGTCATCACGGTGTCCACCGTAACGCTGGACGGGGAGGACAATGGCATCATTCCCGCGTCCGATGGCCGGTCTTCCGCGGCTAAGTTCTCCGGCAGACGAATCCACCATCGGGTGCCGAATGCGGGCCACGCCCTACCGCAGCAAGCGCCGAAGGTCTTTGCCGATGCGGTCATGGAAGTGACGAAACCAGTTTGATGGGACCGAACAAGGAGGAGGTTATGAGAAGGACAGCGCTGGTCGGAGTTGGAGTCGCAGTTGCAGCGGTCGCCAGTGTCGCCGCCTACATGGAGTCCGCATCCGGACAGTCCAATGGCGACGCCGCACCGATCCATGGAGTTAAGATCCCCGCGGGATACCGTGACTGGCGCGTGATTTCCGTAAAGCGACTTACAGGCAAGCAACTGACAGGCACTGGAAAAGAGCTCAAACAGTTGCGTGCCGAATTGGGCAACGATCTGGCGATCAAGGCCTACCGCGATGGCACTCTGCCGTTCCGGATGGTGCAATCATTGCCGCGCTGCATTGGAATGAAGACTCGTCGGATTCAGACAACCAAGTCTTGGCCGCGGGTTTTCCCGGCCTCGGCCTCGAAGCTACTTTTGCCGGGTCCGCCGTGAATGCTCAATTCATGGTCAAGGACTCAAAAAAATACGCCGCGTCCGGCGGCTGGGGATTCGCCGATTTCACAAACGGCAAACCTGGTGATGAGGCGCTGCACGCAAAGTGCTTCCCCTGCCACGCACCGGCAAAAGACCGTGACTACGTCTTCACGCGCTGCGCACCTACGCCCGGAACTGAATGACGCTGTAAACGGCATGGTGTCCATTGACCGCAAACGGCGGCGTACACTCGGCGCGCTCTGGGACGAGTTCGAAAGCCAGACCTCGCGCCTGCCGTTCGTCGCCATTCTCACCGGCCGCACCGGCTTCAAACTCGCCGAGTTCCATGTCTGGCAGGTCGCGCTTGCGGTCGCGCTTTTTTCTGGCATTTTCTGGCTGCACGGCATCGTCGGGTCATCGCCACTCTGGGCCGTACGGGCGTAACAAATGCTCTAGTAGCATTCCTCCTCGCCGAATTTACACTCCCGCGGTTAGTCCAGGTTTCGCATCGAGCGCACGCTCAAGTCCGTTGATCGACAATGTCTGCTTTTGGCACAAAGCGGACATCCCGGTCGCGCTGAACCATGTCCGCTTTTGGGGGTAAAGCGGACATCGCAGGCAGTTGCGCAATGTGTTCTTATGACCCATAGCTGGCCGAGTCATGGGTCAAAATCCTTACAAAATTTTCAATTGCGGAGCGTTGCTCCTGCCCATCGGGTTCCATCTCAACTAACAAACACACTTCTTCCGCAGCACTTACCAGTGCCTCGCGCTGTTCGTCCGTCATCATGGCATTCTCCAAATGTCGGTTATCGTCATCGCTTGAACGTCCTCTCGATAAACCATGCAATTTTGTATAGGCCCGGCTCCAAATTGCCGGATTGGGCGGCCTTCAATATCCGGTCAGCACGCTGCCGAACCGTCATGCCGTCAGTGTGCTTGCCGTAAATATCAAGTGCCGCTTCTGCCGATTGCAGGCCAAATAAAATAGTTCGAGCCGTGCGATGGACGGGTTCTTCTGGCGCCCATCGGACAGTGATTTCAGCTTCTGTGTCCATTGCTGCCCTTGCC
>JBAPZR010000328.1:0-6202 GCA_049285335.1 Xanthobacteraceae bacterium | reverse complement strand
GCCACTGGTTGCGGTGGTCAAAAAATCAACAAACGCGCTCCGACGATAAGAAGCCGGAGCGCAATTCAAATTTGGTATCCACGACGCTCAATGTGCGGGGTTTAGCCTTCCCGATCGGACCCGCGCTTTTCGCGGCGCCACCCGAATCGGCTGCTCGTATCTCTTCATCGCGCGGTGGTGAGCCGCTCGTCGCAACGTGACCGCGTGCTGTGTGCGACTGCAAAGGAGATCGCGCCGGCTTTCCATAAGTCATCCCGTCCGGAGGGACCGTCCGTCGGCAGGACCAGCTATTCTCCACCGTCATCTCCCGGATGACGTGCCCGATGTTCGGCTTGTGAGGCCTATCCGCGCCTTTGTCCGACGCTGTGATCGGGAATGGCGTCCACGCCTGCAGGTCTTCGACCTCGTACCCGCTCTTAAACGGGAGGCGCTTTGGATCGCGATGCCGCGTATGGCGGCCGATCGATCCTCACCGTAGGGAGGAGGGGGTGGGGGTACTCCCGGCGGGGGTATTGGACAGGCCCCGGGCGGGGTGGGGGCGCCTTTCACCAGGGACCCGTCGAATATGTACCGTAAATTCCAAATGGATACTTTGGTGAAACCATCTTTGGTGAGATGGTTTCCTAACTAAATCCAGGCCGAAATAGCGAGGCACGATCATGCCGCAAGCTCAATAAACGGCGCCCTCGCCTCCATTGCATGATTGGTCGTACTGATCGACGAATTTTTGCTGAGTCTCTAGCGGAAAACCAGGCACCGTCGACACTGATGAATTGGTCACCGTTGTGAAGACTGTGGCAGAAGGCACGGCATATCGGCAGCGACTTTCTCGCTATGGGACACGCCCAAACCCGTATTTGCTGCCAATTGGATCACATCAGCCCAACGTTTCCTCTGGCGGCTTGATATGTCGGAAGGAAAACAGCAATACGACGTCATAGACAATCTTGAGCGCACCACACAGTATTAGAGGTAGTCCGAGAAACGCAGTCGATAGCAGCATGCCCGCAAGCGGTGGACTAAGTGATGACGCGAGGCTGCGCGGAACGGCAGTAACACTTGCCGCGGCCGGACGCTCGGGCGGCGTCACGACAGCCATGACATAAGAACTGCGCGTCGGCACATCCATCTGTGAAAGCGCAGATCGAAACAGCAGTAAGCCGAGTGCGATGTACAAGTCGGGAGAGACCGCCGCAAGGATCAAACAGATGCTCGATGGCGCATGTGTAAACACCATCGTGTTCACGAGACCGATACGTTTGGCGATCCTCACAGCCAACGGATAAGAAAACGCACTGAGCAAGCTTGACCAAAAAAAGAAGACGCTCGCTGCCGCCAGCGATATTTGGAAGCGCTCGAATAGCCAAAGTGCAAGCAAAGACTGCACAACAAAGCCGCCAGCAAATGCGTCAAGACTGAAAAGAGCCGCGAGCTTGTAAACCACGTTCCGGGAAGTCCCTAATGGAGCCGCTGCAGGCCTTTGTTCAAGATGGCTCCGCGGCAACCGATGATAGATTGCCGCGCTGGCAAGGCCCAAGACGGCGTAGGCATAGAACATTGCTTTCAGTGCGCTTAGACGTCCTAATCCCGCGCTAACCAGATAATCCGGGGCCGCGGCGGCAAGGGCCCCAGCGGCCATCGATAGGCCTCCCGTCAAACTGTAGCGGGCGAATGCGCGCGTGCGGTCGTGATCGGCGACACCTTGCGACAGCATGGCATGTTCAAGCGGGATCAGTACGCCAATGTCGCCGGTCGACGGATTTATCGTCCCGAGAAACGCAACAACAATAATGAGACCGATCTGTTCAACCGTTGGGAACGCCAGGCCCGTAATGGCCATCAAGATCGCGCCAGCCACCAAAAGGCTACGCAAATCATAGCGCGGGGCGACAAACCCAATTGCCAAGGTAAAAGCTGCCGTTCCAAGCAAGGCGGCCGCCGCGACGAAGCCGATTTGGGCCGCGTCGAAGCCGATGGCCGATAAATAAACTGGCAGCACGATTGCTGCGAAGCCATCACCAAAACCTCTCAACGCACGTGCGGCGTAGAGCAAAAGCAGGTTGCTGTGCAGAACCTTCGTGACCCGCTCGCCTTTGGTTGTAGAGCTCACTTGTGATTTGGTCTGCCGAGTTGCTGTGGCTGAAATCCTACGGTCAGTCCTGCACGTATCTCATTGACATTCGATGCATTAGTGATCGCATGTCGGAAGCCAACGTCGAACGACAACTTGTCATTGACCTGCCAAATCGCACCGACCAATGCAGAGACCGTATGTGCTTGGCCAAATTCTTCCTCGTAGAAGACTTCGGCCACCGGGCGAACGACCCACTTGGATGGACCCTCAATAATAAGATCAGTGAAGGCATCCGCCCGCTGGTCCCGCGTGAGCGTGCCGGCAATGTTTATATGAACCGTTCCCCAGTCCCACCGCTGAGAGACGATACCGTCAATAGTGGCGCCGAAGTTGCTACTTCCAGTGCTGTCAGGCAGGAGAACACCGAATTCAGTGGCGATGCTCGGACCGGATTGATCCTGAAGGGAGCCTGGTCGAATAACGTGTTTGAGCGAGGCTCCCGATGCGGTCAGATTCGTTGGGCCTGAAGGCGAAAAGGGGGTTTGCAGTTCACCCTCCAGGACGGCTTCCCAGTCTTGGGGAAGACCGTAGTTAAAAACCGTGGCTGGCGCGATAAGCACGTTTTGCTCGGGACCCCATTGCGCCCCCGCGGGTTGAAATTCGACTTCTACTTCTCCGGGATCAGCCACCGCTGCATCGGTTCCGTCAAACGGACGAAAGGCATACGCTTTCGCAGTCCAACCCAACAGCAAACCCGTGGCGAAACCCGCCGCCAACAATCGCTGCGCCAAAGTCGTGCGTTTTCGTGTCATGGCTCAGGACGAAGCACCCATATTTCCGCCGGAGTGCCGCCGACGGCACGCACCGCAAGGAATAGTCGATCGAACTCGGGAACGAAGAGCGACGTTCGCGCGCCGGACGCGGTCGGAATTCGTGACAGGCGCTCGTAACTTCGCGCATCGAAAATGTCGATCGCACCAGCGCCGCAACTCACATAAACGCGATGGCGCTTTGTATCGACAAAGAGATCGTCGGCATCGCCGCAGGTATCGATCATTCGGACGATTGAACCATCCCCCGTAGCGAACACGCCAAGCTTTGGCGGATTACGAAACACCACGAGGACGTGATTGGAATCGCTATCGACGGCCATCGGAAAATTGGCGGAGGCGCCCCCAATTGGCCAAATTGCGATAACCTTGTCTGAGGACAGGTCTCCTGCTGCGATGCCTCGTGCATTGGGAATGTTGACGTAGACGCGGCCCGTGCTGGGGGCGAGCTGAAAGCCTTCGGGGTGTGCCGGCAAACGAATCTCGCCCATTTTAGTGCGCTTGGCACCATCGATCACTGCCAGTGCGCCGTCACCATAACCGACCACCACATGCTGGCTCGATTGATCCACACGCACATTGTCCGCATCACTGCCTAGATCGATCCGCTCATTTGCCATGTAGTTCGGTCCCTGAAACAGCCGCAACGATCCGTCGCCGCCATTGGCGACATACAGCGTGTCGGCACTTTGCAAATAGCCAACGCCCTGAGGTTCTTTTTGATTGCTAATGACCTGCAGCACCTTGCCCTGTCCAATGTCGACAATCTCGATTGTGTTATTGCCCAGCTCGGCCACGAACAAGCGCCGCCGATCAATATCCACCGCCATGTGATCGATGCGTCCACGAACGTCCCCGAGCTGAATTTTGGCCTCGATCCGAAGTGCCGCATCGTTTGATTGTGCTGAAGCGCCTACCGGCGCGGCAATGGTTATGCCGATCGCCAGAACGACCCCGGACATCCCCCACTTCGAAGGGAATTTGCATTGCGACCGGCGGTGTCGATCGGCGGGCAAGTCTTGGAAAAACTTTGGTTCCACGATCATTAAGCCGCCCGCCGTAGTGTTCGCATCACTAGTGTGTAACGCAATATTGGGCCCTCTTCAGGGTCGTCGCCTGCGAAATGGATCAAGGCGTGTCGCGGCGCTTCTCGCGCCCGCCCGAAGTCCTTGACAGTCGATGCTTCGAAAACATCCAGTGAGGGGTCCTCGGCTAACGCACTCAACGCGGCTAACTCCGCGGTGCTGGCTCCACCGGGACGCCACGATGCCTCGAAGACCCCAGATCGCCAGTGACCCTCACCATCGAAGCCTTGTCCGACGTCATAGTTTCGTCGCGACGCAAGGAAGCCCGGAAACTCGCTCGCGGCCCGATCATATGATCGCCCTTGGGCTACGCCGAGGCGAACCGTTTGGGGCATCGGCAGGCGATCGAGCGCTTCCCAACCGCCACGTACACAAACGAGACGCGAGCCGCCGTAGACCTGCTCTCCTTTATTGTTCACGACGGTTCGTTGCGTACCTTGGTACGCGATTTTTAGGCTGTCGACCGTGATCTGGCCGACACTTAGCGTAGTCACTCGGCGCAAATTTTCTTCGAGCACCAATCCGAATGCCGCAATTGCTTCAACTGAGAGCGTCTCTAGCAGCTCATCCAGCTCGGCAATTGCAGTGATGACTGTTTGATGTTTGCCGCTATCCCGTGACGCCTCTTTCACTCGGACTGCACCATGCGTCAGCAGGCGTGCCGCCGCTACGTGGGCATCCTGGGCGGTGAATGCGGTATAGCCGCGCAGCACTGCATCATGAACCCTTCGCACGAATACAGGTGGCCACCCTTCCGGTCGATATGCGTTGCTAGCGACGAGTTGGTGCGTGATGCTCGGCAACGAGTTCACGTTCCATCTGGCCGACTAGCGCGACCGGACCCCCGAATCCCAGCAAGCCTAGCCTCAAAAAGTACCTGAGCAGCTCAGACCATCGTCCATGTTCCGTCATGGAATTATTCCAGCTCTGCGTTGGGTCGCCTTTTATCCGCGACCCAACGCTATTTGCGATGTTTCACAGCGAGTTTTTGATATTTGTCATTTCGTCTAGGGCCTCGCGTAGTCCTTTGGCGAGCTTGATGGCGTCGTCATTTGCCCAGAAGTGCATGAAGAAAAGCCGCGGTTGCTCATCCAGCATGTGACTGTGAAGAGCCGTTATTTCGATGCCGGAGCCACGGAGCGTCTTGATGACCGGATTGACTTCGCTCGACACCATGACGAAATCACCGGTGATCGCGGCTTTGCCGCCGCCCGTCGGTTGAAAACCGATGCCGGTTGCCACACCCATAGGACCAGCTGGTGCGACCGGCATTCCGTCCATCGTGACCGGATCGCGCCGCGGCACACCGAACTGATAAACGCCGCCGTTGGCTTGACCCTTGGCGCCGATTATTTGGTCGAGTTGCGCAGTATCAAGATCGATCGCGGGCGGTGCAGCCATTGCGGACGGCGCACCGAACGGTGTCTTGCTTTCGGCGAGGGCCGTCCGAATGGCGGTCGCCAGTTTGACCGGATCGCCATGGCCGCCAATGTGCATGTAAAAGGTCGCCGGATTAGCGCGCAGCAGATGATTGTGCACGGCGGTGATGTCGAGACCGTTCTCGATCATCTTGGTCATGACGGGGTTAATCTCGGTTTCTAATAAGACGAGATCGCCCATGACCATTGCGTCACCGCCCATGGGCTTGAATGCCACCCAACCGCCGAGCGCCAAAGCCGGCTTAATAGTCACGCCGTCGAGTGTCACGTTGAGGTCCGTGCGGGGAAACCCATACCGATGCACTTCCCCTGCGACGACCGCCGGTTTCCTACCGAAGGCGTCATCAACTTTTTGCCAGTCAATGGCCTGAGCGTTGGCTAGTGAAGTCGACGCGCAAATCGCACCGACAGTTACGAGTGAACGAAAAAACCGCATCATCGTCTCCTTCTGGGCAGGTGCCCTTTGCGCCCCTCACCTCCGGATCGCTGATTTCTTGCGTTTGGTAGTTTTCAAGCCACAGCGAGGCACGAAAACAGCGCGCGCCCCGTCGCCAGCGCAGCCGCGCCGCAACAAGCGTTGAAATCACCGGATATGATCGAGAGGTTGGTCCCCCGTCTGGAATATGTCCTGCAACCGATCGCATTCGGCTTTGGCACCGCGATCGTTGCCATGGTAGGCACCAACTGGGGCGCGCGGCAATATCCGCGTGCGCGCGCCATCGGATGGACTGGCGCTGCTATCGTCGCGGCGGTGTGCGGTGTGCCCTTGGACAC
>JBAPZR010000327.1:0-3983 GCA_049285335.1 Xanthobacteraceae bacterium | reverse complement strand
GCTTTGGTTAGATCAAATTCTTCCATTGATAAATCCGCTCGTAACTGTGTGTACGAGCCACGCTAAAAGCCTCCGCATGTCATTGCGATGGCTCCTGGGCGTTTTCCACAGGCAATCCGTTGCAGACCGCCCGAGGTGTCTCCAGTGAGTGATGTCGTGGCCTTTTCGCTCCGAGCTAAGAGCTAGAGATTGGACCGTTGACCTTGCCAGGGCGGTTGGTCTGAACGCGCGAGGGCGTATCGATCGGATTTTCGTTTCGGCGCGACGTCCCCTCGAACCGGGCATTCTCCTCGATCGCCAGTGTTCGATGGAAAATATCACCTTCTACGACACCGGTGCTATTTAGCTTGACGCGGTTGGCATGGATGGTGCCCTTAACCTGACCGCTGACCGTCAGTTCCTCTGCGACGACATCACCTAACATCTCTGCTTTTTCGGCGATCACGATGGTCGAGGCGCGTACTTCACCCTCGACGCGACCAAAAATAGTCAGAGCCCCATGACCGATAATCTTGCCGATGATCGAAAGGCCCGAACTAATCGATGAGGTCGCTCCCGGCTGCGACACATTACCGTCACGCGCCAGGCGGCGGATTTCGTCCTGCGCAGACGCGACGATTCGATCGTTATGTGACTGAGCTTCTTTCGAAAACGCCATGTCCCTCCCCCTGCAATGGCACTTATTATTCGGAAAATTCGATTCGTTGCGATTTTAGCCAAAGTGCATCAATGGCCCGATCGCCGCATTTATCAAGTGATCTGTTTGATTATCGTGGGGATAATGCAGCTTCTGACAATCATCGTGGTGAAACTCAAAACCAGTGAAGAGTGGCGTTGGCGTCCGTGATGCCTGTTTGCTCGTCTGTCATCGCTTACCTACCATTCGGGCTTGCCCTTTATCTGTCCGGCCGGCAATCGTCCCCCCGCCTTTATGCCATTGCCTCATGCGATGACGGCCTGCCGGCGTATCCAGCTCTGTCCGTGGCGCGCCAGGCGGAATCGGCCCATACCAACAGTTATTGCCGGCGGGGCTATAGACAGGCTCTGGCGACTGTTGTTGCGGCCTTATGGGCGGCGCCGGTGAATCGCGTGCCTCGGCTATGGGGGATAGCCTCCTTCGTCCGATCACTAGCCAGCGAGTCTCCTATTGGCTACCCGACGGTGTCGCCCTCAGCAGCGAGCATCCGCAATGCCCGGCCGACTTCGGGTTCGAAGAATGCCGCTATCTGCCGCTTGCCGACTCTAGCAGGAGGGCGATCACCTGTCTCAGTTGGCTTCCGGCTGCGTCCGACCGCCGATTGCAATGTCGATTTGCGCTTGTGCTGTGCCTGCCAGCGTTGGCGAGCCGCGCGGTTTATGTTCTGCGTCATGCCGGATCGCTTGCCATCAACCTCGCCTTGATTGACAGCTCTGATCCCGCGTTCCTTAGCTTCCGCACGGCGAAGTCCCTTCACGGAATATCTCCACCACCCGACAGGCCCGCCAGCGAACTTGACCAGTATGGCGTTGTCGTTTGTCTGGCGAATCCATTTTTGCGGGTGAGTTTCAATGTCCGCTTTCGAAGCGGACATAGTCCGCAGTGGATCAGGCATACCTTCAAAAACTCTCACATAATTTGCGAGGGGCTTTTCATCGTCGCCGCGATGACGAATTTTGGCCCCACCTGACGGTTGAGACATGATCCCTGCGGCAGTGCATTGTTTGATCTCCAATTAGCCATGGTCCGCCTTAATCGAAATTCTCACAGTGTCTTTTCAGCACTAGTTGCGACGTCTTCCTGTTGGTTTACTCATCACGCGTGTCATGACAAAAGAGGAGGGTGCAATGAAAGCACTCGCTCTACTGACGGCAGCGGCGTTGACTCTCCTTACCGTCGCGGCCTCCGCACAAACCTACGGAATCGGCAAGGGCAAAGCCCCACCGCCGCCTCCGGTTGTTACGAAAGGCTAGTGCGCTGAGCTGAAGGGACCGGCCATGGTGGCCGGTCCCTTTCTTTTGGGCAGGGGCCGCAGGCCCGAGCATACCTTCAAAAATGGCCTCGACGGGGGGGCCCCTGCAGCGCAAAGACGGCACGTGGCGTGTGTGCGCTACGCCGCCGTATGGCTTCCGACATATATCGGAGATTTCGAATCCGAGGTTGAGGCACAAAATTGGATAATCCACAAAGCGAAAGAACATTTTCCAAAACGCAATCGGCCCGTACTCGAAACTTGCTGAAGCTTTTTCGTCTGACCAGGGCGGCGGGAAGCGGCGTTGCTCGGGCATCGTCCATCCTGCCGTCGCTATTCATCTTTCAATGGAAACTTCGCCGACCCGTCGATCACGCTGAGCACTAATTTCAAGTGCTCGGTGGTCGATGTTCCCTTGCGTCGCTGTTTTTCCTCGACCACGCGCGCGCGGCATAGCATGTGGGCCGCGTGAGCCGCCTGGTCCTTCATGCGCCGTTTCGTTTCGGCGTCGCGAAACAGCTTCTCATAAGCTGCAAGGCGAGTGCGCACGCCCTCGCGGATCACGCTCGGATCGTCGCCCTCAAGCGCCAAAACGTCTTTCAGAAAGGCTTCAATACGCTCGTCCATTGCCTTCCTCGCTTTGCCGGCCTGCGGTCTCAGAGTGTATGCGGCGGCCCGTCAAGCAGTTTGAGCTTAGCGGTCAAGTATTGCCAATGACGATCGCCGACACCGGGCTCAGCCAAAGGAAGACTGTCAGGGGTCGAATGCCAGGTCAGCCAGGTGTGCTTCCCGGCTGGCTGTGGTTGAATCCTCTTCGCTGTCGTTGAGGACCTGCGACCCGGCACTCAACCATCCTGCGTACATCCGGCATAGCCCACGGCACGCCACTCCGTGCCACGGCATGTCACTCAAACTGTGGCACGCGCCGACCGCCGTTTTATTTCTCCTTTGCCAGCAACACGCCAATCTGATGCCCGTGGGCTTCTGGCGTGACTGAACATACGCGCCCGCCGGGACCCAGGCATCTCGATAGCGCCGCGCACTGTGAAGAAATATCGCTGTACCGAACGCCCATCGTCAGGGGCAGGCGCGCACATTTTGGCAGAAACGCTTGATGCCGTTCGGCCACAACGGCACGTATGAGGCACGTATGAGGGGACAAGGCAAAGCCGTCGCGGATGGCCCCCCGGCGGCTTTGCTGTGTTTGGTCTTCCCAGCCCGATCGCAAAATTGTGGCGAACGGAACTTTTCGACGTTGCTCAAAAAAGTCTGTGAGGACGACCTTGCTGCCGCTATGCTCGCTGGTCGAACTGGAGTTGACACCTCTGCGGTTCGACAACCCACCGATGCCGTGCGGGGACGACGGCACGGATTGGGGACGAAGGCAAAGCCGCCGGTTCTTCGGAGGAGCTTGCCCGGCGGCTTTGCTGTCTAAACTTCCGACTGAACAGAAAACGCTTTTTTGTGCTCTCCGTCACACGCGCTGGCGCAGAGCGGTCATAGTGTTGGTCGTTGGGTCCCTTGTCCCCAGTGGATACCAGCAACTCGGACTCAGCCCCGACAACGTCCCCGTCGGGGCTTTTTTCGCCGCAAGCAGCCATCGTGTTGTCCGTCGGATTTCTGAAGATATTCCGACTGCTGCTGTTTGATCCATAGCGCGAAAAAGCTCCAAAAGGTGCTATGCGCCACAGCGGCTGCTTATTATTTCGTCAACACGTCGGCGATGACTTTGTTGGACGGGTCGACAATCACGAGCCTGTGGTCAACCATCGCGAAATCGTATGGTCGCAGCGAAGGATTATTGGCTGTCACCTTGTTTGGTATCGGCTCAATCTTCACTGTGCTCGGCACGAAGGTGCCAGTCGTGGCACCAAAGCCCGCAGCGTTTTGATTGGTCGCTTGCTTGCTCAGGTCATTCCAGACGGCGCTTCGCTGCGCGGCCGATAAGATAACGGTATCGGTGCCGTGCATCGCGGTCGCCGCAGATGCCGTCGCCACGCTGCATAGCAGCAACGCAGCCGCTGAGAGGAAAGC
>JBAPZR010000326.1:0-10133 GCA_049285335.1 Xanthobacteraceae bacterium | reverse complement strand
ATTGTATAAGCCGCCCTGTCAGTCGGAGTGTGGCTCAGCCTGGTAGAGCACCTCGTTCGGGACGAGGGGGTCGCAGGTTCAAATCCTGCCACTCCGACCAATTCCCCCCGCCAGGCGATAATCAGTCGCCTTATGCCGCGTTTCCGCATCAATCGGAGCGTTGTCCGGCACACGCGTGTTATGCGGCCGGCTGAGCGGGACCACGAAGGCGATCACATCACGCCCAGGCTCTTGCAGGATAATGCGCGAGAGAAACACATCTTGCACGAGCAGAAGCGTGCATTGGGCGATGTTGTGATTAGCGTGATTAAGACGGGGCCACGGCACGGCAGCCGTATCTAAAAATGGCTTGATCTGCGAGAAGTGGGTTCTGGGCCCGGCGATTAGCGTCATGTAGACTTGGCTTTCTCTATATCGTCGACGCGATTTGTATTTGGGCATTGATGGGAGGGCGACTATGGCGAAAAAATCAAAAAAGACCGCAAAGAAGAAGTCCACGAAGAAGAAAGTGCTTCGGGCGTACAAGAAGAAAAAGGCGATTAAGACGAAAAAGACGGCCGCAAGGAAGTCGGGCGCGAAGGGTGCGCCGAAGCGCAAGACGGTCGTAAGGACGCGCGCTCCGGCCGCACGGCCCTCCGCGGCGCCAGCTCCGAGCATGGAGCCCCTCCCAATCAGCAACGACAACGGCGGCGGCGGCGGTGGCGGTGGCGGTGGTGGCGGCCACGGTGGTGGCGGTGGTTGCCGCCATGCCGGCGGCAGGGATGCGTGATGCCGGCGGCAAAGCCGGGCGCCCGTTTGTCCTCGCGCTGGATTTGATGACTGTCAGCGACCCGTCGTCGTCTGCACAACGGGCGGTGCGGGGCACCAACTTTCTCTATGAGTGGGCTTTGCAATTCTGCCTCTCTAATTGCGAGCACAAATTGCGCAAAATTTTCGTAACACGTCGTGGAAACCATGTAGCCCCGCGAAATGCCGATCAACGTGCGACCTTCAGGGAGCGGACCTACCCTATCAACAAATAGCCAATCTATAAATTCAACAGAACGCTCTTTCCAATGATACATCCCGCCGAGACCTCCGCCTCCGCAACTGTCGGGTCCGATCGGTGACAGTTGATCGCTGAGCACCACGGGAATGTAGTGAGCGTCCGGTTTATACTGAATTTGCAGGTCTGTGGTTCTATCAGCGTAAATGTGACAATGCGTTCTGCCGCAGTATTCTTTAAAGTCATTTTCCCAACGGTTAGTGCGGTATGCGCACAGAATACATACTGGCGGAGTCATAAACGCAATGTCGGGATTCATCCCAACTAACATACGTTGAGCGAAAAAAGGTCCTCGATCCCCAGATATGTTCGCGCAGATATCGGGATATTGCCCTCGAATGTAATACGTCTTTGGTGGTGGACGTGGTTTAGCTTTGCTCGCGCTTTCTTTCGCGTCGGCGGGTTGTTTGGCCGCTCCCTGCTTATCTCCGGCCTCTGGCAGTTCCGGAACGGGGTACAGGCAAAGAAGGTCCGAGGCGTCTATCTTGCCGGCGCCATACTGATACAGCAATTGCAATCGCTTCAGTTGCTCGGGGTCTTGTATTGGGGATACGTTCCACGTCGAGGTGTCCTCGGCAGTTGCACCCAACGTCGTGGTCGGGGCTGAGTTCATGCTTTCGAGCGTAGAAGTACTTGTTGTTGTGAGTGCTCGTGCGACGGCCGTAGTGTTAAAGAACGTCGAGCCGATAGGACTGGTATAACTTGGCGTGATATTTGTCCGTGCGGCGATTATTCCATTATTGAGCTGGACTTGAGACGGCACGGACCACGCGTTTTCTGCCGTTTTCGCGAGATTAAAGACAATCTGGCGAATGGCGGTGATACGCTTTTCCCGGATTCATCAGAACATTTTAGAGATGTGCCTTTGCGGCCACAGGTTGCGGTGCCCCGGTTGTGCGTTGCCCGGTTGGCTTTATCAGAAATAAGTTTCAAAGTCGGTTGGCGGCCCGAAGGCGAGGAGTGAGACGATGGGCGGTGCAACAAGCGACCCCTGTGAGATTGCGAAACAACGTTATTACGACTGCCTGCGATGGCTGAATCTGTGGAAGCTTTTGTTGTTCGCTTTTGGTGTCACTATCGTAATATTCAGCATTGTCGCCATCATTTTATTCCTTAACGCCAGTTGGTTACCACTTGCCCTCAGCGTCCTCGGAACTGTCGTCAATGGTGTCGGAATTGGTTGGGTCGTCAACCAGAGAAACAAGGCTGCGGATGAAGAGCGCGAAGCTTTCGACAGGCTGACTGAAGAATGCGTTCCACCTGAAAAGAAAGCGTTAGTCGGAGTTGCGCAACAACCGTGGTTCCAGCAGTTGCAAACGTCAGCTTGGAAATCGCTCTTTTGAACCGCGCTTGGTGACGAATGCGCTTCCCGGTTGCGTTTGGTTGTGGACGTACCGGAAAAAATGCTGAGTTTTACTTCCGGTGCGATGGATCAGGCATGCATTGATTCTGATAGGCGCGCACTATCCGCTCAATGTTTTGGGTGCCTATGAGCGCCAAGTTGTTGTTCGCTTGGCAGGCGCAGCAAATCCGGACTTGAAGAAAATTAGAGGGCGGCTATCGGTCAGAAATCAGAGACAGCAAAATTCGAGAATCTTTTGGCCCAAGTGAAGCGGGGCAACTTCGGTGCCTACCTCCGCGTATTTATAGTCAGTGATAATCGATCTCATCATCTCAGCAAACTCGGATCGATTTACTTCTCTTAAGACTCGCTCGCGCCCTCACCTTCCCATCGTATATTTCCCTGAAAGAAATCTTGCGGTCAGTTTATTCGGCTATGTATTGGCCTGCCCCGCGCAACGCTCCACAACGCATCGCAATAAGAAGAAAAGATTAGAACATCCGCGAAGCACATCACCGCAACGTGAACATCCGCGCGATGCCGCAACCGAACATGCGCACCGCGCAACGCCGCAGCGCATCCGCCGGACCCTGACGACACCATTCCGTTACCCACGCGACTCAACGCCGCGCGCGGATTTGGCCGCGAACGTCCCCACCCCGCTAGCAGTTCGCCGTTGAGAAGCGAATTTCGAGTTTCCCTTGAGAACCAAGGAGAAAATCGGATGAGCGGGTGAGTGGCCGCAAATTTGGAGGACAATATGACAACACTGAAAAGCTTCGCGATGGTTGCTGCGCTGCTTGCCGGTGGCACATCGGTGGCGCTAGCGCAAACTTCGCCGTCGGCGACCGGCGGAGCGGCGGGTAACCAGTCCGCGGCAGCCAAGCAGAACTGCGTCGGCGTTCGCCGCGGTCTGGTCGAATGCCACAACGCGAAGCACATGGCGGCAAACGGCAGCAGTGCTTCCGATAAGGCGGCAACTCAGTCGAGCGGCATGCACGGCAGCGACACCGTTATCCTCTCCGCCGCGCAGCGCAGGGCGCTCTGGAACGACCTGAGCAAGCAAGCGACTAATCAAAGCTCCTCGGGATTTGAGGCGCAGATCGGCACTTTCTTGCCGAAGAGCGTGAAGATCGAGCCGATCCCAGGCAAGGCTGCGGCGAATAACCCACAGCTCCAGCCATACGATTACGCGATGGTCGACCACAATCTCGTGATCGTGGACCCGACCAGCAACGTGATCGCCGATGTGGTGAAGAAATAGCAAGCGGGGTAACTACCCTTGCTCGCGACGCGCGCGGGCCCGTTCAAAGCCGTTTGCTCTTCTGCGGATCTTCGAGCCTCCAGTATTCGAGCGAAGGCCCGCGCGTTGATACCTACGAACAAATGAACAGGAAGGCCGCCGGTCCGGCGGCCTTCGTTCGTTGAGAAGCGCCAAGCTGCTCAAGTCGGTACCGACCGCCGTCGCCATCCGATCGCCGCCAAGTCGAACGCAAACGATATTTGAGTTTGGTCAAAAGCGCAACCATCGCGCGGGGCACTCCGCTCAAAGAAGACCCCCTTCGCGCGCACGGCTCGCTTTCCGTTCGCGTCGCCGTCCTTAAAGGTGCAAGCGTCTTCGTCAGCGCCTCAGTGATAAAGCGCCGCGAAAAAGTACCGCAAACGGTGCTTCGGCTGCTTAGTGCAATTTATAGCAATGTCCGCCGCCATGGGCCCGCACATGCGCGCGGCATATTTTCAGCGACGAAAAAGAGCAGTCAGGGTGTCCTGAGGGCGTTGCCCCTCTCGGCTCCGCACAGAATCTGGCGGCATGCGCGGCGCTTTGCGAATAAAGAACGAAGCCCGTCGAGAGCAGCATCGTCGCGGCGACAAGCCCAACCGTTAACTTTGAACGCAACATCTCAAACCTCCCTACAAAGTCGAGGAATTCAACCAAATCAAACACGTCCCTCGTGTGGTGGATTTGAAGGTCCTACGGTTCTGCGGCACGCCTGCTTAGGAGCCTAAAATCCAAGAACACTAGAGTTGTAAACTTGCTAGCGTCCTTTCGGTTCTGGCATTCCCATAGCGCGGCAAATGTTAGTCGTTTCGCGCCAAAAACTCCTCACGAAAACGTCGGCGGAATCCCTATACAAAGGTTTAGACTCGCCGGTGCCGCTGTGACTGCACCGGCCAAACCGACGCGGCGAATTCCGACGCGATGCGCTGCGCCATCTCCTGAACTTCGTCGGGAGGGAAATCTTCGGTGTTGTGTCCGGCGTGTTGGACGCCTGCGTAGGAGACAGGCCCAACGCGCGCGATCTCATCGCTGTCGGCGAGCCGGTTAAAGCTATAGACGCTGTTGGTGGGCTTGAATGTGACGCGGACGCTTGTCTCGGTGACAACAGTGTCAAAGTCGCTTCTGACTGGATGCTTCATTGAATATCGCTCCAGTGCCGCGGCATTGCCTTGCCGCCACCATATCCGGCGTGAGCGAATTGCGCACGCAACCCGCACTCGCAAATGAAAGGCGCGCGCTAAAGCGTCATTAGTTCCCGCGTCGCTTTAGCGGCGCTTACCGCAAATGTGACGCCGGTGCGGACGTGGCGCCGCTCGATGCGATGCGCACATCGTTGTTGGCGGCGCGGTAGACGATCGTGCCGGCAGCGAGAAGGGCAATCACGGCGGCCACCGCGAAGCACATTCCGCTTGAATCCATTCCACTTGGATTCATTTCGCTTGAGTTCATGGCCTCGAAGTCGAGCCTGGCCGGCAGCTCGCTTTCGTCGTCTTGTCGGTTCTTGACGGGCATCGAAGCCTCCATTTGCAAAAGGCTCTTTTTACCTAGGCATTGGCAGTGCGACAGGCAATCCTCGCGGGCGGTCGTTGTGCGCCGCAGCAGATTTCTCGCCAGACTCTTACTTATCGAAAAGCTTCATCGCCTCATCCGCCAACACGCCGGCCTTGATCGTGATCGAGGCGAACGGCGCATTCGCGGCGATGTCGGCGCATGGGACCATGATCTGATTAATCTTGGTAGCCAATTGCTTGATGGACGCGGCGAAAACGAGCCGCCCGACATGGCACCATATGATCGCACCCATGCACATCGCGCACGGCTCGCCGGACGCGTAAAGCGTGCTGCCGCGCAGCGCCGCGCTGCCGTGTTCGGCCAGGCAGCGCCGGATCGCCGTCATTTCCGCATGCGCGGTCGGGTCATCGTGGACTTTGCCGAGATTGCGTCCGCGCGCGATCACTTTGCCGTCGCGCACGATCACCGCGCCGAACGGATAATCACCGCGTCTGGCCTCATTCAGTGCCAGGCGCATGAACGCTTGGTCCTCGGCCGGCGCAAAGGCAGAGGCGAGCGGTGGGTCCGCGCACAGCATGGTGGTGGACGCCAGCGCAACGACGATCCCTCTGCGGCTGTAGAGCTGCGACACTGGATTGGAATTGTCATGATCGAAATTGCCACCGTTGGAATTGCCATGATCGTGAGGACAGGTCATGTGCCACTCCTGATGCCAGGTTCGTAAGTTTGATTCGGGGAATATTATGATTTGCTCGGAAGCGACTGTAGCCGTTGCGATTGACGGCGCAAAGCGATCACCCGATTGCAGGAGTCTCGACCCTAGTTGAGCGCAATCTCGGCATCCGTTACCGAAAGCTCGGCGTCGCGGGCGCGCTCCTTCAAGAACAGCGACGCAAGTAATCCGACGGCGGCGCCAAACATCACATAAAATGCCGGCGCCACCGGTAGGCCGGTCGCCTGGATCAGCCAAGTCACGAAGAACGGCGCGAACCCGCCGAATATCATGACCGCGAGATTATAGGCGACTCCGAGACCGGTCGAACGCACGTGCACTTGAAACTGCTCGGCGGAAGCCGTCGACATCGGGCCGAAGAATACGCCCAAGAGGCTGCACAGTAGGACCTGGACGACGATCAAACTGGTAAAGGAGGGGTTGGCGTACATCCACGAAAACAGCGGGTAGGTCAGCACGAAATACAGGATCAGGGCGCCAATCATGATCGGCCTGCGGCCGATTTGGTCGGACAGCGCGCCAAATATCGGAATGAGCACGATCATGCAGGCGAGGCTGATGGCCTGGGCCGAGAACGCCTGGTCGAGCGGCAGATGCAGCTGGGTGCGGGCAAATGTCGGCATGTAGAGCAGGATCACATAGAACGAAATCGTGCCGCAGATGATGAGCCCGAAGGTCGCCAGCGCCTGCCTGAAATGGACGGTGAGCGCCGCGCCGAGCTTCTGTTGCTGGTCCGCCCGCCGGGAGGCGAGAAAGGCCGTCGTTTCATCGAGGCGGCGGCGGATATAGAGACCAAGCGGTCCGATGACGAGACCGAACAGAAACGGCACGCGCCAGCCCCAGCTCTCGATCGCCTCGGGCGAGAGCGTGCGCGTGATCAAGGCGCCAAGGAGCGCACCGGTCAACACGGCCAGGCCCTGACCGACCATTTGCCAGGAACCGTAAAAGCCGCGGCGTTGGGGCGGCGCGCTTTCGATGAGGGAAGGCGGTGGAGCTTGCGAATTCGCCGCCGGCCGAAAAGCCTTGCAATAAACGCGCGATGACGATGAGGGCTGGCGCCGCGACGCCGATCGCGGCATAGGTCGGCGCCAATCCGATCATGGCGATGGCGAGCGTCATCAGGCCGATAATCAATAATAAAGACGCCTTGCGCCCGCGGCGATCGGCATAGATGCCGAGCAGAACGCCGCCGACCGGCCGCATGAAAAAGCCCACGCCGAACGTGGCGGTCGTCAGCAACAGTGAGGCATATTGGCTTTCCGCGGGGAAAAACAGGCGTGCGATGATCACGGTGAAGAAACCGAAAACGATGAAGTCGTACCATTCGAGCGCGTTGCCGATCACGGCGGCGACGATCTGGAACGGCTTCGGAGCGCCTGAAGCGGTCGGCATTGTTTGCCTCTCTCTCTCTCTCTCTCGTTTCCCCTTGGCGTGAATTTCCCTTGACGTAAATTCCCCTTGCGTGCCCCGGCTTGCGCCATCTGGCACACAGGATCGCTCGCTTGATACCTGCTGTCCAGATCGTGCGGGCGAGATCGTGCGTCACGCCGCCCCTTTCTTGTTAAGCATGCACATCGCGCGATTTTGTCGCGGATGGTCTTTGCGCCGGGATTATGCGATGGTTTTTGCTACTGTGTGCGCCTAGAAGGGCGCCAAGGGAACAAAACATGCGGCACCAAGCCGCCGATAGCGCACCGCTATCGCCTGGGGGACGACTTAGGGAGGATACGATGAAGCGTTTTTCACGCATTTCGCTTTGCTTGCCTTTTTGCTTGCCACTTGGCATGGCGGCGGCCGCGATGGGCTCCCCCGCGCCGGCCTTTGCCGAGGACACGATCACCGTCGGATTTACCGCGTCGCAAACCGGTCCCCTCAACGTCGATTCGCTCGGTCAGCAGCGCGGCTATGAGTTCTGGCGCGACGAGGTCAACGCCGCCGGCGGCATCAAGGCAGGCGGCAAAAGCTATAAGGTCAATTTCGTCAGCTATGACGATCAATCGGTCGGCGGCCGCGTTCAGCAGCTTTACACGCGTCTGGTCAATCAAGACCGTGCACAATTTTTGTTCAGCCCGTATTCGTCCGGACTGACCGCGCCGGCGGCGGTCATTTCCGAGCAGTACGGCAAGATCATGATCGACAGCGGCGGCGCCGAGGAGAAGCCGTTCCAGCTCGGCAACAAATATCTGTTCATGGTCATCACCTCGGCCAGCCATTATCTCTCCGGCGCCGTCGCGGCGCTGAAGTCGAAAAATCCTCATGCCCGGATCGCAATGGTCTATTCCGACGATCCGTTCTCCAAGGCGGTGCTGGCGGCGACCAAACAGCAAGCCGAAGCCGCCGGCATGCAAGTGGTGATGGATGAGTCCTACGCGCCGTCCACTACCGATTTCGGTCCGATCGTCAACAAGATCATTTCGTCGAATGCCGATGCCTTCATGGGCGGCGGCCACTATTCCGACGGCGCCACGCTGGCGCGGCAGATGTACGACCAGAAGGCCAATATGAAGTGGGTCTCTATCCTGGTCGCGCCGGCCGACGACAAATTCGGCGAGCTCGGCGCCGCGGCGATGGGCGTGACCGTGCCGTCGCAATGGGAGGACCAGGTCTCCTACAAGCCGCAATTCGGCCCGACGACGGCGGAATTCGCCAAGGCGTACCAGGCAAAATTCAACGCCAAGGCCGACTATCACGCGGCGTCCGGCTATACCAGCGGCGCCATCCTGCAGCACGCCATCGAGCAGGCGAATTCGATCGATCCCGACAAAGTGGCGGCGGCGCTCAATTCAACCGACGTGACCACCTTCTTCGGTCACATCAAGTTCGCCACCGATCCCGGAAATCACGGTCTGCAGGAAGCGCACGAAATGGTGCTGGCGCAGTGGCAGAAGGTCAACGGCAAGCCGGGGCGCCAGGTGGTTTGGCCCGAAGCGGCCAAGTCCGCCGATCTCATCTATCCGATCTCGGCCAGCCAATAATCGGCGCGGGGACGGCTTCTCTTACGCCGGCCCCTCATCCTACAATCGCATATGCTCGGCATTCTCGCTTCGATCATCGACGGCGTGCTGGTGGGGCTGGTCTACGGGCTGGCCGCCATGGGGCTCACGTTGATTTGGGGCGTCATGGACGTGATCAACCTCACGCACGGCACGATGATCGTTGCCGGCATGTTCGCGCTTTATTTGCTCGTCGCAGCGCTCGGCATATCGCCCTATTTCACCTTGCCGCCGATCCTGATCGGCGGCTTTTTCGTCGGCGTGGCGCTCTATTGGATCGCGGTGCATCGCATGATCGGGCGGCCGCCGCTGATGAGTCTATTGTCGACATTCGCCGTCAATCTCGTCCTGGTCGGCATCGGCACCGCGGTCTGGGGCACGGCCTTGTTTAATGTCGACGTATCGCTGCCCGGCATCACCGTCGGCCGCTACACGTTTCCCGGCGCGCATATCCTTGCCGCGGTGCTCGCGGCCGTGATCGCCGGCATTCTCTACCTGTTCCTGCACTATACCCGCATCGGCAAGGCGCTGCGCGCGGTCGCCAATAATCGCGAAGCGGCCGAGCTTGTCGGCATTCCGACAACGCGGCTTCTTGCCATCGCGGTCGGCTGCGGCGTGGCGCTCGCCGGCGTCTCGGGCATGCTGATCGGCACCCTGTTTCCGTTCACCATTCTTTCCGGCGATGGTTATCAGCTCAAAAGCTTCATCGTCACCGTGCTCGGCGGCTTCGGCAATCCGATCGGCGCGCTGATGGGCGGCGTCGCGCTCGGTCTGCTCGAAGGTGCGGTAACGCCCTTCGTGCCGGTGAGCTGGACGCTGGTGATCGAGTTCGCGCTGTTCGTTCTGGTGCTGATCGCGTTTCCCCGCGGCATTTTCGCATCGCGACGCGGAGCGCTCTAACGCATGATCGCGAAGAGTGGCTGCCGGTTCTCAAACGGGATCATGTGTAAATGGAATTTTGCTAGGCGTGTGACTCACCCCAATCGGATTGCGTTGTGATGCTGCGGCGCCCGTTCTTCTGGATCATCACGCTGGTGATCGCCGCTTTCGTCGTGTCGCCGCTCATCGGCAACAACGTCGAATTGCGCGAAAGCCTGGCGCTGGCCGCCGTCTACATCACGCTCGCCAGCAATCTCAATCTCATGCTCGGCTATGCCGGCTATATCAATTTCGGCAGCATCGTCTTCTTCGGCCTGGGCGGCTATATCTGCATCTGGCTGGTCGACGCC
>JBAPZR010000325.1:0-18675 GCA_049285335.1 Xanthobacteraceae bacterium | reverse complement strand
GCTTTGTAAAAAGCGGCAGTGGGGGACTAATCCCGTGCAAGGCAAAGGCCGATTGAAATCAGCAAACCGGAGAGAACCAATGTCCATCATCGGCTGGATCATTTTAGGCCTCATTGCAGGATTCCTCGCGAGCAAAATATACGGAGGACAGGGCCAAGGTTTCTTTCTCAACATCGCGTTGGGTATTGTCGGTGCCCTCGTTGGCGGGTTCCTCTACTCCTGGATCTTAGGTGGCGCGGGCATAACCGGTGTTAATATCGGCAGCATCATCGTGAGCATTATCGGAGCGATCATAGTGTTGGCCGTTTATAACGCGGTTGCCGCCCGCACCTGACGCTGCCGGATCGCAACGCGCTTCATACTGATTTCAGCTTTCGGGGGTAAAAGCAGACATCGGCCGAACACGCCTAAACGTCCGCTTATGACCCAAAGCGGACATAGGCGTACGAGCAAATGGTCGACCGCCGCTTTCCGCCCCCTGGTCGGCGCTTGCTTCATCGTAGCCCGTTGGAAGCCCAGGACGCCGATACACTGGTGCGTCAGCTATCTGAAGCACCTAGGCGCGAAATTGAAGGTCTCGTCGGCAAACTCATGACGTTGCACAAGAAGCTACAGGCGGACGGTGATCGCATTCAGTTCGACATCGAGGAATATTCAGAGCTGAATCGGCGTGTGAGGCAATTGACTGCTATCGTCTCCGATAGTGTCGGAAAACTCCCTGTTCCGTGCGTCAGTTGATGCACCTATGTCTCGCGATCGAGTCGGATCGCAGGAAGCCTTCCGGGTATCGTCACAGAAATGCAAGTTAGTCCTCACATTTACGGTGCATCGAATCAGGCTTACCTGCGACCTTCAGGTGGCCGATCAGAACAGCGGAACGCTTTTCCAAGCCTATGGTCATCGAAACCGAACCCTCCGTGCAAAATGGGAATATCTGTTATGCATTTGCTTTGCGCATGAATCTGCCGTAGATGCGCCGCTCGGCGGGACCGAGGGATCATCGCAGGTACGGTTACAACGATCTGTCGGTTATCCTAGCAAGGAATTTCAGAATGGAAGCGCTGATCTTTTTCGCATGTCTTGTGTTTGCAACGTTCGGCATCATCGCGGGGCTGTATGCCACTTGCAGGGACACTAAGCCGGATCGCGGTGCAGCACCCCATCACCGCGTGCGCTTCTTGAACTTCCGCTAAACCAGGGCGGCGCACGAGGGCCGGAAAGCCGATGCCAGCCATTTTACCCGGCCTTCCGTGCTGCCGGGTTCCTACGGATAGATGACGAATTCGGACCTGCGACCTCCTAACGTGACCAGCATCTGCACGGTGCGTTGGCCGACTCTCGTTTCCGATGAGCGGAGTCCAGACGCCGGGTCCTGTTTCAGGTTTTGCGCGAGCGCCGCCACTGTTTGGGCGTTCTTGTCGATGTCTGGAACATCGGTCAATACCTCCATGACCTCCGCCGTAGAATCGGCTACCAGGGCCCGCATCTCGGCATCGTTAGCAGGACACGCGCTTTGATCGTTCGGGGCTGGCGCAATTCTCACAGAGTCTAGTCGTTGATCGTTGTCGAGTTCACCATCGGCAACGACGCACTGGCCGATGCCATACTCGATCATGGCGCTTGTTTGACGGATAATTCGGACCTTGACCCTTACACTGATTGTGTTGATCGCGTGCAGAAACTCGGTCGGCGTCATTCCGAAATCGAGCTGTTGTGATCGTGCAGACAGCGGCATCAGCAGGAGCAAAACGATGCCGAGGCCAAATAGCCTGTTCATGAGTGGCCTCCTTTACCCGTCGCAAAACGCCTGCCACTGGGACGTCAAACTAAGCCTTCCGCAACAGCTCCGGCAGTTTCGCAAAGTTGGCCGCGATCCGTCGCGCTTCGTCTTTCGTGAGCAGCTTGGTGACTCCCGTCAACTCCCACATCTGTGAACCCAAACCCTAGAGCCCGCCCTTCTCGGCATTAACGGGAACGAAGAAGAAACTGTCATCTGTCTGCCGTATATGCCACGGCTATGACGAAGCACTCGCCTGCGGCCGCTGATCTGACGATGTGGGCCCTATTCAAGGCCTTCGTGGCCATTGTCGTCGTCTTCGTAGTCCTGATGCTGCTTGCCGACACGCTGTGGATCGTATCTCCGCGCCTTGTGGAACCGCTGTTGCGCTAGGCGGTCTTGGAAGCCTGCTCATTATGGCGCACCGCGCGGGCTTGCGCAGCAGCTCTAGCAGCTTCGCGAAGTTGGCTTTTTGCGGCCCGCGCCGTCCTTCCTTCTCGAATCGTTTCCGACACGGGTGATTAGCTGCGCGCCGGCACTATTCCGGCGCGCCAGGATGCGAAAACGTCGATGGGCAATGGCAAGAGGAACACGTCGCGGAACGAGAAATGATGGCATGTTACCCGATGCTTGCATGACGGCGTCGTCGCCGTCTTTAGGGCCTTCGCAATAAGTCCGGCAGCAAATCTGGAAGTGGTGCGGTCGAGAGGACTCGAACCTCCACGGGTTGCCCCGCTAGCACCTCAAGCTAGTGCGTCTACCAATTCCGCCACGACCGCACGTGGGCTGGAGGCGTGCGAGGCCCGGAAGCCTGAACGCAGGGTGCCGATGTAACAGCTAGACTCCCGCCCGACAAGGCGTCCCCACCCCTTGCACCCTACCAGTCTCCGCCCGACCCTGGCGATTGGCTTTTCGCGCCCCCGCTGTCTCGCGGCCTCGCCTATCTCGCGCCAGGCCCGCTCTCGCGCCGAGCCCACTATCGCGCGAAGGCCGCCGGACGCGGTATTCTCGCAGCATGGCTCCTGCGCGCACTGACGTCACGATCGGGCTTTTGCCTTCAACCGGTTCGCCGCCGGCCGAATGGCGCGTGAGCGAGGGGCCGGTCGGCTACGACGACGCGCTGGAAGTGATGGCGGCGCGCGCCGCGGCCATTGCGCGTGGCGATGCGCCCGAGCTCATCTGGCTCCTTGAGCATCCCGCCCTCTACACCGCCGGCACGTCAGCGCGGCCCGAGGAATTGATCGAGGCGCGCTTTCCGGTTCACAGGGTGGGCCGCGGCGGCCAATTCACCTATCACGGCCCGGGGCAGCGCGTCGGATATGTGATGCTCGACCTCAAACGCCGCGCGCCGGACGTGCGCCGCTTCGTCTTTAATCTCGAAGAATGGATCATCCGGACGCTGTCGGCCTTCGACATACGCACCGAGCGGCGCGACGATCGCGTGGGTGTTTGGGTGCGTCGGCCGGACAAAGGTCAAGGCTGCGAAGACAAGATCGCCGCGATCGGTGTGCGCGTGCAGCGCTGGGTGACGCTGCATGGCTTTGCGCTCAATGTTGCGCCGGATCTGTCGCACTTTTCCGGAATCGTGCCATGCGGTGTGTCCGAAACCCGCTACGGCGTCACGTCGCTCGCCGATCTCGGTTGCGCCGCCTCGATGGCACAGGTGGATCGCGCGCTGCGCGTTGAATTCTCAAACCTGTTCGGTGAGGCAGTCGATGTTCAAAAGCTCGGCAGCACGGAGAACAATTCGCCGCGCCGGCGGAGTGTGACGTCGTCCGGCCTCGCCTCGCGGTGATCAAGGGCATCGACGCGCGCGCCGGGCGGTCCTTTGCGGCAATCCTCAATCATGGCCGCGACGTCATCTTCGCCGCCTATGAACAAGGCCTCGACCGAACCGTCGCGGCGGTTGCGTACCCAACCCTCGAGGCCGCGCTCGAGCGCGGTGATTTCCGTCCAGACGCGGAAACCAACGCCTTGGACGCGGCCGCGAACAAGGACGATTCGATGCACGCTCACAGGGCCTCTCCAAATTCTTCCAGCCGCCGGTGGCCGGCGCCGAGCCGACGCTGCGGCAGCCATTCTTCCAGCAGGGCGATGTAATCAGCCGGCAATTGCAGTTCGCGCGCCGCCTTCACGACGATCTCCATATAGCCTGGCCGCGGCCCGCCGAGCGGGCCTTGGCGCGCGACGTAAACAAGGACGCGACGGCGGCCACCGCCCCCATCCTTCACCGGCAGCATCTCGGCGCGATAAAGCCCGGCCGCCACGTTCTCCCACAAATCGAGCGTGACGCGATCGCGCGCCGTGAGCCGCCACAGAAGCCCATGCACGCATCGCCTGCGATCCGGCACAAGCGAAGCATAACCGTCCATGGTGATGACGAAACGATGGCCTTCGAGCCGGGCCGGATGTAAAGGCTGAGCGCCCGGCGCATGTCTGCGCATCACCGCGCGATGCATGTTCGAACCGTAGGCGAAATGCAGCATCGCCGCCGCTCTCAACACAATCCGGTCATAGCTCCTGTCACGGTTTCTGCGCGCTCGGGCGCGTCGCCGTCCACAGCGTAAAAAACAATGCGACGACCACGGGAAGTAATGCAAACACCATCAGGACGCCGATAACGATCGAGCCCAGTCCTTGCGAGCCCAGGTCGTGCGGGATCGAACCGGCAAGCGTCTGGATAATGTAGAGAAACAGAATGAGTTCAAGCGCGCTGGTCGCGCTGGCGTTGCCCATCAAGCCCGTGGAACCGGCGAAGAAATTGATCGCCAAGATCAAAAGAAACACGATCGAAAGCGCGTAGAGCAAAGCGATAGCGCCCGCCAAGCCATCGCTGCGGTCGGCGTCGTGCAGACGTTTCGCATGCTGCACGAACCACAACCAGGTGAGCACCGCCTGGACCGCAGCGAACGCCCATAATCCCACACGCGCGGTTACACCAGGCGTTGTCAGCCAATGCGACGCCACGCCGGCCGCATAGACGGCGGCAATGCCGAGAATAAAGGGCCGCGGCCGCAACCGGCCCGTGGGCGAAAAGATACTGACGACAGACATCGGCGAATACTGCACAAAAAGCTTACGCGAATTCCATGATGACCGCGTCCACCGCGACGCTGTCGCCCTGCTTCACCCGGATTTCCTTGATGATCCCGTCGCGCTCCGCGCGCAACACGTTTTCCATCTTCATGGCTTCGATCACCACGAGCGTTTCGCCGGCCTTGACCTCTTGGCCTTCGGCGACGGCGACCGACACGACCAATCCCGGCATCGGAGAACGCACCGCCTTCTCGCTGCCGGAGAGCTTCTTGAGCGGCATCAGCCGCGCATAGGCGGCCTCGCGCTCGGTATAGACATAGGCTTTGACCTCGAAGCCCCGATAGGCGAGCTCGAAGCCGTTCGGAACAGCGCGCACATGCACGGCAACACGCTCGCCGTCGATCGTGCCCACCCAGACGGGCGCGCCGGGAACCCACGTGGACGACAGGACGTGGCGCGCGCCGTCCTCGAAGGTCACGACGACGTTTTGGCCTTGATGTTCGACGTCGGCCTGGATTTCGTCCGGCCCGAGCCAAATGGCGCGGCGCCGGTCGCGCGTGAACGTATTGTCCAATTGTCCGGAAATTTTCCGCTTGCGTTCGCCAAGCACAAGATCGATTGCGGCGGCGACCGCTGCGATCGCCTGCGCCACGGCCCCTTTCGGCGGCGCGCGCTCGAAGCCATGCGGAAATTCTTCGGCGATGAAGGCCGTGCTCAACTTGCCGGCGCGCCAGCGCGGATGCTGCATGATCGCCGCGAGGAACGGCACATTGTGGCGAATGCCTTCGATGGTGAAGGCATCGAGCGCATCGGCTTGCGCCTCGATCGCCTCAATGCGCGTCTTGGCATGCGTGACGAGCTTGGCGATCATCGGATCGTAATAGAGCGAGATCTCGCCACCCTCGGTCACGCCGGTATCGTTGCGGATGGTGACGCCGTTTGCGCGCACCTCTTCCGCCGGCGGTCGATAGCGCACCAGCCTGCCGATCGACGGCGCGAAGTTGCGATAGGGATCTTCCGCATAGATGCGGCTTTCGACCGCGGAGCCCGACAATTTGATGTCGCTTTGCTTGAGCGCGAGCCGCTCGCCAGCTGCGATCCGGATCATCTGCTCGACGAGATCGATGCCGGTGACAAGCTCCGTCACCGGATGCTCGACCTGCAGCCTGGTGTTCATTTCCAGGAAATAAAAACTTCGATCCTGCCCGGCGACAAACTCCACGGTGCCGGCGCTGTCGTAACCCACGGCCTTGGCCAGCGCGACCGCCTGCTCGCCCATCAGCTTCCGCGTTTTCTCATCAAGGAGCGGGCTAGGCGATTCCTCGATGACTTTTTGATTGCGTCGCTGAATCGAGCATTCGCGCTCGCCGAGATATATCACGTTGCCGTGCTTGTCGCCCAAGACCTGAATTTCAACGTGACGCGGATCGGTGATGAATTTTTCGATGAACACCCGATCATCGCCGAAACTCGATTTCGCTTCGGATCGCGCGCGCGCGAAATTTTCCGCGACCTCCGCTTTCGTCAACGCGATGCGCATTCCCTTGCCGCCGCCGCCGGCGGACGCCTTGATCATCACCGGATAGCCGATCGCGTCGGCGATCCTGACCGCCTGCTTGTCGTCCTCGATCACGCCGAGATGGCCGGGAACGGTCGAGACCTTGGCGCGGGCAGCAGCCTTCTTCGATTCGATCTTGTCGCCCATCGCGGCGATGGCTTTGGGGTTGGGGCCGATGAAAACGACGCCGGCCTTGGCAAGCGCCTCGGCAAAATTCGCGCGCTCGGAGAGAAAACCATAGCCGGGATGCACGGCCTCCGCCCCGCTCGCCTTGCAAGCAGCGACGATCTTCTCGATGACGAGATAACTTTGTGCGGAGGGCGACGGTCCGATCGCGATCGCCTCATCGGCCATGTCGACATGCAGCGCGTCGCGGTCAGCCTCCGAATAGACGGCAACCGTCGCGATCCCCATACGGCGCGCGGTCTTGATGATCCGGCAGGCGATCTCGCCTCGGTTAGCAATCAGGATTCGCTTGAACATATTCGTTTGAACATATTCGTTTGAAGTTGACGAATGAATCCCGCGAAGGCGGCTTTTTCGCTTCCCGACGCTAGTGTGGTGGATTTGAAGTTCCTATGGTTAGGCGGCACACTCGTATAGGAACTTCAAATCCAAAACCCACACTAGAATTATAAACTTGTTAGTGTCATTTCGATTCCGAAGTTCGCAAAGAGCGTGCCGCAAAGTGTGGCGAACTTCGGAATCGGGACACTAGTCCGGAAACGTCACTGTACGGCTTTGCGCCGTTTAATCTACGTGGACATTGGCCTTCTCGATGACCAGCCGGTAGGTTGCCAATTCCCGCTTCATCTTGGCTTGCAGTTCGGCCGGTGTCGATGGAATGGTGGAGACGCCGCCGGCGGCGAAGCGTGTTTTCACGTCCGGCATATTGAGGATGTCCACGACCTTCGCTTGCAGCTTGTCGATGATCGGTTGCGGCGTGCCCTTCGGCGCGAACAGCGCGGTCCAGTTCGAGGCGCTGATATCGCCGGCGCCTTCCTGCGCCAAGGTCGGCCACTCCGGATTAAGCGACGACCGCTTCCCGGTCGTTATCGCCAGCACGCGGACTTTGCCACTCGGCACATAGGGCGCGACGGTCGAGCTTGCCAGAACGCCAAGCGGGATGTCGCCGGCGACCAGCGCCTGCGCCGCCGGCGCGCCGCCTTTATAAGGTACATGCACGAATTTGGTGCCGGTATTAAGCGCAATCGATTCCAGAACCAGTTGATTGATGCTGCCATAACCGGGCGTGCAGACGTTGAGCACGTTGGGCTGAGCCTTGGCGGCGGCGATCACATCGGCGACGGACTTGTAAGGACTGTCGCCGTTTGTGGCGAGCACCATGGGCGCGTCGCTGACGGCGGTGATCGGTGCGAGATCGCGCTCGACGTCGTAGGGGACATGCTTGAATAACGCCGGATTGATCGCGACGTCGCCGGCGGTGACCATAACGAGCGTATAGCCGTCAGGCGCGGATCTTGCCGCGTCGGTCACGGCGATGAAGCCATTGCCGCCGGGCCGGTTCTCGATGACGACCTGTTGCCCCCAGGCTTCGGTCAGTTTGGCGCCGACGATCCGCGCCGCAATATCCGAAATGCCGCCGGGCGCGTAGGGCACGAGGATGCGGATCGGCCGCGTCGGGTAATCCTGCGCCAATGCCGGCGACGCCGCATACATCACGAGCACGATCGCTATGCTGATAATGCGTGTCATCGGCGTGATCGGTCCCTTCAATCAACGCCACCACAGCGAAAGAATCAGCGCCAGCGCGAGCAGCGCAGCCACCCCTTGCCAGAACCGCACCGGCGAACGCTCATAAAGTGTCTGCGGCCTGCGCGCCGGGGCCGGCGCGTGGGACGGTCCTGCTTCCATCTCCAAAGCGAACTCCATGACATCCTGAAAGCGCTCCGACGGGTTCGTCGCGATCGCACGCCCGAGCGCCGCCTGCAGCCAGGCCGGCAAATCCGGACGCAACTCGGCAAGCGGCACGGGCCGGCTGCGCCGCGATGGGCTAACCGCGTCGATATTGCCGTAGGGATATTCGCCGGTGAAAGTGCGGAACATGGTGACGCCAAGCGCGTAAATGTCGGTCGCCTGGTTGCCCGGCTCACCCGCAAACATTTCCGGCGCCATATAGGCGATGGTGCCCGGAATATCCTCCGGCGGGAAATCTTCCAGGCCGGGCACCCGCACGACACCGAGATCGATCAGCTTGAGCGAGCCTTCGCTCTCGAGGATGACGTTGTCGGGTTTGATATCGCGGTGGATGATGTCGGCGCGATGAAGCGCCGCGACCCCGCGCGCCATTTTGATCGCGATGTTGCGTCCTTCCTCGAGGCCGACCGACGGGCGCCGTCCAATGCGCGTCGACAACAGCTCGCCCTGATAGAGCGGCATCACCGTGTAGAGGCTGGTCTGGCGTCCCGGCGGCAATTCGATGATGCGGCCGATCCACGGACTGTTTACCCGCGCGCCGACCCATGCTTCGCGGGCGAATGCGGCGTGGTAAGTGGCGGTCGCGGCGACCTGCGGCTTGGGAAACTTCAGCGCCACCTCGCCGCCTTCGATTTCGTCGATCGCGCCGAACAGCCTCGTGTACCGCCCATCGGAAATCAGCACTTTGAGGACGAAGCCATCGACGGTCTGACCGTCGATCGGTACCGGGATCAACGGCAATTGCATGATATCGGCGCCGACGGTGGCGGAGTCGGCGGTCGGCAGATCGACGACATCGATCACGAGCGCGGTGCAATTATCCGTGCTGCCCGATTGAAGCGCCGCCGTAACCAGCGCGCGCGCCGAGTCGTCGGACGCCGAACGGGCGCGAAGAATCTCGGAGATGCCATCGGGAGTCAGATAGCCGTGCACGCCGTCGCTGCACAACAGAAAGCGATCATGCAGCGCGACCGGATGTGCCGCGTAATCGACGCGCACTTCGGTCTCCACGCCCAGCGCCCGGTTGAGGATATTGGATCGTCCGTCGCCGCCTTCGCGCACGTGGTCGGTGGTCAAGCAGGTGATCCGGTCGCCGCGCAGGCGGTAAGCGCGCGAGTCGCCGAGATGTAAAATGTGCGCGACGCGGCCGCGCAGCACCACGGCCGTGAAGGTGCATCCCATCCCGGCAAGCTTGTTGTCGCGGCGGCTTTGCGAAAAAATCCAGCTGTTGAGCGAGTTGAGAACCGCGGCCGCGGCGCGCCTGACCTCCATGGTCTCCGGCAGGTCGCAAAATCCGTCGAGGAAACCGCGCACGGCGGTTTCGGCCGCGACGCGGCCGCCTTTGGCGCCGCCAATTCCATCGGCGATCGCGGCAACCGTATCGCGACGCGGCTTGGGCAGTTCCATTCCGAAAATGGCGCCGGCGAAATCCTCATTGCGCTCGCGGGGACCGGTTTCGGAGGCAAAGCCGACACTGGCGCGAACCGCGATTGTCCCCTCAGCCATTGCGGCCGCCCCGCTTTCGCCGCACCGAGGTGCAGTCGGGACGGCGGAACCGGACGGCTCCTGAGCGCACCCGCGCGCGCGCGGCTCTAATTGTCCAGCTTGCAACGATCATGGAGGAAATAGCCGCCGGTGCTTGATGCGACGATCACCGTAAGATTTCCGGACTTGCGATCAAGCGTGTAATTCCCGCCGTCCGAAGCATCGTGCCACGAAATATTGCCGTCGCTGATGCGTGCCGGATTGGAATCCACGGTGCTACGATCGTAGTCCACCTTGATCTGCCACTGGATTCCGCTGGCGGGATTGGTGCAAGTGATCGCGCTTTGACCGGACGGCGCGGCGAGCGCGGACCGGGCGAGAACCACAGCCATTGCGGCAAGGGCGAATAGGGGCCGGACGGCCAACAAGACCCGAAGATTCTGCTTGAACCTAACCCCCAACACCCCGGCTACCCTCTCCGCCAGTGACCTAGTCTCGATCACGGCCACACCAGGTTCCTGCCCATTTTCTGTTCATAATGCGAAGTTTCTAGTCATATGCCGCTCGATTCGCCGACACCGGTCCGAAAAACCCGGTCAGGTCATATTCGTTTAACTGGCATATTTTTTGCGATCACTCAAACGTCGGCCCGTGTGCCGTCGGCGCACTGAGGGCATTTTTTGGGGAAAGGCACATGGCACTCATACCTTCACCGCAGTGGCTAGATACCGGAGACAATGCGTGGCAGTTGGCGGCGGCGACCTTCGTCGGACTGCAGAGCATCCCCGGTCTGACTGTCCTTTATGGAGGCATCGTCAAGAAGAAGTGGGCGATCAATTCCGCCTTCATGTCGATGTATGCCTTCGCGTCGGTCCTGATCGTCTGGGTCTTGTTCGACTACAACATGGCGTTCGGGCCGCAATGGTTTCCATTCTTAGGAACTCCAGGTCTAGGAACCTCAGCCGCATTTACTCTTGGGCAAGCGACGATACCGGCCGCTGCGTCGGGCATGCCTCCCCTCGCGTTCCCGATGGCGACGCTGATGTTCTTCCAATTCGTATTCGCCGCCATCACGGTCATCATTCTCGCCGGTTCGGTGCTTGGGCGCATGAACTTCACCGCGTGGATGATCTTCTGTCCGGTTTGGATGACGCTCGTCTACACCGTGGGGGCGTTCAGCCTCTGGGGTGGCGGCTGGCTCGCCAGCATGGGCGTGGCGGACTTCTCGGGCGGCTACGTGATCCATCTCGCCGCCGGAACGTCAGGCTTTGTCGCAGCAGCGGTCGTTGGTCCGCGCATTCAGGCCGATCGCGACAATTTCCCGCCGAATAGCCTGTTGATCACGCTGGTCGGCGCCGGAATCCTGTGGCTCGGGTGGAACGGCTTCAACGGCGGCGACCCGTACTTCGCCAATGCGAATGCCGGCGCAGCCATACTCAACACCAACACCGCCACCGCGACCGGCCTTCTGGTCTGGACGCTGATGGACAAGATGGCCTACGGCAAGCCGTCCGTGCTCGGCGCGGTCAACGGCATGATCGCCGGCCTCGTGGCCATCACGCCTGCCGCCGGCTATGTCGACGGCTGGGGCGCGATCATCATCGGCATCGTCGCCGGTATCATCCCCTGGCTCAGCATGAACAAGCTGCAAAAGACCCGGTTCATGATGAAAGTGGACGATACGCTCGGCGTGTTCTCAACCCACGGCGTAGCCGGCCTGACCGGCGGCCTGCTCACCGGTATCCTGGCGAACCCGGCCATGCTGGAGTACATCGGCACCGACAAGGACGCGCCCGGCGTCAGCATCACCGGCTGGCTCTACGGGAATCCGTCGCAGCTCTTGCTGCAGGCGGAGGGCGCAGCGTTCATCATCGTGTTCAATGCGATCGCCACCTACATCATCCTCAAGGTGATCGGTTTCATTGTCCCGCTGCGTATGGACGACGCGACGTTGAAGGTCGGCGACGACGCGGTGCACGGCGAAACCGCATACGCGATCGGCTCCGAAGGCGAATAGTCGCTTCCTCCCTGACGGGCGGCCCTGACCGCCCGTTATCTAAATCCGCGCAGCTTGTTTCTCCGGCGCGGTGTTCTGGCGGCCCCTATTCGGGGCCGCCTTTTTTTGCTCCACTCGCCCCGGCACATCACCTTGCGTCGATCGCGGCGTCACACCAGTGTCATGCGTCCCCGTCAGAACAGGGCATCCCCTTCCGACCGGAGTTCTGCCATGCGTCTGCCGTTTCTCCTCGGTGCCGCGATTCTGCAAGCTATTCTTGGACAAAGCATTTTTGACTCAAGTGCCCTGGCGCAGGCCGCTGACGCGCAGCCGCATAATGTCGTGCTCTTCGTCGCCGACGGACTGCGCTTTCGCATGGTCGACGACACGACCGCACCGACCTTGGCATCAATCGCCCGGCAGGGGGTGAGCCTGCGCAATAGCCACGCGCTGTTTCCGACCTTCACGACCGCGAATGCCTCGGGCATGGCGACCGGTCACATGCTCGGCGATACCGGTGACTTCTCCAACACCATCGATGCCGGCTTCAGAGTTCCCGGCGCCGCCGGCAGCATGACGCCCTTCCTTGAGAACGACGCAGTGCTCGGCGATATCGACGCGCATTTCGCCGGCAACTACCTGGACGAAGCGACGATCCTCAAGCTTGCGCGAGACAAGGGTTACAGCACCGCGTCGATCGGAAAAGTCGGCCCGGTTCTGATTTTCGATCCGACCGAACGCTCGGGAGAGCAGACCGTTATCGTCGACGATGCGACCGGGTCGCCCACGGGCATCCCGCTCGCGCCTGAAATCGCCGAGCGGATGAAAACGGCCAGCCTGCCGCTCACGGCGCCCGGCCGCGGCGCCAATGGCAATCCCGGCAGCGTCTCAAAGACTGGCACATTGAGCGCCAATGTCGTGCAGCAGGATTATTTCGCCTCGGTGGCGACCCGCGTCGTCCTGCCGATGTTCAAGCAGCGCAACAAGCCGTTTGTCCTGGTGTTCTGGTCGCGCGACCCCGACGGCACGCAGCATAATCAGGGCGACAGCTTGAATGTGCTGACGCCCGGCATCAACGGCTCAACCTCGCTTGCCGCCATCCGCAACGCCGACGACGATCTCGCCCGCATCCGCTCGGCGCTCAACGAACTCGGCCTATTGGACTCGACCGACATCATCACGACGGCGGACCACGGTTTTTCGACCATTTCGAAAGAAAGCAACACGAGCTCAACCGTAAAGACCAAATTTGCCGACACGCTGCCCGGCCATCTGCCGCTCGGCTTTGTCGCGCTCGATCTCGCTCACGCGCTCAACATGCCGCTGATCGATCCCGACGATGGTTACAAGACCATCGCAGAGGGCCAGCACACCAAGAACGGCAACGGCCTGATCGGCGGCGACAGCACCAATCCTAAAGTGGTCGTTGCGGCCAATGGCGGATCGGATCTGATCTACATTCCCGATGGCGATAAGACGATCGCCAAACGGATCGTCGATACGCTGTTGTCGCAGGACTACGTGAGCGGCCTGTTTGTCGATTCAAAGCTCGGGAAATTTGCCGGCACACTGTCGCTTGACGATATCGCGCTTGACGGCTCCGCGATCACTCCGCACCCGGCGATCGCGGTCAATTTCCGTTCGTTCGATACGGTATGCGGGGAGCCTGTGCGCTGCACGGTCGAGGTTGCCGACACCATTCTGCAGCAGGGCCAAGGCATGCATGGCTCGTTCAGCCGCGCCGACACCTGGAATTTCATGGCGATGCAGGGCCCGGATTTCAAATCGCATTTCGTCGATCCGGCGCCGGCCAGCAATGCCGATGTCGGGCGCACCATCGCCGATTTGATGCATCTCGACATACAGGACAAAGGCAAGCTCGTCGGCCGCGTCCTCACCGAGGTGTTGCCCGGCGGCGCCATCCCAGAAGTGACAAGCCGCGTCGTCACCTCCGATGCGGCGCCGAACGGGCTCGCTACGGTCCTCGACATGCAGCAGGTGGGGCCGACACGTTACTTCGATGCGGCGGGCTTCCCCGGTCGAACCGTCGGTCTGTCATCGACCGCTCTGCCGGGCGCGACGCAGTAGCCTCGCGACCTAGAGCGGCAGATAGTCGCAGCGGGTCCGCCGGCCTTCGGCGGCGATCCATTCGAGGATCGCGATGTCGACTTCCTCGAAGCCTGAGGGAAGGTCAAAGCGTCGGGCAAAGCGAAGGATCGGCCGCGCGAAAATGCGTCGAAATATGATTTGCGAGCGCGCAATAGCGCCTGCGATTGCAGCGAGATCGCCAAATTCCACAGGTCGCTCGTTCATTGCCATTGTTCTTGTCCGTGTTTTCTTGTCCGTCCGGAGCCTTCCTGGGCCTTCTCGACTGTGCTTGAGCCAAATTCATCTAACCGGGGCCTGGTTCCACCGGCCCCGCGTTGCCTGAAAAAAGCAGTGCTTCGAGTGAATCAGAGTGTCCAACGCCAGGGTGGCTCGCCAAGGGCGCGAGTAGGGCAATCTGACGGCACCCGGCGGTTGACTGAGGCTTGAGAATGCAGACGACCGTCGATCCCTCTTTCGCTGTCGGCGCCGCGCGTTCTCAAAGATTTTTTCGCCAAATTTATCGGCCGATCGGTTCACTTTTTCCAAAGTCCGGTGTGACGCTAGGCGGCCCGTTTTTTGTGCCGGCATGACCGTTTGGCTGACTGGCATTCAGGGGGTACGCACCGTACATTGAGAACACATTGGCGTATCCTACAGGGAGGTTTTCCATGACTCTTCAGATCGGCGATACCGCCCCCGATTTCGAAGCCGAAACAACAGAAGGCAAAATTCGTTTTCACGACTGGATCGGTAACAATTGGGCCGTCCTGTTCTCGCACCCAAAGGATTTTACGCCGGTTTGCACCACAGAGCTCGGCACCATGGCGCGGCTGAAGCCGGAGTTTGATAAACGTGGCGTCAAGATCATCGGGCTCTCGGTCGACCCCGTCGACAACCACAAAAAATGGGCCGGCGACATCAAAGATGTCGTGGGCTTTGCCCCCAACTATCCGTTGATCGGCGATACCGATCTGAAGATCTCGAAGGCGTACGGGATGCTGCCCGCAAGCACGTCCGGCACATCGGAGGGCCGAACGCCCGCGGACAATCAGACCGTGCGCAATGTATTCGTCGTCGGCCCGGACAAGAAGATCAAGCTCGTGCTCGTTTACCCGATGACGACAGGCCGCAATTTCGACGAGGTGCTCCGCGTCGTCGATTCGCTTCAGCTCACCTCCAAGCACCGTGTCGCAACGCCCGCGAACTGGAAGCAGGGCGAAGAGGTGATCCTCACCGGCGCGGTCAGCGACGAAGAGGCGAAGAAGCTTTATCCCAATGGCTGGAAGACGCCGAAACCTTACATGCGCGTCGTGCCGCAACCGCGGTAAGCTTCGACTTCCAGCTTTTCACGAAAGACACCGCCGTTCGAACAACGGCGGTGTCTTTTTCTTGGCTGCGATTTATTGAAGGTGTAACGGCCGTACACACTCTCAGCGCGCTCTGCTATCAACTCACGAATGCCACCGAGCCGGTCATGCCGGCGACAGAGGCGGCGTGACCAAGAGTGTGACCATGAATTCCGACACGAATCCTGAAGCGGCGCTGCAGCCGCCGTTTGCCACTTTAATTGGCATGAAGATCATCCACGTTTCGAAAGATAAGGTCGTCGCCGAACTCCCGGTGCGCGAAGAGCTCAACAACCGGTTCGGCGCGCTGCATGGCGGCGCCGTCATGGCGCTGGCCGACAATCTTGGCGGCACTGCCACAATCGCCAATCTGCCGAAAGGCGGCCGCACGGCGACGATCGAGAGCAAGACGAATTTCTTCGCCAGCGTCCCGGTTGGAGATGTCGCGCGCGCCGAGTGTACGCCACTTCATCGCGGCCGTACCACGATGGTGTGGCAGACGCGCATCACGCGCAATGACGGCAAGCTCTGCGCGCTCGTCATCCAGACCCAGATCGTCATGCCACCGGATAAGGGCTAACACTCTTCCGTGCTCTTCCGGCACAAACCTGCCTTAAATCCGTGCAGCCCTCCGGAGCGGCATTCGTTTCAGGCTGAATCGGTTGCGGCCCTAGGTATTTATGGAGGCGTGATCTTTTTCGGAATACCGGTTTCCACTTTTCCGGATCAAGTCATAAGCGTCCTTCCCGACCTTTAAATGAATTCCGAACGCCGAGCGAAACCAAACGCTTCGCCGCTCGTTTGGAACGTGGGGTTGTCCAAAAGGAGAAAGAGAGCCCCCATGTGCGATTATAGCCTTACCAATATCCGCTCCCGGCCGGCGCAGGTCGGCGACAAGCTAACCGTGCGGGACTTTGGCACAGGAACGCGCGGCTTCTGCGCGCCGCAAGATCCGAGCACAGCCGTATGCCTGATGCCCGGAACGGAATTATCCTTCGCCGGCGACATCACGTGCCTCGCGACCGGTCTGTTTCCTTGGCGGGAAAAGGTCATCAACCACAGCACGGCTATCTTCCGCCAAGTCAACAAAGACAAGATCGCCGCCCATCATGACGCCTTGGAATTTCCTGATGGCCGACTGGTGTTGCTGACGATGTTGTGCGAAGGGCAGCAGGCAACTGTCCTGCAGCTGCCGGCTCAGCCGAAGTCGGCTCAAGAGGCTGCCGACCAGCGCCGCGTCGACTACGTCGGCTGATCGAGCTTGCAAAATTGCTCGGAGGAAGACCGCTCCCGAGGCTTCAGGAACGGTCGTCCTTCCGAGGAGCCTACTTGTAGGAATTGCACCGCGCGCCCGGCGGTTGGCACGAACGAGTCCCAGGGCAAGGTTCGAGGCAAGATTCCGGCCAAGGCTCGAGCTTCGGCGCGGGCGGTCCGATGGCTGAAAAATCCCCTAGAACATCGCGTTGGAATCATGCGGTCGCGCGCTATCGCGACGCGAGGAGATCGCTGCGCACGCCGGCTTCGCGACAAAGCCGCGCGGGCCTCGACTGGATGAATTTTTTCGTCGCCGACGTGCAGACCGGCTTCGGCGCTTTCGTAGCTTTCTATTTGGCGCATCACGGTTGGTCGGTTCGCGATGTCGGTTTCATGCTGACCATCGGCAGCCTTGCCACGGTGGTGAGTCAAATTCCCGGCGGCGCGCTCGCCGACGCCTTGCCCTGGAAGCGCGCTTTGATAGCCGTCGGCATTGCCATGATCGGCAGCGCCACTTTGATATTTGCCTTCGCACCGACCTATTTTCCCGTCTTGATAGCGTCGTTGATCCAGGGGTCGAGCGGAGGCGTCATCACGCCGGCGATTGGCGCCATCAGCCTTGGCCTCGTCGGCCGCCGCGCAATGTCGGTGCGGACCGGCCGAAATTACCGCTTTGCCGCGGGCGGCCATGCACTAACCGCCGCAATCATGGGATTGGTCGGCACGTATTTTGAGCTCGGCATGATCTTCGTCGCCGCGGCGGCGCTGTGCATTCCCGCGCTCATCGCGCTCGCCTTCATCCGACCGGATGAAATCGACTATGCGCGCGCCCGCAATGCCGGGACCGGCAAACGGGGATCCGAAACTGGACGCATCTTCGACCTTCTGAAGAACCATGGGCTCGTCCTCTTCACCGCCGCGCTCGTGCTGTTTCAGCTTGCCGATGCGTCGATGCTGCCGATCATCGGCGAAGGCCTGGCTAAGACGCAAGCGAACGCAACTTCAATTTGGATGTCAGGGCTGGTCATCGCGCCCCAAATCGTCGTCGCCATTCTCGCGCCGTGGGTCGGCTATCATTCCGAAAAGCGCGGACGCAAACCGCTCCTGCTTATCGGCTTCGCCGTAGAGCCGTTACGCGCCGCACTGCTCGCGTTCACAAGCAGCTATCCGTTTCTCGTCGTTGCGCAATTGTTGTCCGGCGTGACCGGCGCGATCATCGGCGTGTTGACGGTTTTGGTCATTACCGATCTGACGACGGGAACGGGGCGCTTCAACCTCGCTCAAGGTGTGGTTGGAGCGGTGACGGGCCTGGCCGCGTCGCTGAGTACGATCGCGACCGGGTATTTGTTTCAAAACATCGGCAATACCGGCGGTTTCCTTGCGATCACGGCCGTCGCCGCAGCGGCCACGGGACTAATTGTGTTGTTTGTCGCGGAAACCAAGCCGAGCGGCTATCTCGATTGAACGGAACGTCGCTCGATCGGTTTCAATCGAGCTTTACGTTCGCGGCCTTGATGATCGGCCACCATTTGTCGGCTTCCACCTTTTGAAAGGCGGCGAATGCACCCGGCGCTTGGAGTTCGCGCGCGGCGACCTGCTGGCCGAGCTTAGTGAGCCGATCTTTCACGTTCGCATCCGCCAAGGCATCGACCACGACGGCGTTGAGCTTCGCAACGATATCTTTCGGCGTGTCCTTCGGCGCCCACATACCGAACCAGATCGACGCATAGAATCCCGGCAGCCCGGCCTCATCGGTCGTTGGAACGTCCGGCAGACCGCCCAAGCGCGTCTTGGCCGGCACGGCGATCGCCCGGATGGTGCCGGCCTGCACCTGAGCGGTGAAGTTCGACGATGGCTCGATCATCATATCGATTTGACCGGCCATCAAATCTTGCACTGCCGGATTGTCGCCGCGGTACGGAACGAACTGGAATGAGGTGCCGGTCGTCTTCTGAAATGAAAGTCCGGCGAGGTTGCCGGTCGATCCGGCGCCCGGAATGCCGACGCTTGCCTTACCGGGATTTTCCTTGAGCCACGCAATGAGCTCTTGCAGATTGTGCGCCGGCAAACTGTTCCTAACGCAGATGAGCAAAGGCTCGTAAGCCAGTTCAGCGATCGGTGTTAAGTCGATCAGGAGATCGAAATCCAATTTATAAAGGCCGCCGATGAGCACGTGCGTCGTCAAGGTGCCGACACT
>JBAPZR010000324.1:0-2905 GCA_049285335.1 Xanthobacteraceae bacterium | reverse complement strand
AGCGGACTCATGCTCCGCGGCAAAGTCGTTCAGTCGTCGATCACCTTACTGGGCCGCGAGCCAGGTGCGCATGAGCACCGATAGGTTAGAGGGCCGATCATCCAATGCCTGAAGCTGAGTTTTGGACGGTGTGACGATAGCGAAAAAACACTTGAACAAGATTGCGTTCGCCGACGACCTCGCCAAGGGCCCGAAAGGCAAAAAAGGGCACTAGCATCAAAAACCCAATGAAACTTGTGGCAATGAGCTGATCCATTGTGCCGCCACCGAAGTCAGCCATAGAGTCAACGATGGTTCGCCCGTGAAGGTAGCCGACGAATACCTCCTCAATGGCATTAAGGACGATTAGCAAAGAAAGAAAACAAAGTGACCTATACAATGTCGGCCAAATAAGAGGCAGCGATTTAAATCGTTCCCCAAGATGGAAGATCTGCCCCATCGAGACAAACTTAGCGCAGATGAGGGCTTTGACGGTGGCAAAGGCAAGCGGAGCGAATGAAATGCCGTACGCCTTTAAAATCGCCGCTTTCAGACAAGCCACCGCGGTGAAGCACACGAACAAATAGACAGCAATCACCACAAACTCTTTTAATTCGTGGACTACTTTTTCGCGAAGGTGCACCTCGGATTTATCATTGCGTTTCATTCTAACCATCCCCCAACATCCTAAGCTGCTCAGCGCACAAGAAGAGGCCATCTCTCAGAGATGGTCCCTCGCAATTAGGAAGCAACGTCACGTTCAAACCATCCTAAAATCCCGAATCCGACAATTAAATCCTTATCCAATTATGTGCAGGCAAGAGCCAATTAGAGGCGGCCGATCGAATCGTTTGGACTGTTGCACGTTTACTACAATTCAAATCAGAGCATTCAGCTCGTAACGGCCTACAGAATGCACGCAAAGCTATCTGCGCGCCAGACTTGCCGGGCGGATTTCCTTTTGGGATGGGTCAGGGTAGCGGGAAACGCGCTTTGTGCCATAAGCAGACATCGGTCCATTGCGATCATCGAGCCATGAGGAATCTCAGGTAGAAAGCTCCGAACACCAAGACAATGCCAATATTCACTATCAGTCGTTCCCAGAATCGATTTTTGAAGAACACGAGATCTACGCAGACTATAATGGCTGCCATCGCCACCACGTAAAGCACTATAGCTATCCGCCTGTCCATTTCAGTACGCCATCATTTCATTCTTTGCGCAGCGGCCGGGTCAACTAACGCTAAGGGGATCAGCGATCACAGCTGAGATTGTCGCTTTTTCAGGACTATCGCGTTTGCGATCCTTCGCCCCTCATCGCGCGGTGCCACAAGCGGACATCACCTTCGCAAGTTCGTTCCTAATGAATCAAATTACAGCGGGAATTTGCGACCGAAATGGGGCTAAGGGGTCAACTTACACGGCAACAAATCCTAAGTCGCTCATATCCGTTTTGGATCATACGCAGACATTTGAGAATGTCCGTCCGATGTCCGCTTTGCCTCCGAAAGAGACATCCATGAGCGTCTGTTTGATTTAAATCAATGAGGCGCAAGGTGTGGTGCGGCTACAAGCCAGTTTTCATCTACTAGCAAGGGGGCGAATAATGAGACTGAGTGTGATGGGTATAACAGTTGCAACGTTAATTCTTCCGGTTGCGGCGAATACACAAATAACAATCCAAATGGCCAATATTCGTTGCGACCAGTATTTGGCTATGCCGCCGTCGGATTCGGAAAGGTTTTCTGCCTGGATGAGCGGCTGGTTCAGTTACCAGACCAGGACCCCTTGGGTAGATTTATTGGCCTACCGACAAAACATCGCAAACGTGAAAGCTTGGTGCCAGAAATATCCGAACGAAAAAGTGATGTCTGGTTTGAAACAAGCGACAGGAACAAAGTGAAATCCCGGGACGACGGAGAACGACCATGAAACTCAACGTCTTTGTTGCTGCCTTGACTTTGTTAGGCGCAGCCTCGGCGCCCGCCACGGCTCAAATCAAAATGGATATGAACAAGATCACTTGCAAAGATTTCCTGGGATATAATTCGGCGGATCAAGTATTCGTGCAATATTGGATGAGTGGCTACTTCAATGCGGCCGCAAATAGCGATGTTCTGGATTTGAAACGCCTGCAAAATAATACCGCGAAGGTTATGGCCTACTGCAAGAAAAACAGGTCTGACACGTTATCGACCGCAATCCAGAAAAGCGTCAGCTAAATGCATTGTGTTGTTCCGCGTCCCCGATTATTGACACTTCAATGTCTGGTTTAGGTCACAAACAACATTTTCGGACGGCGCCGCTCCAAACGAAAGTATAATTTTCTGATCTTTTTTATTGCCAAATCCGTACATCGGTACAATGGAGTGGCCTTTCTTTTGCGGCTCTAGTCCCCGCGCAATAACAGTCAATAGTAACGGGGATGGGATATGAAGAGGCTAATCACCGGAAACTCAACTTGTTCGATGCTAGCGGGCGTCGCGCTGATCCTTGCGGCAGCGGCTGCAGCAATTGCGATGAATGGCCCCGCAGCCGGCGGAGTGAGCGGAATGAGCATTTCTGCGCCTGCCGGTGACCGTTTGGTTTCCGTCAATCGAGTCAACAAAGGCGATCGCCTACCCCGGGCACCTGCCGAACGACCGTCCGATAGTTCGCCGTCGACGGAAGCGGTGGTCCCACCCAAGCGTGTGCCACTCGGCTGCGATCCGGCGTTCAGTCCGGTTGCCGATCCGGCTCACGGCAACATCTACAAGCGCTGCTTGGTCTAACGATCCGAACTATTCCTGCCCTGTTTTATACCGACATTAGGATCGAAATGATCAAGAAGATAAACGCGCTTATAGGCGGCAGCTTGTAGATTGGTCGCTCCCGGGTTCGCCCGTGAGATCGCGACTGTTGCCTTGCCATCCGGGAAACTTCATGC
>JBAPZR010000323.1:0-2539 GCA_049285335.1 Xanthobacteraceae bacterium | reverse complement strand
TTTTCGATCCCGTCCAACCCCGTTTGTTCACGTTCCGCACCCTCGAAGCTGTGGCCGCCACAGCTTGAGCCTCGTATCGGGTGGAAATTGCATCGTAGGGGCACTTGCCCCCTTTAGCGTGAACGTGATCGGCGGCTCGGACCCTGCCGTTAACTCGCTGCTTACTCCGCGCAGAATATTTTCAGACCTACGCCGACCGACTGACCGGCAGAGTAAGCCGAGACCACGAGATGATAAAACTGCAGCACATGCGCACGTGGCTTCGCCTTGGCAAACTCGCGTTCAAGTGCTGCCTTGGAGAGCATGCCGCCGGCACAGACGAGCCAGATTGCGCGCTCGGTACCTGGTGTGCGCGTGGTACGAGCCAGCAGCTTACGAAATGCCACTGAACCGGGTCCGGCGCGCTTGCGAGGAACCCGGTCCGTCTTTTTGTTTGCGGTCAATTTCCAGTTTCCGTCAAACTTGCTCTGTGCTCCCGGTACTTCTTGCCCGTCGCTTTTGAGATACGCCAGGTTCTTCAGCGCCTGTCCAGACACCTCATAGAAGGCTGACGCCGACACGCCGGCGCTGCCGGATTGATGCTTCGCCACGACAAAAACAACGCGCGGGTGAGATGGGTTAGAGTCTACACCGATGAAGTCACCGGCCTCTGTACCGAGGTCATCGCAAACCAACGCCGGGAAGGGCAAGCCAAACACCGGCGCACCGCGCCCCTCGACCAATGCATTATCGATGAACTGGAATAACGATCCAGCACGCCAAGTCTTCAGGGTTTCGCCCTTGGGTATACCCTTTTCCGATGTGATACTCGCAAGCCCTTTGATCGGTGTAATGAGATCGAGCACCATCCGACCTGCACCCTGTGGATCAGCAAGATGCAGGTCCAGGATATAGTGGCCTTAGGCGCGACGGAGCGCATCGCCGAGCAGCTCAAGACCGCCTTGCCAGCACGGCCATGACGCCGGTCTTGCCGGTGCCTGTCGGCATTTGCACAAGACTAATCGGACCCGCCTAGTTGCCCGCATTGACGCGGACCCCAGGCCTCCAGCGCCGTTCCGGTTCGAACTGTCCATCGACGGTACGGCACACACCGTTTGGATCAGGTGGAACCGCAGGAAGAAGAAATACTGGCTGACGTCATCGACCTTAAGCAAGATCAAGGCGAAGACGGATCCCAGGATCACGCTGACGAAACGTCTAAATCAGTTGCAAGCATTCCGCATCATCACGAGTGATTGCAGGCACGCCTACGTCGACGGCTCTTTGGCGCTTAACCAGCTTAGCCTGCTTTAACGGCTTAAGCCGTTGGGTAGTCGGTGCAAAAAATCCTCCCTGTTGTATCGCCTGAAGTACGCTTGGGTCCAGGTTTGTTGGATCAGGATGCCCGGATTGCAAATCTGAAATGAGCCTTTGTTGAACTGCGATCGGATCGCCCGTCACATATTTGTACTCAGCGCGGAGGCTTGCAATTCCGGGTGCGAAGTACATCACACACGTAATGACGCAAATGCTTAAAATCCGGGTTTTGCGGCAACCTGCTCCCCTGAAATCCAAAGGCCGCACCCATGACCGAAACCGTGGATACCCTGTCACGACATGCTCGCTACAATTAGGGTCCTATCTTGACAACTTCCAATGACGCTGTCGACCGTGTCAGACAGTACGCCGCGCTAATTCCTGCTAGCAAAGCTGCTTTTATGACGCCGGCTTCGTTATAATCCGCTGCACGCGGATTTCGGCCGTGCCCTGATTATGATCGTAGAATGTACCGAATAGCCCCGGAAATGCGATGGTGGCATCGTTGACGTAGAGGAACAGCTCGCCGTCGTGCTTAAGAACGCCGGTCTCGCCGCCATAGGTATTGGCTTTCCCAGGTTCTAGACTTTGATCAGCAAAGTCTTCATACATTCCCCTGGCGCCCACCCGTGCGACAAGGGAATACCAACGTCTGAAATAATCGCGGCGGAACGGCATAGCGAGATACATAAGAGGTACATCCCGCATAGGTGCGTCGATGCCACGAAAGCCTTTCGGTGTCGTAGGAAACAGATCTCCGAAACTCCAGGGCGTTTTGGGCGTCACCTCAATGGCGTACCGGAAGCCACGCGTAACACGGATCCCCGTGGCAAAGCAGAGATCGGACGTGGAAAACGTAAGCGATTTTGTCGACATTTTTCCTTCGTCGAGTTCGTCGAGCTTGACTTTCGTACCCTGGCAAAGCACGCCCGTCGGGTCGATGAGATTGAACGCCAAATGGTTGAGGGCGACGGTGCAGACATAGACCACGGCTACTGCCGAAAGAAACGGAAAAATGTAATATTTGAGAGCGCGGATCGTGGATTGGTAGCCCGCGCTAAGCCGAAAGTTGCGGACGGCTGTGTGGAGAGCCGAATGTTGGATGCTTGGCGTGGTTGCACGCTGCTTCCAAAGAAAACGCATCGAGTCCATTATCTGGCCGTCGAGTTTTGCGCCAAAGCCGATCAAAACCGCGAGAGCCAAGACGCCGATCGCGAACCATTCCGGATTGGTCGCATAATAG
>JBAPZR010000322.1:0-2140 GCA_049285335.1 Xanthobacteraceae bacterium | reverse complement strand
GCCGAAGTCACGGTCAAGCCGAACGGCCAAGTGAAGGTCAATCGAGTCACCGTCGCGCTCGATACCCGCTACATGGTCAACCCGCAGACCATCGCCGAACAGGCCGAGGGCAGTGTGATCTTTGGTTTAACCGCCGCGCTGTACGGCAAGATCACGATCAAAGACGGCGCGGCGGTGCAGGGCAATTTCGACACCTATCGCATGGTGCGCCTTGCAGAGGCGCCGAAGATCGACGTCCATCTGGTGCCGAGTGGCGGCAAGGTCTGGGGCGGAGCGGGCGAGCCTGCAACGCCGCCGATCGCCCCCGCGGTCGTGAACGCGATCTTCGCCGCGACGGGCAGGCGCCTTCGTTCGCTGCCAATCAGCGATCACGATCTGGCTGGGGCGGCATAGCCGGCGCATCTCACAATCGATGCGAGGGGCGACTCGACGGTCGCCTCCCGCCAAATGCCCGAAAATTATGGCGACGTCTGCTGAGGAGGCAGAGGACGTGACGATAATCTCGAGGACAGTTTGCTGCGGCCTGCTTTTGCTCTTCGCACTTTCGACATCACGGGCAGACGAGAGCGTTAGGACTCCCGGTAATCGTGGTGAATATCTGGCGCGGGCCGGCGATTGCGTGGCCTGTCATTCGATTCCGGGCGGCAAGGCGTTCGCCGGCGGCCTGAAAATGGGCACACCGCTCGGCGCCATTTACTCGACCAACATCACGCCCGATCCTGAGACTGGCATCGGCAACTACAGTCTTGAGGATTTCGATCGTGCCGTGCGGCAGGGCATCGCCAAGGACGGTCACCGACTCTATCCGGCGATGCCGTATCCGTCTTACGCCAAGCTCACCGACACAGACGTGGCGGCGCTGTATGATTTCTTCATGAAGCAGGTGCCGCCGATTCATCAAGCGAATTTGCAGAACGAAATTCCGCCGTGGCTCAATTTTCGTTGGTCGATTGCGATCTGGAGCCTCATGTTCACCACCGGCGGCAGCTATGTCGCCAAGAGCGACCACGATGCGGATTGGAATCGCGGCGCCTATCTGGTGCAGGGTCTCGGTCATTGTGGCGCCTGCCACACCCCGCGCGGCGTTGCCTGGCAGGAAAAGGCGCTTGACGACAGCAACGCAAACTATCTCTCTGGCGCGCTGCTGGACGCTTGGTATGCGCCGGACTTGCGCAGCGACGTCCGCACTGGTCTCGGCAGTTGGTCGAAGGACGATCTTGTCGATTTTCTCAAGCACGGCCACAACCGAGGCGAGACGGCGTTCGGCTCGATGATCGACGTGGTCAACAACAGCACGCCTTACCTGTCGGACAGCGACATCAACGCGATCGCCGTCTATCTGAAATCGCTGCCAGAGACGTCCGCACAGCAGCAGCCCGTGGCCTATGACGACGCGACGACGGCAGCCCTGCGGTCCAGCCACGCATTGCAGCCCGGCGCGACCATCTACACCGGCACCTGCGCGAACTGTCACGGGTTCGATGCCAAGGGCTTCGGCCCTTACACACCGACGCTCGCCGGCAATCCCATCGTGCTTGACGATGACCCATCGTCCCTCATCAACTTGGTGTTGAACGGCTCGAACCCGCTGGTCGTCAAAGGTACTCCGGATCCCTATCGCATGCCGCAATTCCGGCTGCAGTACTCCGACCAGGAGATCGCCGACGTTGTCACCTTCATCCGCAATGGCTGGGGCAACCAAGCGTCGACAGTAACCGCCGCGCAGGTCGCCGAACTTCGCCAGACCACCGACCCCACCAGCGATCAAGTCATCATCCTCAAAATGCGTTAGCGTTCGAAAAGGCTGCTTCGCTCCCTTACGTCGATGTGTCTGCTTAAGGCACAAAGCGCGCATCACGATCGTGCTGAACCATGTCAGCTTTCGGGGGTAAAGCGGACATCAAAGACATGCGGTCCATGGCTGTTCGTCTTTCGCCAATCGATTGCGTCACGCTGAATTTTTGAACGTCCGGAGTAGGTGGTGGGCGTGGTCTTCGACCACATAATCGTCCGACGTGGTACTATTTATCCAATCATTTCAATGTCATGTGCCATTTTGGGCTTCTAAGAATCGCCTTCGGTCCGTCTCGCGATCTCCACGCAGGTTTGTCACATGATGGCCTCTAGTGGAGTGCAGTGT
>JBAPZR010000321.1:0-4469 GCA_049285335.1 Xanthobacteraceae bacterium | reverse complement strand
GATCACGCGCGCGGCAAGGGCGCGGGCCTTATGCATCAGGGGCGGGCCTCGGAGCCATCTTGGCCTCAGTGGTATGGCTGTTGGTAGGCGGCATGGGCCCCAATGCTTGGCGTTGGATGTACCTCATCGGCGTGCTGCCCGCTTTTACGGTCGTTTGGATTCTCCGGCATACCCCGGAGTCGGCGAGATGGCAGCGGTCGAACGAGCAGCGCTGCGAGGCCCGCGCATTGAAGCGCCAGGGTACCGAATTGTCCGGCGAGCACGCAGCCCTGACACGCTTCACTCTCGTCGATCTGTTCGCTGATCGAGCGGTGCGTTGGCCATTGGTCGGCTCGGTCGTGATGATGCTGTCGTTGACCTTCGGTTTTTGGGGAGTCAGTACATTCATTCCGACCTATGTCGGCACAGTCGCCGCCAGGGCCCATCTGCCCGCGGCCCAATGGGCCGGCTATGCCGGGCTGGTGACGGGCATATGCGGCACGTTCGGATACATCGTCCTTGGTTTCCTCGCCGACGCGACCGGCCGCAAGCCAGTCACCATGCTGTTTTTCCTGATGTGCCTGATCCTCACACCAGTGGTCTATCTTGGGACCTGGAACGTTGACGTGCTGCTGGTCTGGGTCGCGCTGTTCGGATTCTTCACCCTGGGCATCTGGGCGTGGGCGCCGGTCTGGCTACCCGAATTGTTCCCAACCAGGATGCGCGGCACCGCCATCGCCTTTATATTCAACTCACCGCGACTCATTGCCTGTATCGGTCCGCTAATCGCCGGTACGCTGATTGTCGGTCTCGGCGGCTTCGGACCGGCGACGACGATCATCGGGTCGCTCTTCATAGTCGGTTTCCTCGTGGCGCCGTTTCTTCCCGAGACCAATGGGCGGCCTTTGCCGGGCGCTGTCTAAGGCGGCGTGAGCTAGTCGAGTCGCCTGCCACATGCCGCCCGGGGGTACTAGCCGTCTCAGCGGCGGTGTGAGAATATTTTAAATCACATTTTTGACTATTAATCCATGCAGGCACACATCGGTGACTCGGTACGTCGCAAGGAGGACTTGCGCCTCATCACAGGTCGCGGCTGTTACAGTGACGACTTCAACTTTCCTTGACAGGCGTATGGCGTCGCGCTGCGTGCCCCACACGCGCACGCATTAATCCGCGGTATCGATACGACGGCGGCGCGCGCAATGCCTGGCGTGATTGCTGTGCTGATTGGCGACGATGCGTGTGCGGACGGGCTCAAGGCCATCCCTCATCTCGCTACACCGGGGTCGCCGCCAGACATTGTCCTTCATAACCGCGACGGCTCGCCGATACTGGTGGCGCCACATCACGTACTGCCCGTCGACCGTGTTCGCCATGTCGGCACGGCTGTCGCCTTCGTTATCGCCGAGACGATTGCTGCGGCGAGGGACGCCGCCGAACGCATCGTCGTTGATTATGACGCGTTACCGGCGGTGACTGACGCAAATGCCGCTGTGGCGGCTGACGCGCCACGGCTCTACGACGGTATCCGGAATGTCGTGATCGACGCTGAAGTCGGTAACGCCGCAGCCGCCGACCGCGCGTTTGAAAAAGCTGCTCACGTTACGCGGCTCGATACCTGGATCAATCGCGTCACTGGGGTGCCGATGGAGCCACGCGCTGCCGTCGGCATCTATGATCCGACGAGCGAACGCTACACTCTCTATGCCGGTTCAGGCGGCATCGTGCGCCAGAAGCGTGAACTCGCGCACATTCTGGGCGTGCCCGAGGAAGCTGTGCGCGTCATCGCCCGAGAGATCGGCGGCAACTTTGGCACGCGCAACAGCTTCTTTCCCGAGTTCGCCTTGGTGGCCTGGGGCTCCCGCCGCGTCGGACGGCCAGTCAAATGGACAGCTGAACGCCACGAAGCGTTCCTCAGCGATTATATGGGCCGCGATCTCACAGTCTCCGCCGAACTTGCGCTCGACAAAGACGGCCGCTTTCTCGCCTTGCGCACTTCTAATCTCAGTAATATCGGCGCTCAATCCGGATCCTACGTTCCGCTGATCAAAGGTGTCGGACTGGTGACCGCCGGCTATCGCATTCCGTTATCGCATGTGCGAGCGCGCGCCGTGCTATCGAACACGGTCCCGACAATCCCCTATCGCAGCGCCGGCAGGCCAGAAGTGATTTACGTGATCGAGCGGTTGATCGACAAGGCGGCCCTTGAGCACGGGTTCGACCGCGTCGCGCTCCGACGGCGCAATCTTATTCCGCCGTCGGCCTTTCCTTACAAGAATGCGCAAGGCATTACCTACGACAACGGCACATATCGCGCGGTGATGGAGCGCGCGATGGAACTCGGCGATTGGAAGGGATTTAATCGGCGGCGCATTGAAGCACGCAAGCGCAAACGGCTGCGCGGCATTGGGCTCTGCTGTTATCTCGAAACTACACTGGGTTATCCGCGGGAACGCGCCGACATCAAGGTGCAGCCCCACGGCAGGGTAGATGTTGTGATTGGTACGCTTTCCAGTGGACAAAGTCACGAGACGACGTTCGCGCAGTGCGTGGCAGAGTGGCTCGGCATACCGTTCGACGACGTATACGTGTTTGAAAACGACACTGACGTCGTCAAGGAGGGTGGCGGCTCACACTCCGCCAGATCGATGCGGCTCGCCGGCATCGTCATGGGCCAAGCCACTGACGCCATTATTGAGAAGGGCAAGAGGACCGCGTCCTATATGCTCGAAACCGCCGAAGACGACATCGTATTCGCTAAGGGTCGCTACACTGTTCAAGGCACCGATCGGTCGGTCGGCATTTTTGACGTCGCGACAGCGATGACAAACGACAAAAGCATGCCGGAAAACTTATCCGGAGCGCTGGAGGCAAGTTGCGACGAAACCATCCTGCAGCTTGGTTTTCCCTACGGCGCCCATGTCTGCGAGGTCGAAATTGATCGCGAGACCGGTGCACTCGAAATGGTTCGCTATACAGCCGTCGACGATGTCGGCCGAGCCATCAACCCGCTCATCGTCGACGGCCAGACGCACGGCGGCGCCGCTCAAGGAATCGGCCAAGCACTGTGGGAGCTGTGCGCCTACGATGCGCGGGGGCAGCTACTGTCTGGTTCGTTCATGGACTACGTTATGCCCCGCGCCGATCTTTTGCCATCGTTCACCACCGATATCAGCGAGGTGCCAACACCGACAAATCGACTGGGCGTACGCGGCGCTGGGGAAGGCGGCACTACCGGCGCACTCGGTGCCGTCTACGACTTTCGGCAGCCGCTCGCATGTGCCATCTGTCACAGTGAACTGCTCACTGCCGCCAGTCGGGCACAAGGACGGCGGAGTGCGTCCGCTTGCGGGGGTAAGCCGACATCGGCTGGACTCGAATGTCCGCTTATGACCCAAAGCGACATTGGAAAACGGTAGGACTTGGCGTGCCCCGCTACTCAAAGTGAAGAGAGATTTCTTCGAGTGGAATACCCGTGACTTTTGTGGTCCATGTTTCGCCTGGGCTGACCGGCATTGCGAGCGTCAACGTTCCCGTCGAAATAACTTCGCCAGCACGCAGCGGTGGGTTATACGAATCGTTCGCCAGCAGTTCGATCAGATGCCGCAGTGCTAGGAGAGGACTGTCGAGTACGAGAGCACCGCCCCCGCGCTGGCTCAGCTTGCCGTTGCAAAAAAGTTCGACACCGAAGGTGGCTAGTTCGCATTGCCACTCTGTTTTGCGCCGAGCAATTACGTGGCGTGGTCCGATCACCAGTGCGCCGTGAACACCATTTGCAGCGACTGTATCCGCCGCCGCGAATTTCCAGCCAGGAAAGATCGACTGCACAATCTCGTAGCCGAGAGTCACCCATTCGATGCAATCGAGCAGCGCGGCTTCGTTCATGCTAGGCAACGGTGCCGCTTTGAGGCCGAACATGATTTCGGGTTCGATGCGAGGCTCCGTGAAATCCTTGACGAGCATGACTTTTGAAGATGCGAGTTCATATGTGGTCCGGTTCGTGGCGTAGCCCCAAATCGGCGACTGGACGCCGTAGACCTTCCACATTTCGCGGTTTGTGAATCCGATCTTCCGGCCAGTTATTTTTTCGCCACGCGTCTCGAAGGCGGCGCGGAGCAGTGGCGTGACGCGGTAGGCTTGAGCCAGCGTCAATCCGCCTGGACGAGAGGAGAAGGTCGGAATTTGGCAATGGCCGGCAAGAGACGCGACGACCTCGTCGGCGACGGCTTTAACATCGAGTGCCTCGGTCAGTGCGGCCATATAAGGACTTTACCCGAAGTCATGGAGGGGACAAGTGAGGGGGACATCGAGCGAACGTCCGCTTATGGCACAAAGCAGACATCACAATCGTGCCGAGCCATGTCCGCTTTCGGGGGTAAAGCAGATATCGGTTGGACGGTGCCGAATGTCCGCTTATGACCCAAAGCGAACATGACTCGCCATTAGGTTCGGCTGCGGCGGAAATAGCCGCGGTGAGGCCAGACTCGCAA
>JBAPZR010000320.1:0-24054 GCA_049285335.1 Xanthobacteraceae bacterium | reverse complement strand
GGCGGACTTGCATTGCGCCGCCCATTCGCTCCAAAACGCCTCTGTCTCGTCGAGCAGCGCCTTCGGATCGGCGGGGTTCGGGCGGCGGCAGATTCGACGACGAATAGGACATAACGAACGGAACGGTGTCGCCGGCCTCGACGACGAATTCGCCGACGGTCGTCAAATTCTCGCCGCGCAAATGCACCGGCGTGCGCAGCACCGTCATATCGGGCCCGGCGATGGCGCGGTGCGCGCCGTCTTCGAGACGCGTGACCCAGGGAACGATCAGCCCGAAGCCGAAACGCAGGATAAGCTCGCAACACATGGCGACCCGGCCGCGTTCGCCGACGACGAGCCGCACGACCGAGGAGGTGCCTTCGCGGCGCGGCATGAAGTCGATCAGCGCGATCGCTCCGTCTTGGGTCTCGAACCGCGTTTCGAGGATCAGCGTGTTGGCGCGATAACGGCGATGCACGCGCACATTTTTGTCGCGCGGCGCTATCTGCCAGCGTCCGTGTTCGCGCGATCCCAAGAGCGCCGCGAAGCAGGCGTAAGAGTCGAAGCGCGGCCAGCACAACCAATCGATCGAACCGTCGCGGCCGACCAGGGCCGCTGTTTCACGATCGCCAATGAGCGCATAATCTTCGATGCGGCTGCTCATCGCGGTCACATCGCGAAATCAATGGCGACTTTGATATCGCCCGGCTCTTGTTGCAGCGCCTCCTGCCAATGCTCGAACGCAACGCGACGCGTGATCAGCCGGTCGAGCCATGACGGGTTGGCAAGCCGCAGCGCCTCGGCCGCCGCCTCGAAATGCCGGCGATTGGCGTTCACGCAGCCCAAGACGAGATGGTTGTCGGCGACCAGCGTTCGGTCGATCGAACCGATATCGAGCTTGCATTCATGTCCGCCGGCGGCGATGCCGACGAGACACGTGATGCCGGCCGGCGCGGTGCGGCCGAGAACATCGGCGATCAGCGCAGGCGCGCCCGTGCATTCCATCAAAATATCAGGCTGCAAGCGTTCGATGAGCTCGACGGCGCCGGCGTGGTAAGTGCCTCCAAGTTCGCGCACCAGACTTTCCTTCTCACCGCCGGAGTCGCGATCGAGCACATGCACGTCAAGACCGCGCTGCGCGCCGAAAAGCGCTGCGAGAAGGCCGATCGGCCCAGCGCCGGTGACGAGCACCGTGCGCGGCCGCCAGGCCTTCGAGCGGCCGCCGACATATTCGGTGTGCTCCCAGGCCTTTGCCAGAATGCTGGCGGGCTCCAACAAAACGCCGTGGATTCCGAGTAGCGGATCGAGCTTGATGGCGAATTGCGGCTCGATGCGAAAACGCTCGGCGCCGTAACCGTTTCGCGCCTTGATGCCGCGCTCGCTGTATTCGCCATTGTGGCACATGTCCCATTCGCCGACCGCGCAAGCTGGGCACGGTACGGGATCGGGACGGCGCACAATGCCGACAACAAGATCGCCTTTTTTCAGACCGCAATCCGCCGGCGCCTCTTCCACGCGTCCGAGCGATTCGTGACCGAGAATAAGCCGGTGCTGGCCGGGCGGCGACTCACCGAATTTTCCAGCAACGATCTCACGATCGGTGGCGCAGATGCCGAGCGCCAAGCTGCGGACCAACACGCTGCCATCGGTCGCTGGTGGTTCGGGCACGTCGTCGATGCTTGCCGAATTGGGCATGCCCGGTACGACCGTCAGTGCGCGCACGCGTCTTCTCTCCGGCATGACTCATCGAGCGTGCGCGAAGCACACGCGATCGCCCCTCGGATTGAACAAAATCTGCAGATGAAAGTTCCCCTTTCTGGAACCTGAACTTTGAAGGTCGCCAAGCCTTCGATCACGCAAATTCACCGGTGTTCAGTCGATCGCGTGCGTCAAACTTGCATGGAATTGTCATCCGCCCAACTGCCCTGCCACGACCCCGCCTCCTCGCTTGGCCGCAACCACGGCGCGAGGCGTGGATGCCTCTGCTGGTGGAACTATTTCACCGGCCACGCGTTAAAAGTTGCAACGGAGGGATTTTCATGAGTCTGGTGGTCGTCTCAAATCGGGTTGCGCCGACACAAGCCAACGAGCCGATGACGGGCGGGCTTGCGTCCGCGCTTCTCCCGGTGGTGCGCGATTCGGGCGCGATCTGGATTGGCTCGAGTGGCCGTCTGCGTGACGATCCGTACAAAGAATCTTTCGCTGAAATTGAATCGCTCGGAGCCGGCGCCATCGCGACCGTCGATTTTCCAGCGGCGCACTATCCGGGCTTCTACGAAGGCTTCTCGAATTCCGCGTTATGGCCGGCGCTGCATTCGCGGCCGGACCTGATCCGCGTGACCGACGACGACTATAAGTCATACCGCGCGATCAACACATTCATGGCGCGCGCGCTGTTGCGCTTTGCACAACCCGACACAGTCTATTGGGTGCAGGATTATCATTTTCTGACGCTCGCCGCCGAGCTGCGGCGCTCGGGAATCGTTCAACCGATCGGCTTTTTTCTGCATACCCCGTGGAGCGATCGCGCGACGATGCTTAGCACACCGCATCATCGCGAAATCGTTTCCGCGATGCTGGCCTACGATCTCATCGGCTTCCAGACCGACGACGACCGGAAGAATTTCGAAGAGGGCCTTAAGCACGATCTCGGACTTAACGTTACCAATGGCTACGTGACGTCCGAGTACGGTTACACGCGCTTGGCGACCTTCCCGATCGGCATCGATCCGGACGATTTCGCCGCGCGCGCTATGAAGGCCTCCAACCGTTCGGAAGTGGCGCGGCTACGCACGAGCCTGCAGGGTGGGAAGCTTGTGCTCGGGGTCGATCGGCTCGATTATTCCAAGGGCATCACCAACCGCATGCGCGCCTTCGATCGGGTATTGGAAACCGAGCCGGACTGGGCGCATCGGATTTGCATGTTGCAGATTGCGGTGCCCTCGCGCGGCCGCATCGCCGCCTACGGCGAGTTCAAGCGCGAAGTTGCCGCGCTGATCGGCGAGATCAACGGCCGCCATGCGGACGTCGATTGGGTCCCTATACGCTATTTGAATAAAGGATTTGCCCAGTCGACTTTGGCCGGCTTCTATCGCCTCGGTCGCGTCGGCCTGGTGACGCCGCTGCACGACGGCATGAATCTTGTCGCCAAGGAATTTGTCGCGGCGCAAAATCCCGCCGATCCCGGCGTGCTCATTCTCTCGCAATTTGCCGGCGCGGCTAAGGAGCTCGATACCGCGCTGCTCGTCAATCCGTACGACATTAACGGCATCGCGAGAAACATTTCCCGCGCGCTGGTCATGTCGGTCGACGAACGCCGTGAGCGCTGGCAGGCGATGATCGAACGATTGAAAGCGAAACCGATCCAGGCCTGGTTCTCGGATTTTGTGGACGCCCTCACGCAGGCTCGCCAAGCCGCCCCGCGACGGTCCACAGCGACGGTTCTCAGATGGCCCGACGGCCGTGGCGGGCGAAGCGCGGCGGGCTCGCGCTGATATAATCCGCAACCGTACGACCCTCCGCGACGTATGGCAGACGCACGGCGTAAGCCTTAATTCTTCCTATGCTTGATCGCGAACTTCGGAATCGGGACACTAGTGTGGTGGATTTGAAGTTCCTATGATGATGCGGCACACTCGTATAGGAACTTCAAATCCAAAACCCACACTAGAATTATAGACTGCTTGTGTCCTTTCGATTCCCAAGTTCGCTAAGAGCGTGCCGCAAGGTGTGGCGAACTTCGGAATCGGGACACTAGTGCAGATTGTTGAAACCGATGTGCCGGCGCGGCTCGACCGACTCCCGTGGAGCCGCTTTCATACGCTTGTCGTCACCGCGCTCGGCATCACCTGGATCCTCGACGGGCTCGAGGTGACCCTCGCGGGCTCGTTGGCGGGAGCGTTCAAGGAAAGCCTGCATTTCACCGATGCCGAGGTCGGCATGGCCGGGAGCGCCTACCTGACCGGCGCGGTTCTCGGCGCGCTGTTCTTCGGCTGGCTCACCGACCGGCTCGGCCGCAAGAGGCTTTTTTTCATCACGCTCGCCGTCTACCTCATCGCGACGGCAGCGACCGCCACGTCGTGGAATTTGGCGACGTTCGTGTTGTTTCGCTTCTTCACCGGCGCGGGCATTGGCGGCGAATACGCTGCGATCAACTCCACCATTCAGGAGCTGACGCCGGCGCGGGTGCGGGGCTGGACCGATCTCGTCATCAATGGCAGCTTTTGGCTCGGCGCGGCGCTAGGCGCCGCGAGTTCGATCGTCTTGCTCAACCCAGCGGTTTTGAGTGTCGATATCGGCTGGCGCGTAGCGTTCTTGATCGGCGCCGGTCTCGCGCTGTTCATTTTTTTCATGCGCTTTTGGATTCCGGAAAGTCCGCGCTGGCTCATGACCCACGGCCGCGTCAAAGAGGCCGACGCGATCATGGCCGGCATCGACGAACGGGTGCGCCACGAGGGTCACGATCTTCCGCCGGCCGATCTGCCGCGCATAAGGCTGCGGCTGCGAGGCCACACGTCGCTTCTTGAAGTCGCGCAGACTCTGTTCCGCGAGCATCGCCAGCGCACCTTGGTCGGATTAAGCCTGATGGCGGCGCAGGCGTTCTTTTACAACGCCATCTTTTTCACTTACGCCCTCATCCTTACCGACTTTTACGGCATTCCCTCAGATAAGATCGGCTGGTACATCCTGCCCTTTGCCGCGGGTAATTTTCTCGGGCCAGTGCTGCTGGGGCGGTTGTTCGACACCCTCGGCCGAAAACGAATGATCGCGTTCACCTACGCGATGTCGGGGATTCTGCTCGCGGTCGTCGGCTACCTTTTCATGCGGGACATGCTGTCGGCAACGACCCAAACAATCGGTTGGACGGTGATCTTCTTTTTCGCTTCATCGGCCGCGAGCTCCGCCTATCTGACCGTCAGCGAGACATTTCCGCTCGAGATACGCGCGCTCGCGATCGCGATCTTCTACGCCATAGGCACCGGCATCGGCGGCATCGTCGGCCCGTTGTTCTTCGGCGTGTTGATCCAAAGCGGCTCGCGCGGCGGCGTGTTCGTCGGCTATCTGGCAGGGTCTTTGCTGATGATCTTGGCGGCGCTGATCGCGAGCCGCTGGGCGGTCGCTGCCGAACGCAAGTCGCTCGAGCGGGTGGCCCCACCGCTCGCCTCGGTCAATTGATGGCCCGCCGATTGTCCCTTCCCCCCGGCAATTTCGATGGAACTCCGGCCGATTTGGCTCGTTTTGTCCCATTGGGACGTTTTCTATTCACCCGCCGACGAGCGCCCCGCTATGACAAATCCAGCCCCTTCCCCCTCTCGAAGCGCCCCTGACATCGCGCAGTCGCCGCGGCCGAAGGACATCGATCTCCTGTCGATCGACACCATTCGCACCTTGGCGATCGATGCCGTCCAAAAAGCCCAATCGGGGCATGCCGGTACCCCGATGGGAATCGCGCCGGTCGCTTACACATTGTGGCAGGATTTTCTTCGCTACGATCCGAGCGAACCCAATTGGCCGAACCGCGATCGTTTCGTGCTTTCCGCCGGCCATGCCTCGATGCTGCTCTACGCGCTCTTGCATCTTGCCGGCGTGCGGCGCCTGGACGGTTCGCGCGTGACCGACAAGCCGGCGGTCAGTCTCGACGATATCAAGAGCTTCCGGCAGCTCGACAGCGTGACGCCGGGCCATCCGGAATATGGCCGCACCACGGGCGTCGAGCTGACCACCGGTCCGCTCGGTCAAGGCTGCGGCGACAGCGTCGGCATGGCGATCGCATCGCGCTGGCTCGCCGCCCGTTTCAATCGGCCGCAATTCTCGATCTTCGACTTTGACGTCTATGTGATCTGCAGCGACGGCGACATGATGGAAGGCGTCGCGAGCGAAGCCGCCTCGCTCGCTGGACATCTCGGCCTTCCGAATCTGTGTTGGATCTACGACAGCAACACCATCACCATCGAAGGCCACACTGGCCTTGCTTTCAGCGAGGATGTCGAGAGGCGCTTCGAGGGCTATCACTGGAATGTTTTGCGCGTTCCCGACGCCAACGATACCGCGGCAGTGGCGCGGGCGCTGGAAATCTTCCGCCGCGGCGGCGATCGCCCGACGCTCATCATCGTCAACAGCATCATCGGCTACGGCTCGCCGCACAAGGAAAATACCGCGGCGGCTCATAGCGATCCGCTCGGCGAAGAGGAAGTGCGGCTTGCAAAGCGTTTCTACGGCTGGCCGGAAGATGCGCAATTTTTGATCCCCGACGGTGTCTACGACCGCTTTGCAAACGGTATCGGCCGGCGCGCCCGGACGCTGCGGGAGAACTGGGAAAAGACCTTTGCGGCCTACGAACGAAGCGAATCGGAAGCCGCCGAAGAAATCAGGCTCATGCTCGCGGGGAAGCTTCCGGCGAACTGGGACGCGGGTTTACCGACCTTCGCCGCGGACGAGAAAGGCGTCGCCACCCGCGAGGCGTCCGGCAAGGTCCTCAACGCTATTGCCGGGCCCATTCCCTGGCTGATCGGCGGCGCGGCCGACCTCGCACCCTCGACCAAGACCAAATTCGAGCATGGCGGAGCGATCGAGCCCGGCGAATTAGGCGGGCGCACGATGCATTTCGGGATACGCGAGCACGCCATGGGCGCCATCGTGAACGGCTTGGCGCTATCGAAACTACGCGCGTTCGGCGCAACATTTTTGACCTTCAGCGATTATATGCGCCCGGCGATCCGGCTCGCGGCGCTGATGGAGCTACCGGTCTTCTTTGTCTTCACCCACGATTCCATTGGGCTTGGCGAGGACGGCCCCACGCACCAGCCGATCGAGCAGCTCGTGGCGCTTCGCGCAATTCCGAACATGATCGTGCTTCGGCCGGCCGACGCCAACGAAGTGCGAGAGGCCTATAAGGTCATTTTCAACCTGAAAGACGAGCCTGCCTGCCTCGTTCTCAGCCGTCAGAAACTTCCGGTCTTCGATCGCAGCCGCTACGCCTCGGCCGCGGGCGTGGCGCGCGGCGCTTACGTCATGGCCGACGCCGAGAACGGCAAGCCTAAGGTCATTCTCATTGCCAGCGGCAGCGAAGTCGCGCTCTGCGTCACAGTCTATGAAAAGCTCAAGCGCGATGGCATCGGCGCGCGCGTCGTCAGCATGCCGAGTTGGGAATTGTTCGAAAAGCAAGACGAGAACTACCGCAACAAGGTGCTGCCGCCGGATATCACGGCGCGCGTCACCGTCGAACTCGGCTCTGTGATCGGCTGGGATCGCTATGCCGGCCCAAGCGGCACGATTCTCGGAATGCACAGTTTCGGCGCGTCGGCGCCGGGCCCCGATGTGATGCGGAAATTCGGTTTTGTCCCGGATAAGATCTTGGCCGCTGCCACTGCACAGATTGCCAGGAACGGCCGGCAATGAATGCGCCAAAGGCACGACCGGCCGATCCGTGCTGCTTCATCATATTCGGCGCTTCGGGCGACCTGACCCATCGGCTTTTGGTGCCGGCGCTCTACAATCTCGGCGCCGCCGGTTTGCTGCCGAAGGCGTTCACGGTGATCGGCGTCGCCCGCAGTGCGTCCTCGAGCGACGCCTTCCGCGACGATCTCAAAAAAAGCCTGGCGAAGTTCACGACGCGGCCGCTCGACGAACGCGTCGTCAAGGAGCTTTTGTCCTGCGTCGCCTACGTCCAAGGCGACCCCGACGACGACGAGACTTACAAGAAGCTCGGCATGGAGCTTGCGCGCATCGAGCGTGAGCGGCACACGCAGGGCAATCGCTTGTTTTATCTGGCGACGCCGCCCACCGCTTTTGCGCCGATCGGGTGCCATCTCGGCCAATCGGGTCTAGCGCGCGAAGATCTGGCGCACGAGGAAAAGAGCGGCTGGCGGCGCGTCGTCTTCGAGAAGCCGTTCGGAACCGACCTTGCGACAGCTCAGACCCTTAATCAGAAGCTCCTGAGCATTCTCAAGGAAGACCAGATTTTCCGCATCGATCACTATCTCGGCAAGGAGACCGTGCAAAACATCATGGTGCTCCGTTTCGCCAACGGACTATTCGAGCCGATCTGGAATCGCCACCATATCGAGCACGTGCAGATTACCGTCGCGGAATCGCTGACGGTCGGACAGCGCGGCAATTATTACGACGCGACCGGCGCGCTACGCGACATGGTGCCGAACCATCTGTTTCAGCTTTTGTCGCTGATTGCCATGGAGCCGCCGTCGCGTTTTGCCGCCGAACCGGTGCGGGCGGAAAAGGCGCAGGTGCTCGACGCCATTCAATTGTCGAAACGCGACGCCGCCCTGCGCAATTCGGTGCGCGCGCAATATGACGACGGCTACATCGAAAACCAGGCCGTGAAGGCTTATCGCGAGATCAAGGACGTCAATCCCGAAAGCACGACCGAAACCTATGTCGCGCTGAAGCTGATGATCGACAACTGGCGATGGGCGCAGGTGCCGTTTTATCTGCGGACCGGCAAGGCCTTGCGCGTGAAGCAGACCGAAGTAGCGATCAAATTCAGGCAGGCGCCGATCGCCATGTTCCGCGATACGCCGATTGATCGCCTATCGGACAACTTTCTCGTTATCGGAATTCAGCCGGACGAAACAATCGGCCTCGAATTCAACGCCAAGGTGCCCGGACCCTCGATTGTTATCGGCGGCGTGAGCATGACTTTCAACTACCGGGATTATTTCGATACACCGCCCGCGACCGGTTATGAGACGCTGATTTACGACTGCATGGTCGGCGACGCCATCCTCTATCCGCGCGCCGACGGCATCGAAGCCGGATGGCGCGCGGTGCAGCCGTTCATCAATGCATGGCGGGAATCGCGCGCGCAAAACCTCGCCACTTACCGCGCCGGGAGCGAAGGCCCGGCGGAAGCCGACGAGCTTCTCGCCCGCGACGGCCGCCGCTGGCGGACGATTGCGTGAGGCCGCCCGATGACCGCCGACACCAATCGCGAGCTCATTGTTGTCGAGAACGATTCCGCGCTCGCCGAAACCGCGGCGCAACGGCTGGTCGATCGCGTGGTGTCGCGGGATCGCGCGGCGGTTTGCCTGACCGGCGGCTCGAGCCCCGAAGGCCTCTATCGCCTGCTCGGGCAGGAACCGTGGCGCGCCATCGTGCCCTGGGGGCGCGTGCATTGGTTCATTGGCGACGACCGTTTCGTGGTGGAATCCGACCCCTTGAGCAATATGGGCATGGCGCAACGTTTGTTTCTCGCAAGCGTGCCGGCACCGCGGCAGAATATCCATCCGATGGCGACGGATGCGAAAAGTCCAGACGACGCCGCGCGCCTCTATGAAAAAGTCCTCAAGGAGTTTTATGGCGCCGACACGCTCGATCCAAGCGCGCCGCTGTTTGATCTCGTCTTGATGGGGCTCGGCAGCGACGGCCACACCGCTTCGCTGTTCCCACACTCCCTCACCCTCGACGAACAGGAGCGCTGGGTCGTCGGCGTGACGAAAGCCGGCATGGAGCCTTACGTGCCGCGGGTCACTTTGACATTTCCGACGCTCGCCTCGACGCGAGAAATGCTGTTCCTTGTCGAGAGCCCCGGAAAACGCGCACTTCTCGCCCGCGTTTTGTCGGGCGAAGCGACACTTGGCCAGGCGCCGTCCGGCGAAGCTTTGCCGGCGCAGCGCGCCTATTCGAATGGCGACTTGATCTGGCTCGTCACCCGCGACGCGGCGCCGAGGGATTAGCGGGGCGTCATTATGCAAGCGCGCGGGCAAGACCCGTCATTGCCGGCCGTCCTTATCGTGATGGGCGTCTCCGGTTCGGGCAAAAGCACGATCGCAGCGATGCTCGCGCACCGCCTGCATTGGATCTACGAAGACGGCGACTGGTTCCATCCGCAATCGAACATCGAAAAAATGCATCACGGCGAACCGCTCAATGACGCGGATCGCTGGCCGTGGCTGCACGCCATTGCCGACCGGATCGACGCCACCCGGCGCAGCGGCCAGCACGGCGTCGTCGCCTGCTCGGCGCTCAAGCGCGCCTATCGCGACGTTCTCGTCGGCGACCGGCGCGATGTGCGCATCATTTTCCTCAAAGGAGACCGCGACCTCATCGCTCGCCGGATCGCCGCGCGCGCCGATCACTTCATGCCGCCGGCGTTGCTCGATAGTCAATTCAAGGTCCTGGAGGAGCCGAAGACCGACGAGCGTCCGATCACCGTTTCCATCGTTCCGCATCCGCGCGAAATCGTCGAAACGATCGTCTCGGAGCTTGGTCTTGATCACGCCGCAGCTCCGGCCCCCTGAGTGCCGCCCGTTGAACAGCGCCGAACCCTACTCGGCGACCATCTCGCCCGATCCGCCAAACCCTTCGGGAAAGTCCTTGAATTTAGGAAGCCCGTCGCGCATCGGCAGCACGGTCTCGGCATAATTGACGTGAACGCCCGGGCTGAACGCGAGCGTCGGCAGAGTGGCGGCGAACACGTCAACCAAGCCCAGCGGCGGATGATTGGTCATCAAATGGCCGCCGCATTTGGTGCAGTATTGCCGCTCACTGACCGGCGTCTTCTGATACATGCCGATGTGCTCGGCGCCGGCGGTGACCCGCACGGCGTCGGGCTTCCACAGCGTAAAGGCGTTGACCGGGCCGCCCGACCACGAACGGCATGATCGGCAATGGCAATATCCCATCGCTTCGGGATCGCCCGAGACTTCGAGCTGAACCGCACCGCAAAAACATTCTCCCTTATGTCCGGCCATTGTCGCTCCCTCTGTGGTGTCCTGGCTTTAATTCCGCCGCGTAAGCGTCAAATGGCTGCCGAACGAGACAAACGCTCGTGGCGCGGCGTCTACTTATATTCGACGTAGAGATTGTCGGACGCCGATGCGCAGGTTGCCTGGATGGCGTCCGAGGGCACAAACGGCCAATAGCGGTCATACGACTTGCCCGGAGTGAGCACGATGCTGCTGTCTTTCGAGGGCTTATCGCCGCCAACATAGACCCAGCAATTGTCGCCGTTGCTGGCGTTGTTTTGGATCGTCAGCGCGTGCCGGTCCGTACCGGAGTTGTTGGAGGGCACGATTTGCTGAAATCTATTTCCAGCTGCAATCGTCACCAAATTGCCGGCTCCTGTTTGCGGCACCGGCGCTTGGCCCTGCGCGAAGGCTGTCGACCCCAGCAAAATCGTGGCGATTGCAAGTGCGACGCCCAACATGATGCACGCAACCATAGCCGGCCTCCCCAGCTGCTCCCAATCGGAATACTGCAAATTGCAGCAAGGACTGATTTCACGAAATGCGATCGACTTTCAGCGCGTATTCGCCAGCGTGAATGCGATTAGTTTACCACAGCCGGAATGATTTTGTGCGACCGAATGATCGGTAATCGACCTCTCGCGGCGGTCGATATTTTATGTCGCACCTCGCGATAGATCGCTTTTTCGCCGTAAAGAGCGTTTCGGACCGAGTGGCCAAAATGGCTGGTTGAACGGGGCGATCGCGCCGCGTTCGGTCGAATCTTGACTTTCCATTCTTTGGCCTTCCGCGCGCGTCGGCGCTAAGGGCCGATGATGGGAACCTCGCTTGGCGCAGATCCAAACATTGCACTGACGACAACGAGCGCAAGCGCAACACAAATCAGCGCAAGAATAAAGCCGTAGTCGGAACGCCTGCGATCGGCTGTCTCGCGCCGGTCTGCGTAAACGTCTGTCTTTTGGAGCAACGACATGGTCACCTCCTCAAGAGCACAATCGCTTTAAGTCGAATCGATTGCTGCTCCGGGTTTTTTGATGGGCACAATCTTTTCGTAAAACCGATTTCCACTTTTCCGGATCATGCCCTGATGGCTGCTGCACGTGAGCCTATTGATTTGTCAGAGGGTGTCTGTGCCGAAAGGCACATTGCCGATCCAAGTCAATCGGCCGTCGATCGGCGGCAGCGGCAGCGGCTCAAATCGCGGTGACGAATTTCCAGCCCCGCATGCCTTGCAATGCCCGCACCATGGCCCGCGCGTCGCGGCCTCTTTTCCACCATCGTGGTGCGTCGAGATCGACCACGGGGTAGATCGGCAGGTTGGCATCGATCGGCACATGCACGCTTATCAAGACGCCGGAATCGTCGCCGCCGCCGCGCATGTAAATTGACGGCCGCGCCTCGGCAAAGGACGCCGTCGCTTCGTACCAGCAGGTCGCCGAGAAGCGCATCTCGAATTCCAACATCTGCGCTTCAAGCGCAGTTTGGTCCGGCCCCTCACCTGGATTGGAATAGCTTTCCACGAACTGCTCGTATGATTTGGTGCACAAGCCATCGATGATGAGCATGACCATGCGCGCCATCAATTTGGCGCGTTGCTCAATCGCGGCCCTGCGTTTTCTGCCGAACATGCAATTAGACGGGATGGGCGTTGCTGCGCACCCATCCTAGATTAACGGTGCGGCGAGGAAGCATGGACGCGATATTTTCCACAAAATGATTTTCCACAAGTTCACGACGGTCGCTTTCACGTCGATGAATTGGCGACGCGCGGACCGGGTTGCAGGGTCGCGATGTTCGCAACCTAGCTCAAGACCCGTCACGACGATGATCGCCTCGCGCCATCAATCGCAACGGCTATGGTGTGTGGTTTTGGATTTGAAGTTCCTATACGAGTGTGCCGCCAAATCACGGGAACTTCAATTCACCCCACTAGTCCATGTTTTCGACCACCGCCAGCGGCTTTTTATCGTTCGCATTTCGCGCGGCGGGCATATCAACAACAAGTGTGTCAAATTCATTCGCCGGAGTATTGATGATGGGCTGATTTGGCAATTTCTCCGACGGTTCGTACCAAGGCCGCCGCTCTTTGACGCCACTCGCAAGAGCTTGCGCGATCAATTTGCCGATTTCGTCTCCTTGGAGCGGCACCAGCTTTTTGTCGGGATCATATTTGTAAAGCTGAGGGCAAAAATACACGGCGTGAATCCGCGGATCGTATCCTTCCAACTCAAGGAAGTGCTTTACGTTGAGCAGCGGCTCGTATCGCCGCACGATCTTCTTCTCCAGCGTCGATCGAGCAACCCGCAACCGGTCGGGTGACGGACCGACGATCGTGCCGGCTTCCAACAGGATGACCCAGTCCTTGCTGGCGGCGTTATCCGCGTCGATTGGGATGAGATGGCTTGGCGCTTTATTTCGAAAGACACCCATGGCGGTCCTCCGTCTGCGTTGCGCTCGCAAGCCTGCAGGGTAGTCCCCTTGGCAGCGGGGTCAATCGACCTAACAGCGGAGGGTTAAAACGGTTCGCCGGCCGCAAGAGCTTTTTTTCCTGGAACTCGCGCGGTTAGTGTCCCGATTCCGAAGTTCGCTACACGTTGCGGCACCGCGCGCGCCGCCAACCCTATAGGCCCTATCTCTTAAGGCGTCCGCCGAGCGCGATTGCGGCCGCGGCGCCGATCAGCAGCATTGCGGATATGATCAACGCTGCGCGCGCGCCAAACATGAACGCGTCAGTTTGCCCGATCAGGGACCCGAACAGCGCGACGCCGAGCACGCTGCCGGTTTGCCGCGTGGAGTTAAGAACCCCTGCCGCGAGACCCGATCGCGCCTTCTCGACGCTGCCGAGGAGCGTCGATGTCAGCGGCGGCACCAGCAGTCCAAGACCGCCGCCCATCGCCAGAAACTGCGCGAAGACGGCCCAATAGCCGGTGCCGCGATCGATGCCCAATAGGGCGAGACATCCGGCCGCCGCGATCAGCGCTCCCGCGGCGATGACGGCCGGCGCGCCAAATCGCTCGGCAAGCCGCGGCGCGATCAGATTGACCGGCAGCACCGCGCCCATCATCGGCACGAAGGCCAAACCGGTTGCGAACGAGGACCAGCCGTTGACCTCTTGGAAATAGAGGCTGAAGACGAATATCAGCCCGTAAAATGCAATGTTGACCAAAAGGCCGACGAACGAGGTCATCGCGAACATGCGATGTTTAAACAGCGAGAGCGGCAGCATTGGCGCAGGCGCACGACGCTCTTGCAGCAGGAAGAGTGCGGCGAGCCCGACGAAGCCGCCGAACGCGGCGATAACCCAAGGATTGGCCCAGCCGATGCGGCCACCCTCGATGATCGCGCCGGCCAATACGCCGAGCATGCCGATCGCCGCCGCCTGCCCCGGCAGATCGAGGTCATGCTGCGCGCGCGTCGTATCGGTCGTGTAGCGCCAGGTGAGCCACAGGCCCGCCAAGCCGATCGGCAGATTGACCAGAAATATGCTGCGCCAACCCGCGAGTTCGATGAGCGCGCCTCCGACCAGCGGTCCGGCGGTGAGCGCAAGGCTCGCTCCGGCGGCCCAAATTCCGACGGCGCGTCCGCGCTCCCTGTCGTTCGGATAGGCGTGATTGAGAAGCGCGAGCGAATTCGGAACGAGAATAGCCGCGCCGACGCCCTGCACCGCGCGCGCCGCGATCAGAGCGGCGGAGGTCGGCGCCAACGCGCAAGCCAGCGACGCCGCCGTGAAAATACCAAAGCCCGCCATGAAAATTTTCTTCGCGCCCAGGCGATCGCCGAGCGCGCCGGCCGTCAGAATGAGCGCCGCGAATGCGATGGTGTAGGTGCTGACCACCCATTGCAGTTCGGACACCCCGCCGCCGAGCGACGTTCCAATGCTGTTGAGCGCCGTGTTGACGATGGTGACGTCGAGCTGAACGACGCCGTAACCGAGGCTCATCGCCGCAAGCGTCAGCGGTTTCGAGAAACCGGAATCGGTCGTGGACTCCATAGGCTGGGTCGGTTCCAGGTTTCGCAGCGGTTGATCGTCTGGCGAAAAATATCCCATGGTTCGATCCCTTTTTCTCAAGGACCTCATATGGGACGTGGCGGGCCGCTCCCCACCCGTTTCCTGCGAGCGAAGCAGAGCCACAAACTCAAAAAGCGCGCGGGAGGAACGCTCTTCTCTCGCTCGCGGGAACGTGATGCCGAGCACGAAAGGCCGGTTGTCGGAAAATCAGGTGCTCGAAGCGGGGCGGATCGTTCGTGGCGAAGTGTGACACAATTCGAGGTGATACGATAATCGACGCGAATACGACCTTGACGTTATGAGTCGCGGCAATGATCATTAAGTTATTGATTTACTTTAAGTTTTAGCAATCGCCCGGTGCCGCTGCCAGCGCCGGCCTTCGCCAGCCGCGCGTTCAGCCGGTGTTCATTTTGAAGGTCCGAAAATTGGGCAAAAGGACCCGCAGTAGCGAGGTCGCCATGAAAACCCCGTTGGTCATTGTCTCCGTTGCTCTCGTGCTTGCTGCCGTCAGCACGCTGGCGATCATGAACAATGCCTGCAAGAGCAGCCAACATGAGTGGTGTGCTCCGATGTCGACCATAAGACATCACATAAAAATCGGGCATAGCTGAGTTTCCCGCGATTAACTCAAAACCGCTGATCCCCTTGACCGGACCGCGTCATTGATCTCGATCAAATGGCGGGCGCGGCGGGGGGTTAGAATTTGTCTGCGCGGCCGTCGCGGGAGTTAGTCGCTATGCTCTTCTTCGGGTACTTTTCGTGTCTGATTGTGGCGTTCACCGCTGTCGCAATGTGGTTGATGAATTCCTTCAACCCCTCGGCATTAGAAAAGCGGCATCATCCCCGTCCCCCGATCGACCAAACGGTCACCGCTGAGGATGTGGCGCACTTGCATTTACAAGTCACGAAAGAAGCGTCAGCGGCAAAGGATGATGTTTCTCCCGTCAAACATCACAAACCCAAAATGCTCGTCCGCCGGCGCAACGATTATGCGTATGGTAATCAATGGGGCTATACCGAAGCCTATCGGAACGACCCAAGAGGTTTGTTTATTCACTAAGCACTGTTCTGAGCATTCGCCACGTCGCATCGCGGCAACGAGGCGACCGAGCGATGGTCCGAGCGGAACAGGCGCGTCATTCGTGCGTTGGCGGGTGGAAGAACTGCAATGAGACTCTTTGTTTTTTCGAATGCGGTTTTAGGCGTCATAGCCGCGGCGGCTTGCCAAACGACGCAAGCTGCACCGATGACGCTGCTTCCGTCAAAGATGGCGAGCAACGCTCAAGCCGCTCATATCACCGCAGTCCGTTACTATCATCATTATCCACATCGATATTGGCGTCGTGGCTATCCTCTCGCCGCCTACTGGAATTATTACCGCACTGACTGGCCGGGGCGAGGCGCCAGCGTCGAGTCGACCCGATAATTAATTGATGCGGAAGCGCGGCTGGCGACTGCCGATCGCGGCGCCAACAACTCACTTTCCAATCGTCATTGCCGGGCTTGACCCGGCAATCCATAGTGCTCTGCCGTCACTGCGGCGTGGCGCAGCATTGCGCGCACCTCAGGACGACGGGTGGCTTGACAACGCGGCAGCGCCTGCGCGTATGGCGAGCAAGTAGAGAGGGGAAGCGTCCATGAACGCCCAAACCAACGCGCATGCCGGTGAGCAAAGGCCCACCAATCGCGTCTATCGTATCGCCGTCATTCCGGGCGACGGCATAGGCAAGGAAGTGGTGCCGGAGGGCATCCGCGTGCTCGAGGCCGCGGGCAAGAAGTTCGGCTTCGAACTGCGCCAGGACGATTTCGACTTCGCTTCATGCGACTATTACGAAAAGCATCAGCGCATGATGCCGGAGGATTGGAAGGAAAAAATCGGCCGCCATGACGCGATCTTCTTCGGCGCGGTCGGCTGGCCGGCCAAAGTCCCCGACCATGTTTCGCTTTGGGGTTCTCTGATCCTGTTCCGCCGCGAATTCGACCAATACGTCAATCTTCGCCCGGTGCGATTGATGCCGGGCGTGCCGTCGCCGCTTACTGGCCGCAAGCCCGGCGACATCGACTTCTGGGTGGTGCGCGAGAACACCGAAGGCGAATATTCCGCGATTGGCGGCCGCATGTTTACCGGCACCGAGCGCGAAGTCGTGGTGCAGGAAACGGTGCTGTCGCGCATCGGGGTGGATCGCGTACTGAACTTCGCTTTCGAGCTCGCGCGCAAGACGCCGAAGAAGCATCTGACCTCGGCCACCAAGTCGAACGGCATCGCCATCACTATGCCGTACTGGGACGAACGCGTCGAAGCCGTGGCGAAGAATTTTCCCGACGTGAAGTGGGACAAATATCACATCGATATTCTCACGGCCTTGTTCGTGCTCAAGCCCGACAAGTTCAATGTCGTCGTCGGCTCGAATCTGTTCGGCGATATCCTTTCCGATCTCGGTCCAGCCTGCACCGGCACGATCGGCATCGCCCCGTCGGGCAACATCAATCCCGAGCGAAAATTTCCGTCGGTCTTCGAGCCGGTGCACGGCTCGGCTCCGGATATTGCGGGCCTCGGCATCGCCAATCCGATCGGCCAGATCTGGTCCGGCGCGATGATGCTCGAACATCTCGGCGAGCCGGAAGCCGCCGGCGCGATCGTCAAGGCCATCGAGACCGTATTGGCCGAACCGAAGCTGCGGACCCGCGATCTCGGCGGTCCGGCGAGCACGGCCGCGTGCGGCAAAGCGGTCGCCGACGCGCTGGTCTAGCGAATGATCCCGAAAGGTGGGTATCGGTTTTCGGAAAAGATCATGCGCAAAGCAAAAAAGGCAAAATGGCGCCCCGACCAGCAGCGAAGCGTTGACGCATGACTCTGCGCATTTACGGCGTCGCCCGCACGCGCGCGTTTCGTGCTTTGTGGATCGCGCAGGAGCTTGGGCTCGCCCACGAGCACCTACCGATCGAGATCGGGGATGCCGGCGCGCGGACGCCGGATTTCCTAGCGCTCAATCCGAACGGACGACTGCCGGTCATTGTCGACGGCGATTTCGTGCTGTCGGAGTCGCTTGCGATTACGCTCTACCTCGCCAAGAAATATTCCGCCGGCAAGCTCTATCCGAATTCGCTCGAAGCCGAAGCGCGCGCTTGGCAGTGGAGCTTTTGGGCGATCGCCGAAGTCGATCGCGGCGTCAATATCTGGTCGCTGCACGCGGTGCGGCTGCCGCCTGCGGAACGCGACGTCAAGCTGCGCGACGAGGCGCTCAAAGTGATTGCACCGCCGTTCCGGGTGCTGGATGCGGCGCTCGCCAAAAATCCATTCTTGCTTGGCGCCGAATTCACGGTCGCCGATCTCAACGTCGCCGCCGTGATCAGCCGCGCCGTCGATATGGATCTGTCGGCATGGCCGAATCTCGAGGCTTGGCTGCTGCGCTGTCTCGAGCGGCCGGCGGCGCGCGCCGCGCTTTCGCTTAAGACCAAATCCGACAATGAAACTCCGGCGGAGGTGACAAGGCGCATCGCGCGGATCAACCGCCTATGACGGCAAAGTCCGGCCCATTCAATCCCGGTCAGGCGCTCGGCGAAGCCGTTGCGCTGCACCGGCAAGGGCGGCTGCACGAGGCGGAGAAAATCTACGCGCGCGTTCTCAAGGCCGTGCCCGGCCATTTCGACGCGCTCAATCTCTTGGGCGCGATCAAAGCGCGTCAGGGGCAATTCGGCGAGGCACAACGTCTGTTTGGCGCGGCGGTCAAAGCCGATCCGCGCGTACCGCAGGGTTGGAGCAATCTCGGCCAAGCCTATTATGCGCTCAAGCGGCCTTCGGAAGCGCTCGCATGTTTCGACAAAGCGCGAGCGCTTGCTCCGGACGACGCCGATATTCTCTATCAGCATGCCAACGCGCTCTTGAGCCTGGATCGGCCGCGAGAAGCGCTTGCCGAATTCCAGGCGGTGTTGGCGCGCGCCCCGCACCATGTCGAGGCGCATATCAATAGCGGCCTTGCCCGCGCGACGCTTGGACTAACCGAAGCGGCGCTTGCAGACTTCGACGCGGCGCTGATGCTGCTGCCTAACCATCCCATCGCCCATTTCAACCGCGGCGGCGTCCTCCTGCAACTCGCCCGCTATGCGGACGCCGTTGCCGCCAATGATCGCGCGATTGCGGCCGCGCCCGACCATGTCGGCGCATGGCTCAATCGCGGCCGGGCGCTGTCGCAGCTGCGGCGCTTCGACGAAGCGATTGCCAGCTACGACGAGGTACTTGCGCGCCGCAAAGATGACGCGAATGCGCATTTCAACCGGGCGCTCGCGCTCTTGGCGATCGGCCGATATCGCCCCGGTTTCGAGGCCTACGAATGGCGCTGGCGGCGCACCGGCATGCCAGCGCAGAAAAGCCGCGGCCGATCCTTGTGGCTCGGTGAATATCCGTTGCATCGCAAGACCGTGCTGCTGCACGCCGAACAGGGCTTGGGCGACACAATTCAGTTCGCTCGCTACGTGCCGCTTGTTGCCGCCGGCGGCGCCAGCGTCGTGCTCGAAGTCCAACCGGAATTGAAGTCGCTGATGTCCGGCCTCGATGGCGCCGCTCAGGTTCTCTCGCGTGGCGAGGCGCCGCCTCCTTTCGACGTGCATTGCCCGCTCGGCAGTCTGCCGCTGGCGATGAAAACCGAAATCGAGAGCGTGCCGGCGGCGATCCCTTATCTTTCCGTCGATCCGGCGCGCCTCGCTCCATGGCCGGCGCGGCTCGAAGCGCTGCCGCGGCCGCGCATTGCTATCGCCTGGTCGGGCAATCCGGCGCACGAAAACGACAGCAACCGCTCGATTGCCTTCGAAAGGCTCGCGCCGCTATTGTCACACCCTGCAAGCTTCGTGAGCATCCAGCACGACGTTCGCGATGCCGAGGCGGTACAGCTTGCCGCCGAAAAACGCGTGCAGCATGTCGGTGGCACGCTTGCGGATTTCGGCGACACCGCCGCCGTCCTGGCATTGTGCGATCTTGTCATCACGGCCGATAGCGCGCCGGCGCATCTTGCCGGTGCTCTCGGCCGGCCGGTATGGGTGCTCGTTCCCTTCGCCCCGGATTGGCGCTGGACGCTCGATGGCGAAACCACCCCCTGGTATCCGACGGCGCGCTTGTTCCGGCAAACGTCGCCCGGCGATTGGGACACCGTCATCGCCCACGTAGCCGCCGCACTCAAATCAAACCCGATGTGGCATGGCACAGGGCCTCGGTGGTGAACTCACTCTTGGGTTTTCTTTTGAATGTCGCGCTCAGCGACGATTTCGTTTTGATGATAACGATGTTCGCACTCGTCGGTGTTGCCGAATATTTCTTTCCGGCGCAGCCCATCCCCCGCAGGCATTACGCGCTCAATCTGAGCTACGCTTTTGTGAACGTATTCGCCGTAGGCGCGCTGGCGCCGTTTCTTTCGCTCGGCGCCGCCTATGCGATTCAAGACGTCGGCTTCGGCTTCATCGATCTGCGTGCGCTAGGCTTTAAAGGCCTAGGCGGCAGCCTTTTCGCGCTCTTGGTCGGAACCTTGATTTGGGATTTGCTTCAATATTGGCAACACCGCGCCGAGCACGGCATTAAGCTCTTCTGGCAGCTCCACGTTCTTCATCATTGCGACGAGCACATGAATGTGACGACGGCGTCCCGTCATCACATTCTTGAACAAGTCCTGGCCCCGGTTTTTGTCACGATTCCGACCGCGATACTTTTTCAGGTGCCGCCGGTCACGATCGCAATTCTTTCGCTTGTTCCCTACGCTTGGCTTTATTTCACGCATGCCAATATCGATCTTGGCTTCGGCCCGTTCTGGCGGCTGTTGGCGAGTCCGAACTATCATCGCGTCCACCATTCGCTTGCCGCCGAACATATCGACCGGAATTTCGTCAACTGGTTTCCGCTTTGGGACATTCTCTTCGGCACCGCGGTCGCGCCGCGATGGAGCGAATGCCCGTCGACCGGAGTCGCCGACGTGTCGGTGCGAACGCTGCAGCAGGCCTATCTGTTGCCATTCAAAGGCTGGCAATAAGTCGCGACAGGTTGGTGACAGTTTTTCGGGCTCGCCGCAGCAGCCTTCGGCAGAGCGCGCCGCGCGAAGCTCAAACGAAATCCGCTTCGCGTTGTGGCAAATATATCATAGCTTGCAACTTATCTCGCCTCACGCGTGCAAAAGCGGCATCTATTATTGCCAACATATCCTTGATGACCATGATTTCCGCCGCTCAGCGGGTCGCGCTTTTTTGATTCTGCGTCAATCCAAAACGCGCCGCGAGCGGGGGCTTTACAATGATTCGAACTTTGCTGCTGGCGGCTGCATTGGCGGGCGCCGTCGTCACGCCGAGTTGGAGCGGCCTCGCGCCGCCACCGCCGCCAGCGACGCCGCCTCATGCGCCCCCGCAGCCCGGTCCCGGTGCGGGGCCGTGGGTAACCGGCGGTATGATGGTTTCGGCCTTGAGTTTGATTGTGTGCGGCGTGTGGGAGTGCAAGGCCACGCAGCGTGAAATGTCGAACCAGGAGGCGGCGTTTTCCGCGGTCGTTCCCTTCGGCTGTTTCTGGTGGCGCCACCAATTCAGCAAAGACCATGGCCCGGCCTGCAAGCCGTGAGGCTTGCCGAGACGTTCTCAAGCAGCGATTGCGCCCAAATTCGACACCGTTGCACGATGCGCGCAACCGGTTACTCTTGTTAGTCTGACTGCTAAGTCTACTGGGGCCGGGGGAACGGCGATGCCGTGACCGAGCGGCCGAACGGCGTCGCGCATGGTTCTACTTCAGGTGATCGTCGGTGGCCTTCTGTTAGGGGCCGTCTACGCGCTGTTTTCCTCTGGTCTCACGCTGATCTGGGGCATGATGAACTTTATCAATTTCGCCCATGGCGAATTCGTCATGCTCGGCATGTATGTCGCCTTTCTCGCCGTCGTGTGGCTCGGCGGCGGGCCGCCGGTGTTCACCGTTGCGGCGGCGCTCGCTCTGTTCGTGCTCGGTGTCGGAATCTATCTTTCGCTTGTCCGCCACGTCATCCGCGGGCCGATGCTGGCGCAAATTCTCTCGACATTTGGCCTGGCGCTTCTTCTTCGCTACACCGCGTTCTCGATTTTCTCGGCCAATTTCGTCACGCTGCCGCAGACGTCGCTTGCCGGCACCATCAAGCTCGGCGGAATATTTCTTCCGGTGGCGCAGCTCGTCGCCGGCGTCGTCGCCGTTTGCCTCACGCTCGCGCTCCACATGCTTCTGACGCGCTCCGCTATAGGCAGCAAGCTCCTTGCGGTCGCCGAGGATCGCGCCGCAGCGATGCTGATGGGCATTCGGCCGGATCGCATGCAGATGCTGGCCTGGGGCTTGTCCGCGGGCGCCGCCGGCATCGCCGGCGCATTGATGGCGACGGCTTATCCGTGGTCGCCGTCGGTCGGCGAGACTTTCGGCCTCATCGCTTTCGTCGTGGTCGCGCTCGGCGGGTTCGGCAGCGTGCTCGGCTCGCTTTATGCCGGCCTGATAATCGGATTGATCCAGGCGATCTCCGCTTTCTGGCTCGGCGCGATCTACAAGGACATCGTCGTCTACGGCCTTTTCGTCGCGCTATTGTGGCTGCGGCCGCAAGGCTTGATGGGTAAAGCGTGAAACAAGCCCTGCTCTCGCGTTGGCCCGTCATTTTGCTCGCGGCGGCGCTCGTGCTCTATCCTTTGATCCTGCCCGGCGCTTTCTATCGCGATATCGGCGTCACCTTCCTCTTGGCGGCGATCTCGGCCTCGGCGTGGAATATCGTCGGCGGCTATGCCGGCCAAGTTTCCGTCGGCCACAGTATGTTCTTCGGGTTGGGCGCCTATACATCGCTTTTGTTTTACACGCTGTGGGGTTGGCCACCCGTCGCCGGAATTCCCGCGGGAATCCTGCTTTCCATCGGCCTGTCGATCGTAATCGGCATGCCGACATTCCGGCTGACCGGGCATTATTTCAGCATGGCGACGATCGCCGTCGCCGAGCTGATCCGGATTTTCACCGGCACATGGAATTTGGTCGGCGCCGCGATCGGCCTGCAGGGTCCGGCAACCGCGCGCGGCTGGTGGGACCTCATCTTCCGCGGTGAACTGCCTTACTATTATTTGTTCCTCGCGGTGCTCGCGATCCTGCTCGCGATCACCGCCGTGATCGAGCAGCGGCGTTTCGGATTTTACCTGCGCGCCATCAAGGCAAGCGAGCGCGCCGCGCGCAGTCTCGGCGTTCCGGTGCGGCGAACCAAAGTGATGGCGCTGGCACTGTCGGCGGCGTTCACCTCGATCGCCGGTTCGCTCTACGTCATCAAGACCGGCTTCATCGATCCCGACAGCGGCTTCGGCATTCTCATTTCCGTACAAATGGTCATCGTCGCCGCGCTCGGCGGCGCCGGAACCCTGTTCGGCCCGCTAATCGGCGCGCTGATCCTCATCCCGCTGCAAAGCGCGACCAACACCTGGTTCGGCGGCGGCGGGTCGGGACTGACTTACATTCTCTACGGCGGCATCATCGTCTTGATCGCGCGTTTCGAGCCCGGCGGCCTGTTCGAGCTGTGGCATCGGCTAGTGTTCCGATTCCGAAGTTCGTCAGCGCGTCCGGCATACTCGTACGAACTTCGGAATCGAAAAGGACACTAGCAAGCCGATGATCGCGGTGCCGTTTCCGAACCCGAAGTTCGCATCTGAAGTGCCGCAAATTTTTGCGAATTTCGGGTTCGCGGCACCCACGCCGGTTCTGCGCAAAGTTTTCCGGAAGCGCCTCCATGCCTGACGCCACAAAGCTTCTTGACGCGACGAACGTTTCCAAAAAATTCGGCGAATTCCACGCCGTGGCCGGAGCCGATTTGAGCGTGGGCGAGGGCGAGATCATTGGCTTGATCGGTCCGAACGGCGCGGGAAAATCGACTTTCTTCAATTGCCTCGCCGGCGAGATCACCCCAACCACGGGGCGGATCGTGTTCAACGGCGAGGACGTCACGCGCGCGTCGCCCGAAGCGCATGCGCGAGCCGGTATCGGCCGCACCTTTCAGGTGCCGACGACGTTCGAGGATATGACGGTCATTCACAACGTCATGGTGGGCGCGTTCCTTCGTCATCCGCATCGCAACGATGCGCGCGATCGGGCGCGCCAGATCGTCGAAATGACCGGGTTGCGCGCCGACCAGCCGGCGCGCGCGCTCGGCACGCCGGGCCGTAAGCGGCTAGAGATCGCGCGCGTATTGGCGATCGAGCCGCGCTTGCTGCTGCTCGATGAATCGCTTGCCGGCCTCACGCCGGCTGAATTGCGGGAGGCGATCGCACTGGTTCGCCGCATCCATGAGAACGGCGTCACCATCGTCATCGTCGAGCACATCATGGAAGTGATCATGACGCTCACCAGTCATGTTCTGG
>JBAPZR010000319.1:0-1827 GCA_049285335.1 Xanthobacteraceae bacterium | reverse complement strand
CAAACTTGGCGCTCTTGCTCGTTGCCAGCTCTAGGTTACTGAATGGAGGGGCACATGAATGATGAATGGATAGCGCCAAACAATCTCATGAAGCGTATATTAGTCATATCGGCCATCATAGTTGTGGTAGTGGTCTTTTTATGGGTCAAGACTTTCCACGCGCCATAGTCGCATAGCTATTAGCGAGCGAGAGACTGTTGTGTCTGAGAATGGAGCTGGATACCACCGATGAAACTATCTAAAGAAGACTTTAAGGAAGAGCTTGAGAAAAGGCTGAGTGAATTGTTTGTAAAGCTGCATGGGCGTCACCCGAAGTCCCGAGAGGAATGGTTGGCCTTCGCCAGCAAGCACGCTAATGCGGTTGTGACTACACTTATGTCAGAGGATGAATTGAGGGCCGCAGGGGTGAACCCCGATGTCAAACACTAGGATACATCTGCAGTCTATGGTGGCGTAAATCTCTCTTGGAGGCACTTGGGGAGGATACCGTCATGGAAACGTTTTTTATCGTGCTCGCAGTGATAGCCGGGACTGCCGTTGCTTTTTGGCTTTTCGTGATAGAACCAAAGAGGAAGATCTACGATTATGATCGCGACCGTCGGTAAAAAAGGTCTGATCTGCAAATCTTGGGGAGGTGATCGTGAAAGCTCGGCTGCTTCTTCTCACCAGTGCATTATTGACGTTTGTGCAGATCCCAGCGCCGCGAGCTCGCTCGCGGCGGGTCAAACGATCAACGTCTCCTTCGATTCGGCGACCCAGTGCCAACTTTCGGTGCAATCGTTCGACGTGTTCAAAGCCACGCTCGTCGCGACGTGCTCGGGGCCCGAGGCGAAGTAGGGCCGTTTAAGGTCGGCCCGCGAACTTACTTGCGCGAGGCGGCCCGGCGGATTGCTGCGAACCTTGTGAAGCTGCCGGAGCTGTTGCAGAAGTAGCTAACGCTGGCCGCTTAAACCCAGAAACTCATCGCGATTATAATCGCACCAATAATCATAGCTCCGAGAACAAGCGCAGTTTTGATTTGATTGTCCATCGCTCAAAACACCCCTTGGCTGTTATGACTAAACCTCGGATGATGATGGTTAGCTCTCCCTCGCCCGACATTATCTGATAAGCCGTGGCCCTCCTACAAGTGGCCAAACTCAGCCAGTGTGTCTGTGCCTTGTTATCTGGTACCCTTAGACATTCATCATCTTGCTGTGCAGAGTACAAGCCATGGCAAAGCTACCTGAGCGAGAAAACCTGATCCGGGACATTAACGGTTTAAAGGAAAGCATTCGCTTGGCGTTGTTAAATATTGGTTCCGAGCCGATGACAGATGTTCGCCCGTTTTCAACCAGAACGGTCTGCGCGAGTACATTCCAAGTGGAATGCACAGCGTTGTTGGCCTCACTCGGCATGAATTGCCTACGCTGACTCTCTGGTTCTTGCGTTCCCATCACTGTGAACATACCCCACCTCAGCTTTTAATCTAAGCATCCAGGATTAATATGAGGTTTCCGGGGGTGCAGCCTGCTTATTCTCAGCCTTTATAATATCATCGTCTGCTTGGTCGCCGCGATGCTGTATGCGGCTGTCAACAAGGTCGAACCAAATAGCCGCGACGCAACTGGGCTAAAAATCCTGATCATCGGAGTAGCTGGCGCGGCGATCCTCGCTCATTTGACGCAATAGTTTTACGTCGCCGGAAAACCTCCAAACCGTGATGGCGGTCACGGAGTTCCTTGCCAATTCTGGCAAAGTCCAGGTTGCTGGAAAGGGGAGACGGCCATGAAAAAGATAGCCCTAGTTTTCGCCCTGGCCTTCGCATTCACCACAGGAATGACGCTG
>JBAPZR010000318.1:0-3505 GCA_049285335.1 Xanthobacteraceae bacterium | reverse complement strand
GTCTTGATCCAAGCGAGATAGGCGCCACGATTACCATGACCGACATGCTCTTCTGCTTCGGCCAGGTGGCGGCCGATCTCGATCACGTCTTCAATGGCGCGTTCCTTGAATCGCTTGCCGACACGGTGGATTTCCGCGGCGTGCTCGGCAAGGACGGGATCGACGGTGTGCCCGGCGGGAACGACGGCGTCTTCGTCGAGAATCGGGACAACTCGCCGTTCGTGGATGATATTATCTGTCATGAGCCATTTCCGTTGCGGTCCGCCCGTGGCGGCGCGGTGTTGGTCCTGGAAACAAAAAGAGCGGGGTCCCCTTGCGGGGTCCGGCTTTTGCTTAGCGCCTGCTGCTGGGCCTCGAGGCGCCGGCGATGTCGACGCAGCGTGCGGCGCGTCCAATACTTACGGCCGTTTATGACGACGTCGGGCTGCGGAAATTGGATGCGCGGATCGCGCGTCCAGCGCCACAATGTCATGTCCGAAATCCCGCCGTTCTCTTTCTTGACGATGCGCGAGGGGACAAGATCCTCGTCATCGGGAAGCGCGGGAAGACAGTCGAGATCGTCGCAGACCACGTGAGCATCCTCGAAGGTTGCGCACGAGATAGATCGCGACGTCTCAGTCTGTCTGCCGGAGTTGCCGGAGTTGCCGGAGTTGCCGGAGTTAAACCTTGCGGAGCACGGCGCAAATCTCTTTTACGGCTTTGCGCATCTCACTTTCGGCAGGACGACGGTCGGTTAGGTCATAGTACCAGCCAAGCACCTGCTCCGCGAGGCGGTTCTCGCTCGGTGGGATCACCACGCGCCGAGTCTGAGGATCGATGCAACGGCGGGCGATCTCACCGCAGATCGCAAACCAGTCATGGGTGGTGGGCGGCCCTGGCCGCTCCCGCGGCTTCACGGCCTCGATCTTATCCGCCTTCTTCGGCCATAGGCGCATGACTTCATCGGCGTTACCGTAGATGCCGACCCACTCGAACAGCGATTTGCTTTTAGGGTCGCGGGATGTGCCGTAACCGCGTTCCCAATCCCAATGCGAGAAATTGACCAAGGGCAGCACAAAATCCGCCACGATATCCGGTAATTGCTCCGGCGGCGTTTCTCCACGCTTCAGCTTTAGATCAGGTCGAGCTTTGTGCTCGCGCCGTTCACCCCACAAGTGAAGCTTGCCATTTCGCCATGCGTCGTCGATCGCGATCTTAGCGGCTTCCGGCGAGTCGCTGCGGGCAAGAACGTAATGATAAATCCGCGGCAGCGTCCATTGAGATGCCTTGGGGGGATGCTGCGCCGGTGCTGAAACCCGCGACGCCTTGTTCATCGCCCGCGCGCCGGTGGTGTGACATGGCCCGCTGGCGGTCTGGTCGGGAGGCCAGTGACATAAGACGCCCAAGCGGCCAGCGCGGCGCGGCGTTCCTCCTGGTACTCAAAGCGATTGTAGATCGCGGCGACGCCGCGGATCACGCCACTGGAATGGTTGAGAATCCGATCGACCACGTGCGGCGCAATGCCGAGCCGCGCTATCCCGCTCGTCGCGGTGCGCCGCAGATCGTGCAAGATGAACTTCTCGATCGTGGCGCCGTCCGACACTTCAGCCATGGCGGCGCCGAGCCTGTTCTTGCCGGAGGTGAAGCCGGTGACTCCGCGACCGCTCCTGCCGGTGAACACATGCGGTCCGAGGCGCGGCAGCGAACGCAACAGTGCCATCACCGGCTCGGATAGCTGCACTTCATGGGCGCGGTCGGATTTGGCCTTACTGCGCGGAATGACCCACAGTTTGGCGTCAAGATCGACCTCCACCCATTCCATGGACGCGGTTTCGTTAAGCCGCTGGCCGGTCAGCAACAGGGTCTGAAACAGCGGGCCGAAGGGATAGCCGAGCCGCTCGCAGGCCTCCCAGAACCAGACGATCTCCTGGTCGTTAAGCCAGCGATCGCGCGCCTTCTCTTTGGTCGGGGCCTTGATGCTGGCGATCGGCGAGGCCGCAATCCGGTCCTTGTCGACCGCCCAGTTGAACATGGCGTTGAGCCGCGCCAGTACTCGGTTGGCATGTACCGGCGCGCGCTCGGCAATGCGATCGATCAGCGCGATGGCGTCGCGCTTGCTGATGGTGTCGAGCGATCGACCGCGCCAAGGCCGCAGCACATCGACCTCGAGCATGCGCTTGGCATTGCGGCAGGTGCCGGGACTGCAATTCTTCTCGATGTGTTGGCGGAGATAATCGCGCACCAGCGCATCGATGCTGCCGATGTCTGGTGCGGTATCCTGTTGCGCCTGCTTTTTGAGAGTACCGGGATCAATGCCGCTGCGCACCAGATCGAGAGCCTCGGTAGCAAGAAGGCGGGCCTTGGCTGGCTTCACCTGCGGATAGATGCCAAGCTTGTAGCGGCGCAGCTTGGGATTGCCGTTGACGCGGTAGAACAGGGACCAGCTCTTATGTCCGTGCTGGCTGACCCGCAGCGAGAGAGCGGGGAAGGCGGCATCAAAATATTCGATACGACCGTGGCCTGGCTGTGTGACGCGTTCGACGAACTGATCGGTGAGGCGTTTGGTGGGCATGAGGTGCTTCCCATAGGGAAGAAGCCGGAAAAGCTTCTGCTCGGCGTGGGTAACGGAAGGGTAACAAAAACCGGCGTTATGGGTTGTCAGTCACTTGCTCTAACAATGGCGGTCGCGGCGCCAAAAAGCAAGGCAGGACGGCACTTTTGCGTTTTTTTCGTGTGAGGGTTTGTGACGGCTTGTGAGGTCAACAAAAAAGTCTTCCAAGCTTATGACGAGGGTTCGATTCCCTTCACCCGCTCCAATAATTTCAATCACTTGCTGCATGGGTTTCTCGTCATTCTGACAAGCGGCCTGCTGCTCATTCTGACAAATGTCCATCGTTTGTTCGGATCGCGCGGCGCTTCTTCGCGCCGTCCGCGACCTGCTTCATCGTACGCTTGACGTACTTGGGCAGCACCTTCGCCGACTTGTGGCGTCCCTGCGCCCTAATCTGTGCGTCGGTAAGTCCGGCATCGCCAGCCTCCGTGAAACCGCCATGCCGGAACGAGGTGAAGGTGAGTTCAGGACGAAGACCAGCGGCGCGCATGATCTCCTTCACCTTCCGGCTCATGTGGGTCAGGTCAGGATCGTTAGGACGAGGCCAAGTCGGCCAGGGTCGGCGGTCACTCCAGTCGCGGCATAACATAAGGCCGCCAATTCGGTCGCGTTTAATGGCATCCAATTCAGCCATCAGCTCAGGATAGATTGGCGCGCCCGTCTCGTCGAAGAGCGGGACCCAGTTTTCCTCGTTGGTCTTTGGATGCAGAACGCGGACTGAATTGGGATGGTCTTTAGGTCGGTAATGCGTCACGTCAAATACGCTGAAAATTGCTTCGACGCGCTGTAGGAATTCCCACGCGATGAGGGCTCCGGTCGCCAGCGACGGAAAGCCCATCTCTTTTGCCTTAGCGCGAAATACTTTGAGTTCATCATACGTGGCAGTTGGGGTCTCGTGGTTATAGGCTTCAAGCC
>JBAPZR010000317.1:0-2021 GCA_049285335.1 Xanthobacteraceae bacterium | reverse complement strand
CTCTGGCCGCGCTCGCCCAGGACAGTCGGCTGGACATTTTCCGGCTGCTCGTTGAAGTGGGACCCGAAGGCCTGCCCGCAGGCAAGGTCTCGGAGAAACTCGGCCTGGCGCCAAATACGCTTACTTTTCATTTCGATCGGCTGCGCGAGGCTGGCCTTGTCACCGTGCGTCGCGATGGCCGCTCGATGATCTATGCGGCGCGGTTCGACACTATGAACGGTCTCTTGGCTTACCTCACCGAGAATTGCTGCCGGGGCACAGCAGAAAAATCGGCGCCCGCCGAATCCAAACCCTTGAAGTCTTTGCACAAAAAGGAACGCGTGGCGTGAGGCTGTATCTCTTCAAGCATTGTTCGATCTGCTTCCGTGTCCGCATGGCGGCAGCGCTCAAGCGCTTGCATCTGCAAGAGACAGCGGTACTCGAAGATGACAGCGAGACGATGATAAGTCTCGTCGGCAAGCGTGTAATTCCTATTTTGGTGAAGGACGACGGTCAGCCCATGCTCGAGAGCATGGATATGGTCGCCTATATCGAGAGTCGCGGAGCGCCCGTTTTCACCGGCCCGCAGCGTGGCGAAATCAGGGCGTGGGCCAGCGCCACCGCGGATAAGACCGCGGTTCTGACATGGCCACGCTACCCTCTTCTTGGACTACCGGAATTCGCAACCATCGCCGCCCATGACCACTATGTCGTTCGCAAACGAAAGAGCTTGGGAGATCTGGTCGAGCTTCGCGCACGAACGCGCGAATTTGTCGACGCATTGATGCCCGAGCTCGAAAAGCTTGACCCCATGATCGAAAGCTCCACTGCCGTGAATGGCGAGCTTTCGCTGGACGATATTCGCGTGCTGCCGCTTCTGCGCTCCGCGGCCGTCGTCAAAGACCTGCACTTTCCACACAAGGTCCGCGACTATTTTGAAGCCATGATGAGCCGCATCGGCCATCGGCCTTTGCCGGCGGTTTAAGGAGTACACAATGAAACGCATGCACGTTCACGTAGCCGTCGAGGACATTTCAAACGCGATCGGCTTTTACTCGGCACTGTTCGCGGCCACGCCCACTGTGGCGAAGCCCGATTATGCCAAATGGATGCTCGATGATCCGCGCGTCAATTTCGCGATTTCGACCCGGGGACGCCAACCGGGGCTGGATCACCTCGGCATCCAGGTCGAGAGCCAGGACGAGTTGCACGAAGTCTATGCGCGGCTGCATCAGGCGGGCGGCACTGTCATCGAGCAAGGACAGACCGCCTGTTGCTACGCGAAATCGGAGAAGTCGTGGATCGACGATCCGGCCGGTATTGCCTGGGAAACCTTCTTTACGACGGGCGAGAGTATCGACTACGGCGATGGCAGCGGCGAGCGTGATGCGCGGATCGCGCGTAACAAGGCCTGCTGTGCGCCGCAAACAGCCTCGTCAGCCGATCCTCAAGCGGCATCGGCTTGCGGCAACAGCGTAACAACGCCGCGCGTGGTCATCCATCAACTCGGTCTGAAAGCTGTCCTCAAACAATGAGGGCGGCGGCGGAGCGCCCAACCGAATGGTTTCCCGCGTGAGCGACGCTGATATCGACCGGCGGGCAGTTTTGGCATCGCCGAGATTGCCGGACCGCCGCATTGTCGTCACAGCCCTCGGCGTTACTCAAATTCTCGCCTGGGGCTCGACCTTTTATCTCTTGGGCGTTCTCGCGACCCCCATTGGGATCGACACCGGTTGGTCTCTCGATTGGGTGATGGCTGGCGTTTCAATCGGCCTTCTGGTTGCGGGCATTGTCTCGCCGCGCGTTGGCCGGGCGATCGGAAAAAACGGCGGCGGACTGATCCTCGCACTCGGAGCCGCGTTCCTGGGAACGGGACTGCTCGTCCTCAGTGCGGCAGAAAATCTGCTTTGGTACTTGTGCGCTTGGCTCATCATCGGCGCTGGCATGGGCGCCGGTCTGTACGACGCGGCCTTTGCTACGCTAGGAAGCATTTATGGAAAGGACGCCCGCGGCGCGATTACTTCGGTCACGTTGTTCGGTGG
>JBAPZR010000316.1:0-5870 GCA_049285335.1 Xanthobacteraceae bacterium | reverse complement strand
CTTCTCGATCATCACGACGCAGAGGAAGGCGATCGCAGCCGCTTCGCAGCGCCTGCCGACCGGCTATGCGTCGGAAGAAAACGCGCTCAGCATGTCAGTGCGCATGGGCGACTTCACCAATGTGCCGGGCGGCTTTCCGATCGAAGTCGACGGCGAGGTTATCGGCGCGGTCGCTGCCGGCGGCGCCAGGATCGAGCAAGATGTCGAGGTGGCGAAGGCGGCGCTGGCGGCGCTCGTTTCTTAAGGCTGCTCGCCCGGCAATCGAGTTCTGCATTCGCGCCAAAAGCGGGAAATCGAGGGTCAAACTCAATAAAGCATTCGGGAGAAGCCGTCGATTGCAACGGCTACCCTATTTTCCGAGCAAATGAGGGAGTCAAGGGCGCCTTCGGCGCCGCGCAGCGGCTTCGCCCTTGACTCCCTCATTTGTTCGGAAGCGACAGTAGCCGCTGCAATAGACGGCGCGAAGCAATCCTCACGGTTATGAGTTTTGATCCTGCCGGGCCCTGCCCATCTCGTCGCGCGCCACGCGCACCGCTTTGATGATGTTCTGATAGCCGGTGCAGCGGCACAGGTTCGACGCCAGCACGTCGATCAGCTCCTCATCGCCGATATGTGGGTTCTTCTCCAGCACATTCGCAGCGAGCATCAGAAAGCCCGGCGTGCAATAGCCGCATTGCAGGCCGTGATTTTCGATAAAAGCGCGCTGCAGAGGATGCAGCTCGTCGCCGTTAGCTAGCCCCTCGACCGTGCGGATCTTCTTGCCTTGCGCCTGAACGGCGAACATCAGGCAGGAGCGCACCGCGTCGTCGTCGACGATCACCGTGCAGGTACCGCAGACGCCGTGCTCGCAACCGATATGCGTTCCGGTCTGTCCGCAATCCTCGCGGATGGCGTCGACCAGTGTTTTGCGCGCCTCGACGCGAATCGGATAATCGCGGCCGTTGATATTGAGTGTGATGTCGAATTTTTCGTTCATCAGAGTCTTGGCGGGCAAAGTCTTGGCGGGCAAAGTCTTGGCAGGCAAAGTCTTGGCGGGGGGAGTCTTGGCGAGCTGGGCATGACACGTCGCATCACTGCTTCGGCAGCACGTCTGAGAACTTTCTGCGCACGAGATCCTCGACCTCTTTGCTGGCGCGGACCACGACCGGGAACGTATCGCGCCGTTTGAACGGCTTGCAGGCGTCGATCACCACGCGCGCATTGCGCGGATCGTCGGCGCCATAGGCCATCGGATCGAGTGCTGTCGACCAGCAGCCGCGCAGCGTCTCCATGCCCTCGCGCGGATCGAATCGGGTGCACATCGCCCACACCACCTTGTCCATGTCGGATGGATCGATGTCGTCGTCGACCACGACCACGAAGCGGTTGGCATAGGCGCCGGCATGGCATTGCGAGGCGATCAGGCCGGCTTGCTTGGCGTGACCGGCATATTGCTGTTTGATGGCGACCGTGAGCCACAGCCGGCTGCCGCCGGCGGCGTGCGCCCAGACGCCTTTCACTTCGGGAACGCCGGCGGCCTCGAGCTGATTCCAAACCGCGCCGGACCGATAGGTGCCCCGATAGAATGAATCATCGTCCGGCGGAATGCCCGGAATGGCGCCGAGCAGGATTGGGTCGTGCCGGTGCATGAGCGTCGCGATGCGGATCGCCGGCTCCTGTTTTTGTCCGCCGGCATAGTAGCCGGTCCATTCGCCGAGCGGCCCTTCATCGAGCAGGTCGTTGGGATGAATGAAGCCTTCGAAGGCGATCTCCGCATGTGCCGGAATCGGCAGTCCGGTGCGCGGCCCGGCGATCACCTCGACCGGTTCGCCGATCAGGCCGCCCGCAGCGTCGAATTCGTTCCGCCCATAGGGAATTTCCAAGCCCGCAATCATGAACAAAGCCGGATGCATGCCGCATACGACGGCAATCGGGCAGGGCTCGCCGCGCTCATGATAGCGGCGCCGGATCAGATCGCCATGCTTGCCCTTCGAGCACATGACGGTCGCGGCGTTGCGCGCCTGCGCCTGCACCCGATAGGCGCCGTAATTGATCCAGCCGGTATCGGGATCGCGCATGATCACCATGTCGCCGGTGCCGATATAGTAGCCGCCGTCGTGCTCGTGCCAGCGCGGCACCGGAATCTTGAAAACGTCGATGTCGCCGCCGGTCAAAACATTTTCCATGACCGGTCCGCTCTTCACCGTCACCGGTGGAATGGCGCGCGCTTCTTTCATATAGCGACGCCAGTAGTGGACAAGCTCGGTGGCGTTGGCGTCGGCGTCGAGCCCGAGCGTGATGTTGATGCGGCGGACCGAGGTCAGGATATTGGCGAGGATGCGATGGCCGTGCTGATAACCGGGAATGTCGTCGAACAAAACCGCCTTGTTCCCGATCCGGCGCTGATAGATGTCGACGATGCCGCCGATCTCACGCTCGCGCTCGGCGCCCGTGATGTCCTGCAATTCATCGGCCGCCCGCAATTGCGCGATCCAAGCGCGCAAATCCTGACTGTCCTTCGCGGCGGGTCTTTTTGCTGCGCGAGGTTTAACGGCCGTATCCATTGCTGGAAGTCCCGCTTCGGTGGCTAGGGCGCGGCAACCACACGGGCTTCGCGCTTCAACCATCCTACGGCATGATCCGGAAAAGTGGAAACCGTTTTCCGAAAGAGGTCATGCCATGTCGAATGCCTAAGAGCTGCAATCGGTTCAGTTTGAAATAATTGCGCGCGAGGGTGAAACTCATAAAAGCGATCGGCGGCGCGAAGACTGTGGTTATGAGTTTTGACTTGCCAACTTTACATGTCGAGCACCAGCCGCTCGGTCTTGCAGCCGCAACAGCAGATCATCACTTCGGTGTTGGTGGCCTGCTCTTCCTCGCTGAGCACCGAATCGTGGTGCTCCGGGATTCCGGAAATGACGCGCGTCTTGCAGGCGCCGCAAATTCCAAGCTCGCATGAATAGTCGACGTCGCAGCCGGCGTCGAACAACACCTCGAGGACCTTCTTGCCCTCGGGTATGAAATATTCCTCGCCAGAGCGCGCGAGCTCGACCCAGAACCCGCCCATACGGGCTCCCGCCGCATCGTCCTTCGGCGTGAAATACTCGACATGGACATTGGCGCGCGGACGGCTTGCGGCAGCGGCCTCGAAGGCCTTGAGCATCGGATTGGGGCCGCAGCAATAGAAGTGAGCGTTCGGCGGCGCCGCCGCGATCGCGGCGGCAAGATCCAAGAATTTGCCGCCCGCCTCGTCGTCGAAATGCAGCTCGACGAATTCCGGATCGAGCTTCTGCAGGGTTTCGAGAAACGCCATGTCCTGGCGCGACTGGCATGCATAGTGGAGCTTCCACGATCGTTTGCGCGCGGCAAGCTCCTGCGCCATGCACCAGACCGGCGTAATGCCGATGCCGCCGGCGATCAGCACCACATGTTCGGCGTTCTCGACCAGCGGAAACGTATTGCGCGGCGCGCTGATTTTTATTTCGTCGCCAACGCGCATCTCATCGATGATGTAGCGCGAGCCGCCGCGGCTTGCGGCGTCGCGCTTGATCCCGACGACATATTTGTCGGGATCGGAATTCGGCGTGACCAGCGAGAATTGCCGCATGAGTCCGTTGGGAAGATGCAAATCGATGTGCGCTCCGGGCGCATAGGGCGGCAGCTTGCCGCCCTCGGTGCGCGCGAACGTATAGAGCTTGGTGTCCCGTGCAATGTCTTCGATCGCAGTGAGACGCACGCCGATGAGCGCCGTGTGCGACGGCGGCAAATGCGAGGAACTCGCGACGGAGGGTGGTGCGGCTATGTCGTTCATGCAGGGAATAAATAGGCGGTCGCGACCGGGTTCCGCAACCTCTTTGGCTTCATCGGGCGAGGCGCGTTTGGCTGGTTTCGTTGATCGATATCGGGTCTAGCGCCGCGTTCCCCAGACAGTCGGCGAAGACCGTCCCGATCATGACAATAACCGGTCCCGTTGGCGGCTCCGCGCCAAGACGCGCCGGCAAATCGGCGATCGCCGAGGCAATGACGCGCTCTTCGGGGCGCGTCGCGCAGGCGACGGCGACCGCCGGTGTGGCCGGATCAAGTCCGCTCTTGAGCGCGGCCGCGATGAGATCCGGCAATGTTTTTGTCGGCATATAGACGACCGTGGTCGCTTTTGGATCGGCGATGCTTTTCCAGTCGATGTCCGACGGCAATTTGCCGTCGCGGCCGTGGCCGGTGATGTATTGCAGGCGGCGCGCATCCTGGCGGCGCGTCAAAGAAACAAGAAGCTGCGCGGCGGCGCCCTGCGCAGTCGTGATGCCGGGCACGACTTCGACGGCGATTCCCGCCGCCCGGCAGGCGGCGATTTCTTCGTCCGCACGACCGAACAGCATCGGATCGCCGCCCTTCAATCGCACCACGCAACGGCCGGCTTTGGCGAGCGAGACCATCAGGTCGTTGATGTCGTTCTGACGGCATGACGGCGCGTGACCGGTCTTGCCGACCAGCATTTTCTTGGCCTCGCGCCGCGCGAAATCGAGAATGTCGGCGGAGACAAGATCGTCGAACAAGATCACGTCCGCTGATTGCAGCGCGCGCAGCGCCCGCAGCGTCAGCAATTCCGGGTTTCCGGGACCGGCCCCGACAAGCGTGACCGATCCGGCCTCGCGCTTTCGCGGCGCGAGCAATGCGTCGAGATCGGCTTCGTTCGGCGCACGATCCGGCGCGGCGATGGCGCGGGCGGTGAATCTCTCCCAGAGCGAGCGGCGGCTGCGGAACGGCAGCGCCAGCGCCTTCACGCGCGGCCGCCACGACCGCGCGGCCGCGGCCCAGCGCGCGAAGCCTTTCGGGATCAGTGCTTCGATCTTGGCGCGGATGGCCTGGCCGAAGACCGGCGAGGCGCCTTCAGTGGAAATGCCGATGACAAGCGGCGAGCGATTGACGATGGCGCCGAACGAGAAATCGCAGAAGTCCGGCCGGTCAATCACATTGACCGGTACGCCGGCGGCGCGCGCCGCCGCGGCAAATTCCGCCGCCGCTTCGTCATTGTCGCAATCGGCGACCGCAATGGCGGCGCTGCGCAGATCGTCGGCGCTCCAATCGCGCCGGTGAACGGTGATCGCGCCGCGCGGCGGTGCTCCGGCTAGCGCCAGCATGTCCTCGCTTGGCAGAGCGGCCAGAACGTCCACTTGCGCGCCGGCCGCTGAGAGCAGTTCGGCCTTCCAAGCGGCGGCCGGGCTGCCGCCGGCGACGATCGCACGCTTGTTCTCCAGCGCGAAGAACGCCGGCAGCCGCGCAAGCGGCGCCATCCGGGGTGTCGCCGCGTCTTTTGGCGCGCGGATCATGACAGGGTCCATGCGAAGTAAATAGAATATGCTTCCTCAAGGAGCAATTTTGTCGATGAAAATAAGAACGTCATGCTCTTATCGCCGACCTTGGAAGTAAAAAAATTTTTCCGTACTGGACACAGCCGAGAAAGCATTCCCAGCGCCGGGGGGCCTTCCAGCTATGAAATCCATTCAAGAGACATGCCAGATGGGATCGTTTGGCGGGTGAAACTTGGCGGGCGCCCGACGGAGGTTCCGCCGGGCGCCCCTAAACTAACGTCAGCCAGCCTATAAGCCGGGTTCTGGACGGCGCGCAAAAAGTGTTCACGCGCGTGACGGCCATTCCTCTGGGACGCTGGTTACCCAGCGCCTCAAGCAACCTACCCGGACGGCCGGATCCGGACAGGATCCCGAAGCTTGCGCTTGCGCGATCGCCTCGCGCCGTCCCTATTCGGTCTTGCTCCCGGTGGGGTTTGCCGTGCCGCCGGCGTTGCCGCCGGCGCGGTGCGCTCTTACCGCACCGTTTCACCCTTGCCGCGGCTAAACGCAACGCACCGCGGCGGTTTGTTCTCTGTGGCACTGTCC
>JBAPZR010000315.1:0-1692 GCA_049285335.1 Xanthobacteraceae bacterium | reverse complement strand
ATGCGCGGCAGTATGGGCATAGAACCATCCTGGCCGTTCCTTTGTTGCGGGAGGGATCTGCGATCGGAGCGATCCTAATCCGCCGGATGGAAGTCAAGCCATTCACCGACAAGCAGATCGAGCTTGTAAAAACCTTCGCCGACGAGTCGGCCATCGCCATCGAGAACGCGCGGCTGCTGAATGAATTGCGCGAATCGCTGCAGCAGCAGACCGCCACCGCCGATGTGCTCAAGGTCATTGGTCGTTCGACATTTGAGTTGCGAACTGTGCTCGAGACCCTCGTTCAATCGGCGACGCGGTTGTGCGGGGCAGATATGGCCAACCTCCTAAGACCAAAAGGCGAGATCTTTCAATTTGCCGCCAGTTACGGCCACGAACGGAAGTACCGAGAACACATGGAAAGTCACGCAATTCCTGTCGGACGGGGCTCAGTCGCTGGCCGCACCTTGCTGGAGGGTAAAACCATTCAAATCCCCGACGTGTTCGCTGATCCGGAGTATAAACTCACCGAGGCTGCAAAAATTGCCGGTTTTCGCACAACGTTGGGTGTTCCTCTGCTACGAGAAGGAACACCAATCGGTGTCATCACTTTGCAGCGTAAGACCGTCCGACCATTCACCGATAAGCAGATCGAGCTGGTCACCACCTTCGCCGACCAGGCGGTAATAGCAATCGAAAACGCCCGACTGTTTGAGGTAGAGCAGCAGCGCACGCGCGAACTAAGCCAATCCTTGGAGCAGCAGACCGCGACATCGGAAGTGCTTAAGGTTATTAGCTCGTCGCCGGGAGACTTGAAACCGGTTTTCGAGTCAATCTTGAATAACGCGACCAGAATTTGCGAGGCTGAGCTTGGTACACTGGAACTCCATGAGAGCGGCGGGTTCCGACACGTAGCATCGCACGGCGTACCGGGCCCCTATAGACAGTTCAGAGAGCGCGAGCCGGTTCTCCGGCCCGGCCCGGAACATCCCCTCAGCCGAATCACCGCGACCAAACAGTTGGTTCATATCTCCGACCTTGCGGTTGAGCCAGAGCATAGGCGCGGGCGGCTTGCGGCTCTGGCCAGCGCGCGAACTTTGCTTGGTGTGCCGATGCTCAAGGAAGGCAAGCTGGTCGGCGTCATTGCCATTTATCGCCAAGAGGTTCGCCCGTTCACAGAAAAGCAAATAGAACTGGTTCAGAATTTCGCCGCCCAGGCCGTTATCGCCATCGAGAACACGCGGCTGCTCAACGAGCTGCGTCAGCGCACCGCGGACCTCACCGAATCGCTGGAGCAGCAGACGGCGACGTCGGAGGTGCTGCGCGTCATATCAAGTTCACCAAGCGAACTTACACCCGTATTTGAGAGTATGCTGCGAAATGCGACCCGTCTTTGCGAAGCAAATTTCGGCGCACTGAACCTTCACGACAATGGCTCATTTCCCTTAGCGGCGGCACATAACGCGCCCGAATCATTCATCGAATACCGCCGCCGTCATCCGATAGTAAAAGCTGGCCCACACCACCCACTTGCATGCGTTGCCGCCTCGAAGCAGGTGCTGCAGATCGCCGACATGAAAGCGGAGCCGCTCTACCTCGAAAAGGACCCGTCGTTTATTGCCATGGTCGACATGGCCGGCGCTCGAACGCTGTTCATTGTGCCAATGCTCAAGGACAACGAGTTGCTTGGCGCAATTACCATCTTCCGACAGG
>JBAPZR010000314.1:0-4820 GCA_049285335.1 Xanthobacteraceae bacterium | reverse complement strand
GAGCCAGACGACGGCTTCCGCGCCGCCGCGCCCGCTTACCGAGATCGCATCGGCAGCCGCCGCCGCTGACGTCAGCGTGCCGGCGCGTCAAGCGTCGCCCGCGGCCACGCTGGCCATGCCGAAACCGCAAGCGGTACCCACATCAACGGTGGCCGTTCCGGCGGCTGCCGCGGAAACGGCGCCGGCAAAATTCGTCGAGAGCGGACCGGCCCAAATGGAGCCGGCTCAAATCGAGCAGACGCCAGCCGAGACCACGGCAGACGTGTCGGCTGGATCGGCGCCCGAGCAAACCGCTTCAGCCATTTCCGCCGAGCCCATCCATGCTCATAGCGGCTGGATGATCCAGATCGGCGCTTTCGACGACGAGGACGAGGCCAAGCAGCACCTGAGCGACGCGCAGCTCAAAGCGCGCGCAGCGCTCGCCGCCAAGGACCCCTTCACCGAGAAAGTCCAGAAGGGCGACAAGGCGCTCTACCGTGCCCGCTTCGCCGGCTTCGACAAGGCGACCGCCGAAGCCGCGTGCCGCACGCTCAAGCGCAGCGACTTCGCTTGCATGGCGCTCAAGGACTAAAGGTGAGAGTTCCGGAGTGCAAGCCGCTATGGCCTGAAATGCCACTTTTATACGAAACCCGATCAACGGGTCTCGAGGGCGGTCAAGCGATCCCCTCAATAGCCGGGAAGCTCAGCAAAGGATGGGAGCCACGCGAGGATCGTACGGAGTACCTCAGCGATGGCGACGAAGCAGCACCTCCTTGGCCTCATTGATGCGGGCAGCGAGATACGTCGTCCCCCCTTGGTCGGGATGCAGTTTCTTCATCAGGGACCGATGTGCGCGAGTGATCTCCTCGGCGCTCGCGCCGGGCGCAACGCCAAGGATCTGATAAGCCTCCTCCTCAACCATTTTGCCGGCGGACGCGCTCCGCGCGCCCCTGCCCGCACCCGCATCACGCTGCGCGTACTCACGCCAGCCGGGCTCCCGGCGGTCAAGATAAGCTGCAAGTAGATTGCGGCTGTCATCGTCGAATTCACCCAACAGGCTTAGGAGCGTCGCCCGGTCCAGTGCATCAAGCGACGCGCCCCGGTGCTTGCCGGCAAGAACACGGCCCCGCATCGCGCCGGTGTCGTGATCGAGCTCCATTTCCAGGAACGCGGTGCGCACGCGGGACGACTGGCCGGTGCTTCTCTGCGTTCGCGCGGTGAAAGTCGCCGGCAAGGACATCCATCCGAGAAGACCCAAGCCGAATACCCCGACCGGAATCGCGACGCCGATTTCGCCGCGAAAGAGGAGGAATACGGCCAATACCAGCGCCGCGCCGCCGCCAATAGCGCGCAAGACGCGCGCGGCTTGCTTGGGGTCCGCCTTGGAGAAAGCGTTGGCGGCCCACATCAACAGCAGAAGAACGACAAGCCCGAGCAGGATTTCCGGCATGATTATTTCAATTGCTCGAGCAGCCTGACTGCGCCGGCGTTGGTCGTCTTAAGGTCGGCAAGCGCCTTGAGTCCGCCGGCGGCGTAGGCGGCCGCTGCGCGCAACAATTCGGCGAGTTCGTGGGCGGCACCCGGGGCAAATCGGCAGAACGCTCCGCCGGTGAGACGCGCGATCTCGCGGAAGGCCTGTTCGCAGACCGGGTCATAACCCTCCTGAAACATGAAGGCCTTGACGTTACGCAACCCAAGCTCTCCGGCGCGGGCGCAGAGATCGTCGAGCGGCTCCTCCATGGCGTCGCCGATGAAAACCAAGACGGCAACCTTGTGGCTCTCGTCCTCGCGCCTCGCGTGGCTTAGAACCTTGCCGATCTGGGTCTGGCCGCCGCGGCAATCGATCCGGGACATCAAGGCGCCGAGCCGGTCCGATTCGCCAACCCACGGCGATGCGCGGCATTCGGCGTGGCCGCGATAGTAGACCAACTGGACGTCGAGGCCGTCGACGGCGGCGGCTTCGCGAAACATGTCCGCCTGGAGCCGACAGGCCCGATCCCAGGTCGGTTGCCGACTCATCGTGGCGTCAAGCGCAAAGATCAACCGGCCGCGTCGCCCGGGCTCAACCGCGGGCCCAAGCGCTTTGACTTGGTCGATAAAGCAGTCGATTTCGGCGCGCGAGGAAGAAGCGGGAGCCGCCGTTGGTGGCTCGCTCTGTAATTGGCTCGGTGCCGGGCTATGCCCGGAGCGATCTTTGCTCATCACGGCGATCTCAAACCGGCCCCCAACCGCAGCTTAAGGTGGCGCTGACGGGGAAGGCGCGCAATGGCTGGTAGGCAGGTTCGATCGCTCAATCGGCGAGGAGATCGTAGGTCTCAGGTGGCCTGTCGGCGGCCGCGATCCATTCTGCGCGTGCGGCGGCGCGGCGCTTGCCGCGTTCGTCGATGGGCAGGCGGAGCGCATCGATGACGGCTTTGACCTCGTCACACGCGGTGACGTGCGAGATGTTGGGCCGCAGTCCCAAAGTGTCTTCGTTCAAATCATCGAGCGCGGTAAGCCCCCGGGGGAAGAATTCGCGATAGACGACGCGTTCGGCAAACCCGTCCACGGCGCGGAAACCAAGTTGCCTGGCAAGGGCTTCGACCCCCTCCCCGACCAGCCGGCGATTGCGCGAGCCGAGCGTTGAGAGCCTGTTTCGCACCACAATCCAATCGGTGATGCCGCCGTCGACGAGGCGGCGCTGGCGGCGGGCTTCGCGAACCATTTCAGCGTAGTGGCTGACGCCGGCGACCTCGAACGAAATCGGATCGATGGCGCCAAGCACGTCGAAATCGACGAAACTGTCGTTTAACGGTGTGATCAGCGTGTCCGCCATCGAATGGGCGAGACGCATCATGTAAGAATCGGTGCCTGGCGTATCGATAACGACGAAGTCATGGCTGTGTTCGACCGCACTGACGGCCTGGGCGAAGGCGGCAAATTCTTGCGCCTCGATCTCGTCGAGGCGCAACCCGTTTCCGCGTGCCACGCAATAATGCAAAGGAACATCGAGCTTATTGCCGGTCCGCGCCGCCCAATCCCTGCGATTGTCGATGTAGTGGGTAAAACTCTTTTGCCGCGAATCCAGATCGATCGTCGCGACCCGCTGGCCGGCCTGAAGCAGCGCCACGGCAATGTGCATCGCCGTAGTCGACTTCCCAGAGCCGCCTTTTTCGTTGCCGAGGACTATGACATGCGCCGAGAAGGGCCTGCCGAGCTCCGCCTGCATCAGCATGAAACGCAACCCCTGCGTTGCGATCACTTCTCTAGTCTGCAACGCGCAGCGTCAAGATACAGCAACCGAAGAAATAAGTTAATCGTAAACGACGCGATGCATCAACAAAACTTGTCAGGGTGTGCCCGCGCCGCAACTTCATGAAGAAAATTTCCAAACGAGCAAGCCGCCGTCCGCTTATCGTGCGCGAATTGCCCGCGCTGCGACGCACGATCGCGGCTTGGCGCGCGCACGTCGGCAAAATTGCCTTGGTGCCGACCATGGGCGCGCTACATGAAGGCCATCTTTCGCTCGTTCGCATCGCGCAAGAGCAAGCCGAACGCGTGATCGTATCGATCTTCGTCAATCCGGCCCAGTTTGGCCCGAACGAGGATCTTGCCACTTATCCGCAAACTTTTACCGCCGATATCGAAGCCTTGGCGAAGCTCAAAGTCGACCTCGTGTGGGCGCCGACTGTGGAAACGATGTATCCGGTGGGCTTTGCCACGCGGATCGTACCCGGGGCTGCGGCCGTGGCCGGGCTGGAAGACGCTGTTCGGCCGCAGTTTTTCGCCGGCGTGGCGACCGTGGTCACCAAGCTATTGATCCAATGCGAGCCGGACATCGCGCTGTTCGGGGAGAAGGATTATCAACAGCTCAAAGTGGTTACGCGGCTAGCGGCCGACCTCGGCCTAAAGGCGCGGATTGTCGGCGCGCCGATCGTGCGCGAACGCGATGGCCTCGCGCTGTCCTCGCGCAATCGCTACCTCTTGCTGAGCGAGCGGCTGACCGCACCCGCCCTCTATCGCGTCCTCAAGGAGTGCGCGGGCGCAATCGCAGCGGGAGAACCGGTTGCGGCCGTCCTGGAGAAGGGCCGCCAAGCCATCGCGGAAGCCGGTTTTGGCCTGGACTACCTGGAAGCGCGCCATGCCGACACGCTCGCGCCGCTCATCGGGAGCGGTCACGAGCCGATCCGGCTTCTTGTCGCAGCGCGGCTTGGAAAAACCCGGCTGATCGACAATGTGGCGGTTTAAACCTCGCCTTATTTCGCGGCCGTGACCTTCATCGGATCCTTGACGTTCGGGAAAGTCTCGAATTCCTCGCTCCAAAGCTGGCCGTCGGTCTTTACGACCTTGCGGATATAGATGTTGCTGACGATGTCGCGGGTATCGGGATCGATCGAGATCGGGCCGCGCGGGCTCTCCCACGCCATGCCCTTCATTGCCGCGATCAAGGCGTCGCCGTCGGAATTGCCGCCGGTCTTCTTGAGCGCCTCGTAGATCATGTGCAGACCATCGTAAGCGCCGAGCGATGCGAAGTCCGGCCGCAAGCTGTTCATTTTGACGAAGTCGGCGACATAGGTCTTGTTGAGCGCGGAATCGTGCGCGGCGGTGTAAGGCCCGGCCGTGATGAGGCCGATCATTTGGTCGCCGGCATTGTTGAGGCTGTCGTCGTCGCAGAGATCGCCCGGGCCGATAAGCTTGATGCCGGACTGGCCGAGACCCTTTTCCTGGAACTGCTTGGTGAAGATCGGCGCCTGCGGGCCCGGAAAATAAATGAAGGCGGTGTCCGGCTTGAGATCAAGGATGCGCTGCAAGGACGGCGCGAAGTCCGGACTGGCAAGCGGAATACGAAGCGATTCCAAAAC
>JBAPZR010000313.1:0-6281 GCA_049285335.1 Xanthobacteraceae bacterium | reverse complement strand
GGGCTGACGGTCTTTCTCGTCGATATGCGCGCGGCGAAGGGACGTGGCCTGACCATCCGGCCGATCCGCACCATGATGAACCACGCGACGACGGAAGTGTTCATCGAAAACCTGCGCGTTCCCGCCGACGCCGTCGTCGGCCAGGAAGGCGAGGGCTTTCGCTACATTCTCTCCGGGATGAATGCCGAGCGCATTCTCATCGCCGCCGAATGCATCGGCGACGCCAAATGGTTCATCGGCAAAGCCACGGCCTATGCCGGCGAGCGGGTGGTGTTCGGGCGGCCGATCGGACAAAACCAGGGTGTGCAGTTTCCCATCGCCCGCGCCTATATCGGCATGCGGGCGGCCGAGCTGATGGTGCGCGAAGCGGCGGCGCTCTACGAAGCGGGCGAGGACTGCGGCGCTGAAGCGAACATGGCCAAGCACCTCGCCGCCGAAGCGTCCTGGGCGGCCGCCGATATGTGTCTGCAGACCCACGGCGGCTTCGGTTTCGCCGAAGAGTTCGACATCGAGCGCAAATTCCGCGAGACGCGGCTCTACACCGTGGCGCCGATCTCGACCAATCTGGTGCTCTCCTATATCGCCGAGCACGTGCTCGGCCTGCCGAGGTCGTATTGAGGATATGCGCTCGACTCGCGGAAAAGCCCCTTTCTTTCCTCTCCCCGCCGGCGGGGAGAGGAACGCATGACCCTTCCCCTTTCCGGTGTTCTTGTCGTCTCGCTCGAGCAGGCGGTTGCCGCGCCGATGTGCAGCTGCCGGCTGGCGGATGCCGGGGCGCGCGTGATCAAGATCGAGCGGCCGGAAGGCGACTTCGCGCGCGGCTACGACAATCTCGTGCACGGTGAGTGCAGCTATTTCATCTGGCTTAATCGCGGCAAGGAATCGATCGTGCTCGATCTCGCCACGGACGCCGACAAGGCGCTGCTATCCGCAATGCTCGCGCGCGCCGATATTTTCGTGCAGAATTTGAAACCCGGCGCGGTCGGCAAGCTCGGCTTTGTCATTACCGAACTGCGGCGCAAGCACCCGCGGCTGATCTGTTGCTCGATCTCGGGCTTCGGCGAAAGCGGCCCGCTGGCGACGCGCAAGGCCTACGACATGCTCATCCAGGCCGAATCCGGCCTAGCTTCGATCACCGGCACGGTCGAGCCGTCGCGCGTCGGCGTCTCTGTCGTCGACATCGCCGCGGGCATGAATGCCTATGAGGCGATCCTCGAAGCGCTGATCGCGCGCGAGCGCACCGGCGAGGGCGCAACGCTGTCGATCTCGATGTTCGACGCCATGGCCGACTGGATGACGGTGCCGTTGTTGCAACAGGAGGCCGGCGCGCCGCCGCGGCGGATCGGTCTTGCCCACACGTCGATTTCGCCGTACGGCGCGTTTCGCAGCCGTGACGGCGTCGACATTCTCATCTCGATTCAGAGCGATCGCGAATGGCGCGCGCTGGCCGAGAAGGTTCTCGGCGACGCGGCGCTCGCGGCCGATCCGAACTTCGCCACCAATGTTGAGCGCGTCAAGCGCCGTCCCGAGACCGACGGCCGGGTGGCCAAAATATTCGCCGCGCAGAACGCCGCTGCACTGGAGCAAAAGCTCGTCGCCGCCGACATCGCCTTTGCCCGCGTCAACAGTCCGGCGGATTTGGCGCATCACCCACATCTGCGCCGCGTCACTGTCGGCACGCCGAGCGGCCCTGTCTCTTACCCAGCGCCGCCGCGAAGCGATACCGGGACGATCGGGCGCTACGGTCCGGTGCCCGCGCTCGGTCAGCATACTGAGAAGATACGCGCGGAGTTTATGGGCGCCGCCGCTCCGGTCTCCTGACGTTGCGGCCGGACTTGTCCCGGCCAGCCACGTCTTTATCTTTGCCCGCCAGACAGCGTCGGCAAAGCCGACAAATCGACTGGGCGAATTGCGAAGGCGAATTGGGGAAGGATTTGACGCCATGGATATCGGTTTCATCGGTCTCGGCAATATGGGCGCGCACATGGCGCGGCGGCTGGTTGAGGCCGGTCACAATGTCATCGTCTACGACACGCGCCAGGAGGCGATCGGCAATCTTGCCGCGCGCGGCGCTGTCGCCGCGCGATCCCCGAAAGAAGTCGCCGACGCCGTCGAGACCGTCATGGTCAGCCTGCCGACGCCGGATATCGTTCTCAAAGTCGCGACCGGACCAGACGGCGTGATCGAGGGCAAACGCGTCAAGCGCTTCGTCGACCTCTCCACCACCGGCGCGGTCATGGCGCAGCGCATCTTCAAGGCGCTTGCCGCCCGCAACATCGTGCAGATCGACGCGCCGGTCAGCGGCGGCGTACGCGGCGCCGAAAAGGGCACGGTCGCGGTGATGGCGTCCGGTCCGCGCGCCGATGTCGAAGCGGTCGAGCCCGCGCTCAAGGTGATCGGCAAATTCTTTTACATCGGCGAGCGGCCCGGCGCCGGCCAGACGATGAAGCTCTGCAACAACGTGCTCTCAGCCGCGGCGATGGCGGCGACGTCGGAATCCATGGTGACGGGCGTGAAGGCCGGGCTCGATCCGCGCATCATGCTTGACGTGATCAACGCCAGTTCCGGGCGCAGCACCGCGACCGAACAAAAATTTCCCGAAGTCGTCCTGCCGCGGACCTTCAATCAGGGCTTCACGGCGGGATTGATGCTCAAGGACGTCAATCTGTTTATCTCGGAGGCCAAGGCACTCGGCATTCCGATCCAAGTGATCGAGGCCGTCGCCGCGATTTTGAAGCTTGCTTGCGACGAGCTCGGTCCGGACAAGGACATCACCCAGATCGTCCAGCCGCTCGAACAGCGCGCCGGCATCGAAGTGCGCGCGCCCAAAGCTTAAATCGCCGCCAGACCAAAGCCGCGCGCCGAACTTTCCTGCGCAATCTCAAAATATGGGAAAACGGTCCTCATCGTTTTCGACAATAATATATTGGGAATCAATAACTTAATACCAAAGCACCGTTGTGTGATTTCGGTCACTTCATCGTGGGGAGAAGCCGCCTAGGCTGCGTTTAACAACAGCGGCTTTGATATCACCGGGTCGCCCCCGTCCCCAAGCCTCCAAGGACCCGGATGATATCCAAGGGGTGATGCACGTCCCCCATACACCCCAAAACACCCTGCAACGTGTTCACCTCGCCCGCCCGGGTAGCCAACCGGGCGGGCTTTTCCTTTTGCCAATTCTGCCGCATGCTTTGCCGTTCGGAACGGGAATTGGGTTCCGCATCGAGGAGTCGCAACGTACGTCATGACACCCGCCCGCCCCAATCCGAGCCTTTTGTCGGCGCTGCCGGCGCACCTGTCGGAGCGGCTTTTTGACAATGCGACTACGGTGCGGCTCAAGACCGACGAGGTCCTGTTTCTCGCCGGCGACGCTGGCGACGGCTGCTATCGCGTCGATGACGGACTGCTCAAGGTCACCATGGTGTCGCGCTCGGGCACCGAGCGCATTCTCGCTTTTCTCGGCCATGGCGCGATTGTCGGCGAGCTGTCGATCATCGATGGCTTGCCGCGTTCGGCTTCCGTCGTGGCGGTTCGCGCCGCCGTATTGAGTTTTCTCAGCCGCGCTGCGTTCGAAGTTTTCGCCGCCAAGCATCCTGAAATCTACAAGTCGCTGGTGACGCTGATCGCCGCGCGACTGCGCGAAACCGACGCCGCGCTCGCGGCCGGCAGTTTCTTGCCGCTACGCGGACGCGTCGCCTGCACGCTCCTCGAACTGGCGCATGACTTCGGCCAAGATGTCGGCGCCGGCCGGATCGTCATCCGTCAGAAGATCGGCCAGAGCGATCTTGCCGCCATGGCTGGCATCGCGCGTGAGAATGTCAGCCGCATTCTCAACGATTGGAAGCGGCGCAAGCTGGTCAGCCGCCTGTCCGGTTATTATTGCTTAGAAAACAAGGCGCAGCTGCAGAACGAGGCCGAGCTTTAGGTCGATAGGGTCAAGGCTCACAACCATGGTGATCGCTTTGTGCCGTCGGTCGCAACGGCTACTGCCACTTCCGAGCAAATCGGAAAAAAGGCTAGCCGTTGCAATCGACGGCTTTCCCCGAACGCTTTTCTAAGTTTTGACCTTGTCTGATTCAACCTACCGCGTCGGCCGCGGCCTCGCTAAAAACCTATTATGAACACGCCTCGGCTCGCCGACTTCCGCCGTATCGTCGTCAAGATCGGCTCATCCCTGCTCGTCGACGCAAAAGCCGGCTGCATCAACGAAAGCTGGCTCGCTTCGTTGGCCGCCGACATCGCTGCGCTGCATACCGAACGGCGCGATCTTCTGGTCGTATCTTCGGGCGCCATTGCCCTCGGCCGGACGGTGCTCAAACTGCCGGCGGGTCCGCTGCCGCTCGAGGACGGTCAAGCGGCGGCCGCCGTCGGACAGATCGAATTGGCGCGCACCTGGACCGAGGCGCTGTCGGCTCATGGCATCGCCGCCGGACAGGTGCTGGTGACGCTCGGCGACACCGAAGAGCGGCGGCGTTACCTCAATGCGCGCTCGACGATAGATAGATTGCTGGAATGGCGCGCCGTCCCCGTCATCAACGAGAACGACACAGTGGCGACGACCGAAATCCGTTACGGCGACAATGACCGGCTTGCGGCGCGGGTCGCAACCATGGTGAGTGCCGACCTTCTGGTGCTCTTGTCCGACATCGACGGGCTCTACGATGCGCCGCCCGCAATCAACGCATCGGCGCGCCACGTGCCGCGCGTCGAGCGCGTTACGCAGGAGATCGAGGCGATGGCCGGCTCGGCAGGCTCGGATCTCTCGCGCGGCGGCATGCTCACCAAAATCGAAGCCGCCAAGATCGCCACCGAGGCCGGGACCCACATGGTGATCGCTTCCGGACACATCGAGCATCCGCTCGGCGCAATCGCCAATGGCGCGCGATGCACCTGGTTCCTCGCCGCGGGCAATCCGGTCACGGCGCGAAAAAAATGGATCGCGGGTTCGCTCGAACCGAAAGGCACGCTTACCATCGACGCCGGCGCGGTCGCGGCGCTGCGGCGGGGCAACAGTCTCCTGCCGGTCGGCGTGGTGCGGATCGATGGAAATTTTGCCCGCGGCGACGCCGTCATTATCCGCGGCCCCGACGGCGAGGAGATCGGACGGGGACTGTGCGCCTACGATGCCGACGTGGCGCACAAAATAAGAGGCCGTTCGTCGGCCGCCATCGGCGTCATCCTCGGCTTCTCCGGCCGGACCGAGATGGTACACCGTGACAACCTGGTGGTCGGGCGCGTCTGAATGCGGACGCCGCCACGCGTGGCCGACCAAAAAGAGGAACCCCGGCTGCTGTTACAGCCGGGGTTCGACGCCGGGTGATTGAGGGTGAGGGGCTGGGGGGCTTCGCCCGGCGCCTTCCCTATCAACGACGGTCGCGAAGGGATGTTCCTCCGCCAGCCATCATTTTTTTCGCTCCTTCCAGACGGCGTTTCGTCTGGCCCCGGCCGGTTCCTTGGTTTCGCGTGCGCGGGCTACCGCCGCGCGCCACGGCCGGGCCGCCGAGGTTGCTTCCGATATTGATGCGTCGCCCGCTTGGCAGCACCACGTAGCGTGAAAAGACCTGAAATTGCCCGCCGGCCTCGTCGCCATGGCTGTCAACGACGCGGCCCTCGACGACATACGTGGTCCCGATGGGAAAGCTTTTCGGCAATAGCCGCAGCTTTCGGCGCAGTGCTAAGTGCATGACCCCTCCAATTTAAGAAAAAACTCAAATTCGAGAACACCGGCAATTCGGCAAAGGTTCCCCCAAATCCATGACGGCTCCACGAATGCTGTGGATTGCTGTGGGCATCCCGGCGACGAAACGGGCGCTCAAGCTGCCTCGCCGGACCAGACCGAACGTGTTAGAAAACCCGAATGCAAGACGGATCAAGGCCATGAATGCCCCCCTCCGGCCGGCCGAGGCGACCGGCGCCAAGGGCGAGGCCGCTTTGGCAGCGACGATGTGGCAAATCGGCGGGGCGGCCCGCGAGGCCGCCCGCGCGCTCGCACTTGCGTCCTCCGCGCGCAAGAACCGGGCGCTTGCCGGCATGGCCAAGGCGATCCGCGCCGCCAGCGCGACCATCCTCGCGGCCAACGAGCAGGACCGCGCGGAAGCAAAATCGCGGGGCGCCACACCTGCCTTCCTCGACCGCCTGACGCTCGATTTCGGGCGCGTGGCGGCCATGGCGGCCGGCGTCGACACCATCCGCAAGCTCAAGGACCCGGTCGGCGCCATCATGGCGTCCTGGCGGCGCCCCAATGGAATGCGCATCGAGCGGGTGCGGGTGCCGCTCGGCGT
>JBAPZR010000312.1:0-4709 GCA_049285335.1 Xanthobacteraceae bacterium | reverse complement strand
GCCTTGAAAAGAGCGCTGGAGCTTAAAAGCGTAAAGGCCTGCCTGTTTTCCTCCAGTTTCAACAACCCGCTGGGATGTACCATGCCCGACGAGAAGAAGCTGAAGGTTATGGGCCTGTTGTCGCGGTACCGGGTTCCCCTGATCGAAGACGACATTTCCGGTGACATTTTTTCAGGCCGAAACGGCCAACCCCATTCATGGCGCTCGATCGGCACGCAAACACTGTGCTCTATTGCAGCTCGTTCTCGAAGACCATCGCTCCCGGTTACCGCATCGGTTGGATGGCGACGAAGTCGGAGGCGCTCATGCAAAGCGCCCTCGAAAGAAAGCTCGCGTTCACGCTGTCCGGGCCGCCCTTGCTGCAGGTCGCGTTTGCCGAGTTCCTATCCTCGGGTGGTTACGACAATCATTTGCGTCGGATCAGGCGCATATTTGCGGACACCATCGGCCAGATGAGTCGTGCGGTCGAGCGGTCGTTTCCCGGTGGTACGAAAGTAAGCCGCCCGGCTGGCAACTTCGTGCTCTGGCTCGAACTGCCAAAGTCGGTGCAGACGGCAGGACTCTTCGACGAGGCCCTTAGGAATGGAATCTGCTTTGTTCCGGGCGAGGTATTTTCGGTTAGCGGCCGCTTCGGCCATTGCCTTCGGCTGAGCTGCGGCCACGGATGGGATGAGCGCATCGAAAAGGGCGTTTTGAAGCTTGGCAAATTGGCTTCTGCAGCAGCGGCGCGATCGGAACAGGCATCATTCAGTAAGCGTTGACTAAGGTCGACCTAAGAACCGTATTCACAGTGAGTTTTGTGTCCAACAAATTTGTTTCGCGCTGCCGCAAAAAACGCGACTGACTTATTGGCTTCATTTGAAATGACGCTATCAGCGCATCTCAAAGACCGGGCAAATCTCCTGCAAGCCTTGAGGGGAGCAGTGACACTCCTTTGCCGCGCCTGACAAAAGCATTGGCCCCAACTTGCCGAGATAACCTGGGCCAGTTTTTGCCTAGACGTCGCACGGCTGAAGATGCTGGAGCCCTCCCGCTCCAAAGCAAGGCTTAGCTGAGACCGGTGACGGCACTTCGACTCGCCAGGGGCCGTTTCTGGGACAATTTGAGGCCGTGCCACTAATCGCAGATTGATCGCGTGCGGGTCCCGAGATTTACGCAAACCTCGCCGCGTTTTGTTTATATTTTTGTCCGCCCCAATCGAGGCTTTCTAATCGTTATTCCGCCATCTCCGCCTCGCGGCCGGCTCTCATGGGCCGCATTAGGCATCTACGTTATTCGAAGATTCAGGTCCTTCCGGGTTCACCGGGTAGCCAATCGATTGCGAACACCATGGCATCCGACATCCTAATCGTTGACGACGAAGTGGATATTCGCGAATTGGTCGCGGATATTCTGCGGGACGAGGGACACGGTACGCGCACGGCGCGCGACAGCGATGAAGCACTGTTCGCTGTCGTTGCGCGTCGGCCTAATCTCGTTTTTCTCGACATTTGGCTGCAAGGCAGCCGGCTCGACGGTCTTCAACTGCTCGATAGCCTCAAGCAACAGGATCCCGAACTACCGATTGTGATGATCTCCGGTCACGGCAATATCGAGACGGCAGTTTCCGCCATCAAACGCGGCGCCCACGACTTTATCGAAAAGCCCTTCAAAGCGGACCGCCTTACGCTGACGGCAGAACGCCTCGTCAAGAGCAGCGTGGTCAATGTGCGCGACCAGCTCGCGCCTTCGCCGCTCTGGTCGGTAGAGGAGCTAGCCGCGTGCTTTGTCGTGTGGGACGGCAATGGCGAGGTGTTTGCCACAGTCTATTATGCGCAAGAGCCCGGCCGGCAAGCAGCCACTAAGCTGCCCGCGAAAGACGAGGCGCGCCGGATTGCGGTGCAGGTCGCCAAGCTACCCGAGCTGCTCGATGCCGGCAGGCTCGTTCCCACTCAGACTCCTCCTGCATTCGCAACGCTGCTTCCCGCCGCTTGGTCAGTCGATGACATCGGCGATGCCTTTGTCGTGAGGGACAGCACCCGTCAAAAGCTTGCATACGTTTATTACGAGGAGGAACCGGGCCGCCGAAGAGCGGCTAAGCTGCTAACAAAAGACGAGGCGAAGCGGATCGCGGCCAACGTGGCAAAGCTGCCGGAGCTGTTGCGGAAGGCCTAAATTAAACGAGGCCGCCCACCCCAGACGGCCTCGCGTAGCAGAGAGGTCCCGCTAGTCCCTCGACCACGTGGGACGACGCAAATCCTATCGCGAATTGTGTGCACGCAAGGGCAAATCAGAGGCGCTTCAATGAATCACCCCGCCTGTTACAAGTGCTGGTCCAACTTTTTCTTCGCAGGTAGCAATCGGGGAGGGCCAAAGAACTTAGCCATTGATTGGCTGAAGCGGGATTTTACCAGCTGCCGTTTATTGACTTGAATCAAAGGCAGACCGCCCTCATGCGGTGCAAGGTAATTGCTCGATTAGGAAAAGCCAGAGTCGCCGCCCGCCGCTTCCATGCGGAAAAACCGTGGATCATGTGGTGTGCCATTGGAGTAGGAGTGCGAAATGACCAGTCGAGACAACGGAGACAGACCGAACCAAACGAGCAACACAATCAATCGCCGTAACATGCTGCTCGCCGGCACGACACTCGCGGCCACATCGGCTCTGGGTTCTGCCACTGGTATTGAAAAGGCACACGCGCAGCCCGCACCGTCTGGGCAACAGCCAAACATCATCGCCATTATGGGCGACGACATCGGCTGGTCGAACATTGGCGTCTACAATCAAGGCATCATGGCTGGTCGAACGCCCAATCTGGACCGGATGGCCAACGAGGGTATGCGCTTCACCGACTATTACGCGGAAGCGAGTTGCACCGCCGGGCGCGCAAACTTCATCACCGGCGAGCTACCAATTCGTACTGGCCTCACGACAGTCGGACAGGCTGGCGCCACTACCGGGATGCCGGCGCAAGCGCCGACCATCGCAACAGCATTGAAATCGATGGGCTACGCCACGGGCCAATTCGGCAAAAATCACCTGGGTGATCGCAACGAGTTTCTGCCGACAGTCCACGGCTTCGACGAGTACTGGGGCTATTTGTACCACCTCGATGCGATGGAAGACCCTTTCCACCCCAATTACCCGCAGGCTCTCTTGAACACGGTCGGCCCGCGCAACCTGGTGCATAGCGTGGCGACCGACGTTGACGATCCGACAGTCGATCCGCGCTGGGGCAAGGTAGGCAAGCAAAAAATCACGGACGAAGGTCCGTTGCCCCCACATCCGATGCCAAACATCAAATACAACATGGAAACCGTGGATGAGGTCATCCGTGACAAGGCGTTGGAGTTCATCGACAAAGCGAGGCAGCAGAACAAGCCATTCTTCGTGTGGCTCAACCCAACGCGTATGCATGTCGTCACCCATCTGTCCGAAAAATACGAGGCGATGCGCACGCCTGAGAACGGCTGGAGCGTCGAGGAAGCCGGGATGGCACAGCTCGACGACGACGTGGGCGCGGTGCTGGCGCATCTCAGAGACAACGGTCTGGACAATAACACCATCGTCATCTTTACCACCGACAACGGTGCGGAGAACTTCACCTGGCCTGATGGCGGGCAGACCCCATTCGCAGGTGGCAAGGGTACTGGCCTCGAAGGCGGCTTCCGAGTGCCCTGCATTATTCGCTGGCCGGGTCACGTGCCCGCCGGCAAGGTTGAAAACAGCATCATCTCAGGGCTGGATTGGTTCCCAACCTTGGTGGCGGCGGCCGGCAATCCGAACATCACTACCGAATTGCTGAATGGTAAGCAGCTCGGCGATCGGACTTTTAAGGTCCATCTCGATGGTTACAATCAACTCGACCTGATCACCGGCAAGGGTCCCTCGGCCCGACATGAGATTCTTTACTTCACAGAGGGCAACCTGAGCGCGGTGCGCGTCGATGACTTCAAATATCGGTTCACCGATCAGCCGAACGGTTGGCTCGGCGCTACCGTGAAGGTGGACTGGCCGATCCTGACCAATCTGCGCCTCGATCCTTATGAACGCACCGGCATGTACAACGGCAGGGACAATGGATCGATCGCCTATTACAACTGGTTCGCCTACGAGTTTTGGCGTTTCGTGTTGGTGCAGCAGGTCGTTGGAAAAGTCGCTCAAACAGCGATCGACTTTCCGCCAATGCAGCCAGGGGCGAGCTTCAATCTGGAAGCGGTCAAAGCCCAGATCCAGAAGGCAATGGCTGCTAAATCTGGCGATTAGGGTTCGACCGATGGCATCAAACGGATGAGCGTAGCTCCTCGCAGATACTAACGGAGAAACCACATTCCCAGTCGGGCGGCGCGGCGCTCGACTTTCAGAAAGGCGACCTGCGGCACCCACTTCTGGTCATTGGACATTGCCGTCCAAGGTCGCCGACCCGCGCACATGCGTTCGAGCGAAACACGCATAAACTTGGGTGATCCAATGGTGGCGGCTAAGTAATGGTTGCCACTTGCCGATGTGCTTTTTGGCACAAAGCGGACATTAGCGCCGTGCTCAGCGATGTCTGCTTTCGGGGTAAAGCAGGCTTGTAGTTGATCAATTGCAATGCCCGCTAATGACCCACCCACGGCTGGAGCCGGCGCCGCGAGGAAAGACGCGCGCGAGTGCGGCCAGTTGCGACGGCGCGTCAGCAGATTTTCTGAAAGCGCCCGCGAGCGCGGCAAGCTCCCGTCCTATCCATG